>NC_004193.1:2668338-2989068 GCF_000011245.1 Oceanobacillus iheyensis HTE831
GTTATATTACATATATTTTAAAGGGAATTTTCAAAAAAATCAATCCAACTTACGACTTATAACTTGTGTAACTTAGAATTACCTAAAAAAAGAGCCAATCACTAAACGTAATTGACTCAACTTAAACTTATATTATTCTGGTAAAACAGCTCTTGTAGTCATTTCCCATTCATGAATCTCATATGTACGTGCTTCTTTAACAACATATGGATCTTCTTTTGCTATTGACTCAGCATGAGCTAAATCCTCAGCTATGTAAATAACCATACCACCAAAACCATCAACGAATCTTCCCTTTGCAAATACGTGACCTTCTTCATCTTTCTTCGCTATATAATCAAGATGATCCTGACGATATTGTTTACTTTTTTCTTCATCTAACATTGGTAACAGCACCATAAAATATTTCATCTTATCCCTCCTCAGCTAGTATTATACTATACTTCTTGTCCAAATATAGTGTAAAGACGTGAATTGTTTTTTAAAATCATTTATCTAACAGGTGGTTGGTGAACCTCCATTAAATAGTTAATCCGGAAGCTCACCTAAACCTCTTCCCCTGCAAGAACCTAACTGGTCTTTTCAACAAACCAGTACATGTGATCACTACATCAATCTACTACTTCAACATCATACTGACGCAACCAATGATCAATTTGACAAAGGTGCGCAATCAACTGTGGGCCACGCATTAGTTGACCATACCAAGGATCCTTAAATTCTTTTCCTTTACTTTTTACTATTGCTTCTACTTTTTCTTTTTTCATAAATTCAAATAATCTTGCATTCGGATCAACCAGTATTCGATTCATCCATTGACTGACTTGCTCTGTATATTCCGGTTGAAAAGTTCGTGGATAGGGACTCTTTTTTCGATAAAGCACTTCATTTGGAAGAATACCTTCCATTGCTTTACGTAGAATTCCTTTCTCATGACCATTTACCATTTTGATATCCCAAGGAATGTTCCAAACATATTCCACAAGACGATGATCCGCAAAAGGCACACGTACTTCTAAGCTTGCCCCCATACTCATTCTGTCCTTACGATCTAACAATTGGGACATAAACCATTGCATATTCAAATAAAATAACTCTCTACGTTTAGCATCTATTTTATCCTCTCCATCTAAACGAGGTGTTTCAGCTATCGTAGATTGATATTGTTCTTGTACATAACTCTCTAAATCTAATTTTTTCTTCCAATCCCCATGCAGTAAATCAATTCTAGAATCTAAAGAACGTATCCAAGGAAAATTATTACCAGCTGCAGCAGGATCATGGAACCAAGGATATCCTCCAAATATTTCATCCGCACATTCTCCAGATAAAGCTACTGTGGTATGCTGTTTAATTTCACGACAAAACCAAAGTAGCGAAGAATCAATATCCGCTTGCCCTGGCTGATCACGGACCTCCACTGCTTCCTTTAGTAAAATCGCAAGTTCTTGACCTGCAATTATCTCATCATGATGATCTGTCGAGAAACCTTCTACCATTTTTTCAATCCAAGCACGGTCACTAGAAGGCTGGAATTTACTTTTCTGGAAATGTTGCTCATTTCCTTGATAATCGATAGAAAATGTTGTTAATGGTCCATAACCTTTTTCTTTATAATAATTTGCTGCAATTGCAGTTATTGCACTTGAATCCAATCCACCTGACAACAAAGTAGAGACCGGTACATCCGCTACGAGTTGCCGTTGTACTGCATCTACAAAAAGCTCTCTCACTTTTTCTGCGGTTTCTTCTTCCGAATCCGTATGATGATTACTTACCATATTCCAATATCTCCATACTTTCAAACCATGTTTTGAGAAAGTTAAAGAGTGTGCCGCTCTTAGTTCATCAATGTCTTTAAATAGTCCATGACCAGGTGTACGCGATGGTCCGAGGCCAAATATTTCAGACAGTCCTGTACGATCAACTTTTGTAGAAATATCTGGATGAGCTAATATTGCTTTTAACTCCGAACCAAAAATGAATCCTTTTGCTTTTTCTGCATAGAATAGAGGCTTTACACCTAATCGATCGCGTGACATAAACAGTTGCTCTTTTTCCTCATCCCAAATTCCAAATGCAAAAATACCATTAAAATGGTCCACACATGCTTCTTTCCATTCGATATAACTTGTTAATAATACTTCTGTATCGGATGTTGTAGAAAATGTATATCCTCTTTTTAGTAGCTCCTTACGAAGATCCTCTGTATTATATAGTTCTCCGTTATAACAAACTGTATAGGTTATTCCATTCACTGTCTTGCTCATTGGTTGCTTTCCGCCCTCTAAATCTACAACCGACAAACGCTTATGGCCAAAACCTGTATGTCCTTTCGTCCAAAGTTGTGTATCATCTGGACCACGTAGTGATAACGTATCCGTCATTTTTCCTAATACAGACCGTTGTTCGTCTGCTGTTTTACCCCAATTCACAAAACCTGTAATTCCACACAAATCCAACCACCCTTTCTAATGAACCTTAGGCCTCCTACACATTTTATGCATGAGTGCCCATGAAGTGATTAGAAAAACATTTTTCTTCAATTGAATTTCATGATTGGTAGATTCAATATAAAAAAACAAACATGTTAGCAAAATTTATATTTTAACGATAATGGCTATAACTTGGCTTTAGTTGTAATGGAAAATGGCACTTCTATAGGATTAGTATGGGCTAAAAATCCACTAGGAAAAGGGATTTTTAACTGATACTTATTTGAATCCCTGCCTGCGAAAGCGCGTCTACAATCATAATCAAACAATAATCCATCCGGGTTTCACACTAAGTATCTTAATTATGAAATGGACTCAAAGATAAAAAATTTAGAAATTCTTAGTCTATACATAAAAAAAGCAAGAAAAATCATTGTCCAATGACTTTTCCCGCTATTCAACAGTATCTAGAAATTATTTTATATAAATATTATCTTTTTCTCCAACAATTACCGTAGTAGCCATATCAATAAATAAGCCCGTTTCAATTACTCCTACAATTGATTTAATCTCTTTATTTAATTTATCCGGATGCGGAATAACTTTAAAAGGACAATCTAAAATATAATTCCCATTATCGGTAACTAGTGGCTCCTCCTCATGAACACGAACCGTAGGAACACAACCTAATTTAGATATTTCATTTGCAGTTCGTTGCCATGAAAATGGCAGAACCTCAACAGGAAGAGAAAATTCTCCTAGAGTCTCTACTACTTTTGATTGATCGACAATTATGACAAACTCTTTAGCAGCTTGAGCAATTATTTTTTCACGAAAAAGCGCAGCTCCCCCACCCTTAATCAAATGATTATTAGCATCTACTTCATCCGCCCCATCAATCGTTATATCTAATTCTTTCACATTCGAGAAATCTGTTAACGGAATACCAGCTTCTTCTGCCCATGTTGCTGTTTGATTTGAAGATGGAATGCCTTCAATTTTCAAGCCATCTTGTTGAATACGTTCACCCAATGAACGAATCATCCAATATACAGTGGATCCTGATCCTAATCCAACTTTCATTCCGTCCTTCACCATAGTTGCCGCTTTTTCCCCAACTGCTTTTTTTAATTTATCTTGCTCATTCACCGATAGCTACCTCCTCATTATGTATACGTAATCATTATAGCGTAAAAGGTGTTGGAAGTTAAATTTGCATATAATTGAAAAATTCAAGCCTACAATTGAGGAATTCATATAAGATAATATGAGGAATTCATCTAAGATAATAAATTATTATTAATCTAATTCTCTTCTATATTTAAGAACGATTGCTCCAGGTTTTTGCTTAATATCTTTAGATTGGATTTCTTCTTGAAAAACAAAACCACGGGCTTCATAAAAAGGAATTCCTTTCATATTTCCTTTTTGAACAGTAACATATTGTTCTAAAGCACCTAATTGTTTTTGCTGCTCCGTCACTGCTTCGAGTATTTTTGTCCCAATCCCTTCATTTCTACGAGTAGGATTCAAGTAAAGAACGTATAGCCAACCAGTTTGGTCCGTCGTCATGCCGCCTCCTCCAGCACCAACTACAATTCCACCTTCAAGCGCAACAAAATAACCGCCCCATGAATGATTAAATTGTGTTACTTCTTTTCGTATTCGCTCTTCTTTATAATATTCTTCACATTTTTGTTCAATAAGTTCGTGGGACAATAGTCCTTTTGATACATCGCAGTAGCCAGCTCTACATACAGAAATAATCCCTTGAACATGATCTTCATTTGCAAGTTCGATACGAATCATTTTTTTCACCTACTAAAATAAAATTTGATTTTAAGCATAAAGAAAAAACCCTATCAACGTAGGGTTTTTTCTTTATACTATTATTCTACTGTTTGTGGTGTTTCTTCTGTTACGCCAACTTCATGCCAACCATTCCAGCTCCATTGAATAGAGTAATCTGTTACGCGATTGTTAACTGGAACTAATACTGCACGATAAAGTGTTGGGAATACAGGAATTTCATCTACCATTAATTGTTGCCAATCTTTGTATACTTCTTGACGATGTGCGATATCAAGAGATGCTTCTGATGCACCTTCTGCTAGTAATTCATCATTTTCTTCACTCGCATAACGAGTATAGTTGAACTGAGCATTTCTTCCATATAATCCTGAAGGATCTACGTCAGAACCAGTACCCCAAGCACCTTGATAAATATCGATATCTGGATCGTCAGCTTCTACACGATCATAGAAAGTGTTGAACTCTTGTAAACGTCCATCTAATAATTGTACTTTCAAACCTACAGCTTCCCAAGACTGAATGTAATAGTTAGCTATGGGTTCAGCTGTATCTCCACCAGACATTGAAGCAAAGTTAATCACTAATTCTTCACCATCTGGATTTTCACGAATTCCATCACCAGTAACATCTTCATATCCTGCTTCATCTAAAATCTGATTAGCTAAGTCTGGATCATAAGTTGGTGCTTCAATAGAAGGATCATGATAATCTGGATATGCTGGAATGATTAATGTATTTGCATTCCAACGTAAACCATTATAGAACTGCTTTCCTACGGCATCATTATCAACAGCATGCCACATTGCTTTTCTTAAATTCACATCAGCCATTTTAGCATCTGGGTTTGGTACTACCTCACCAGCATCTCCATCCCATTTACCCAATTTAAATCCAATATAAGTATACGCTAGATCTGTTTGACCTAAAAACTCCACATTTGTCATTGTTTCAGCAACATCTGGATATTGATCAGTCGGGAATGAATCAACCAAATCAACCTCACCAGTTTCTAAAGCTTGAACTACTGTTTCCGGTGCTACTACTTTTAAAGTTAAACCATCAAGTTTTGGTGTTCCTTGCCAGTAATCTTCGTTTGCTGTAAATGTAACAGACTCTCCAGGTACGATGGAATCAACTTTAAACGGCCCCATACCTATTGGGTTTTGACGTACAGCATCTGACTCAGCCATTTCTGCAACTGGAATTTCTTCAAAAATATGTTTAGGCATTGCATATGGCCAAATTCCACTTGCTATAAGTGATGGATTAGCTTCAATAAATGTGATTTTCAGCGTTTTCTCATCAACTACTTCGATTCCAGAAATACTTTCTGCTTCTCCGTTATGATAAGCTTCCATTCCCTCAACATTAGTCATTGTAGAGTCATAACGAACACCAGTATAATCAGGATGACCAATTACTTCAAAAGAATATGCCCAGTCTTCTGCTGTAACAGGCTCTCCATCATGCCAATTTACATTATCACGAATTGTAAATGTAAATGTTTTATTATCATCGGATACTTCCCACTCCGCTGCTCCATCTTGTGTGTAGTTAAAATTATTATCAGTACTTAGAAGGGGTTCATCAAATAGTCCAATAATTTCTGCGTCTGGCGCACCTGAATAGAAATTCCAGTTTAAGGTACCTTCAAATACAGTATCAGTAACTAAACCGAAGTTTAACGTACCACCATCAATTGCTTCCCCTTCACTTGTCTTATCTGTAGAAAAATCATCAATTGAATAAATACCCTCTTCAGATTCTTCATCCGTATTTTCCTCTGTATCTGATCCTGCGTCTGAACCTGCATCTGATTCTGAGTCCGCATCATCAGAACCTCCATTACATGCAGCTAATACTAACAATAGCATTAACATCATTGCGAGTAAAAGCTTGCTTAAACTAGATTTTCTCATCCTTGTAACCTCCCTTTGTTATTGTTTCTGTCTTGCCAGCAAGGACTACCGGCTTATATACTCAACATCAATTTTGATGTAGGTACCAAAATATTTCTTAACCTCGACGCTGTTTTGCGTCTGCAGCACGTCTTAAAGCCTCTCCAACATTTCTTACTGAAAGCATTAATAACAGAATCAATATTGCTGCAGGTATCCAAATCCACCAGCGAAATTCAAGTGTTTGTGGATTTCTAGCATAACTTAATAATGTACCCAAACTAGGAGTATTCTCTGGAAAACCAAATCCTAAAAATGAAAGTCCAGATTCCAATCCAATATTAGAAGCTAAGTTTAACGTCATCGTTACAATAATTAACGAGGTAATATTAGGTAACACTTGATTAAAGATTATTTTTAAATTTGATGTTCCTAATGTTTTGGATGCTTGTGCATAATCCAATTCTTTTTCTTGCAAAGCCTTTGATCGTATTAATCTGGCTATCCCCATCCATGAAAATGCAGCCATAATAATAGAGAAAGTTAACGTATTGTAGCTAGGAACAATTGCCACGAAAACAATAATAATCATTAAGAATGGTAATACGTTAAAGAAATCTAAAATACGCATCATAATGTTATCGATATGGCCACCAAAATATCCAGAAACTACACCGTAAATAATTCCAAAAGCACCACTAAACAACGTAACCATGATCCCAATCGCTAATGAGTTTCTAGTTCCAATGATTAATTGACCGAATACATCTCGCCCGCCATAATCTGTACCTAATATAAATTGATCAGATGGGGCTTCATGTATGGCAAACAAATCAACACTTACAATCTCTTTTTGGTCTAATATAAGCGAAGTGCCAAATACAAATAGCATTGTACCTAATAAAAATATTAAAGAAACAAGAGCTAATTTATCTCTATAAAGTTCTTTAATAAGTATTCTTAACGCGGAAGGACTCCTTTGTTCAACAACCTTCGAATTTATCTCCATGTAATATTCACCTCAAAACATATGCTGTTTCTATTTAATACGAATACGTGGATCAACGATACTTAAAATAATGTCAGAAAGTAATGCCCCTAAAATATTAGCAATACCAAACAATAAAACTAAGGAAGTTACTACACTATAGTCACGCTGAGTAATTGACTCTAAAAATAGTGCACCCATTCCTGGGAATCCAAAAATATTTTCAATAAATATTGTTCCAGAAATTAAAGTGGTTATCTCCCATCCAAAGAAAGCTGCGATAGGTAATAATGAATTTCTAAAAATATGTTTGTTGTATACTCTACTTTCCGATGCACCTTTAGATCTTGCTGTAACTATAAAATCTTTTTGCTTTGTATCCACAATTTCACTTCTTAAGTATTGTACCGTCGATACAACTTGTATTAACGCCATAGAAAGTCCTGGTAAAATGAGATGATATAATTTACTTATCGCATATTCCATCGTCCCTCGCTCTAACCCAGGCTCAACACTTCCACTAGTCGGGAACCAACCTAATTGATATCCAAAAACCCATAACATAACTAAACCAAAAATAAATAATGGAGTTGCAAAACCTAAATAAGTATATCCAGTTATACTTTGATCAAGAACTGTATCGTTAAATCTTCCACTAGTAATACCAAGTGGAATAGCAATTAGGTATGTAAAAATTAATGTTACGATGGAAAGCAACACTGTATTTTCCATTCGTTGTGATATTAATTCTGTAACCGGCATTTTAAATCTAAATGATTGCCCAAAATCTCCCTGTACTGCTCCACCTAACCAATCTCCATATTGTACATACCAAGGGTTATTCAATCCCATTTTCTCTCTTAATTCATCAATAGTTGCTCTATCAATATTTGGATCTATCAATCCAGTTAATGCATCACCTGGCATTAGCTGTGCTAATAAAAATACTAAAATACTCAAAAATAGTACTTGGGGAAAAGTGATTACTAATCTTCGAACTATAAATTTCCACATGTATAAATCAACCTTTCTGCGGTAGCGCGACTCTATGTGAATCCGAAATTGATTGCAATTTATAAGCTAATCCTTGCTGATCAAAGTAATCATTAAAAGAATGGTTATATTCATTTAAAACTTCTTTTCGGAAACCAAATTGTTTATCACGATTTCTTGGATTAATATCAGGTATTGCTGCAATTAATCGTTTTGTATATATGTGCTTCGGACTCTCAAAAATATCTTCTTTCGTCCCTTGTTCCACATACCTACCTTTATACATGATAGAAATATCATCACACATATGCTTTACAACCCCAAGGTCATGGCTAATAAATAAAAACGTTAAATTGAGCTCTTTTTGAATATCTTTCATAAAGTTAAGTACCTGTGCTTGTACGGAGACATCCAATGCAGATACTGGTTCATCCGCGATGATTAATTTTGGCTTTAAAGCAATTGCTCTCGCAACACCAATTCGCTGACGTTGACCACCAGAGAATTCATGTGGGTATTTATAAATACTGTCCGGGCTGACTCCAACTATTTCTAATAATTCTTGTACTCGTTTTTTCTCTTCAGCCTTTGTAAGCTTTTCAAAATTTCTAATTGGCTCTGCAATAACATCAATTATTCGTTTTCTAGGATTTAATGATGAATAAGGATCCTGAAAAATCATTTGTACATCTTTTCTAAATTCTTTATCTTTGCTTTTTTGACTTGTGATATCTTTTCCATTAAACAAAATTTGTCCACCGGTAACTTCCTCTAGACCGATAATCGCTCTACCAGTAGTAGATTTGCCTGATCCTGATTCTCCAACAAGACCATAGGTTTTCCCTTCCTCTAGTTCAAAAGACACCCCATCAACCGCTCTGATATAATCTACTGTGCGGTTAAATATTCCACCTTTAATAGGAAAGTAGACTTTTAGATCTTTAACCTCAAGAAATGCCATTGGATTGTTCCTCCTTATATTCCTCTGGGAAGTAAAAATTCTCGTAGCAAGTACATCTAACAAAGTGACCTGGCTCTACTTCGTGTAGTTCCGGATTCTCTTCATGTGCAGATTCATCAATCCATGGAATTCGTGCCGCAAAACGACAACCTTTTCTCGGCAAATTTTTTAAATTTGGTACGATACCTTGTATAACATGAAGTTTATCTTCCCCTTCTTGGGGTACAGAGTGTAATAAAGACTTTGTATAAGGATGTAAAGGATTTTCAAACAATGTATGCACTTCAGCAACTTCAACAATTTGACCTGCATACATCACTGCTACTCGGTCCGCCATTTCAGCTACTACACCTAGGTCATGCGTGATCAATATAATTCCGGCGTGGATTTTTTCTTTTAAATCTCGAATTAAATCTAGTATTTGAGCTTGAATAGTTACATCTAACGCTGTTGTAGGCTCATCAGCAATCAATAACTGTGGTTCATTCGCAATCGCAATCGCGATGATCACCCTTTGTCGCATTCCTCCAGATAATTCATGTGGAAATTGCTCATATACATTTTTAGGTCTTGGTATACCTACCATTTCCAGAAGTTCGATAACTTTATTTTTCCGTTCATTTTGTCCCATTTTTTTATGAAGCAAAAGTACTTCTTCAATTTGTTTTCCTATAGGCATTAGTGGATTTAATGCAGTAAGTGGATCTTGGAAAATCATTGCCATTTCATCTCCACGCATTTGATCCAAATTAGACTTAGACATGGTTACTATATCCTTATTATTTAAGAGAACTTTCCCTTCAATTTTCGCTCTGTTATGTAATCGCATTATAGAAAATGCCAGTGCACTTTTACCTGAACCAGACTCACCAACAATTCCTAATACCTCATTTTTATGCAAGGTTAGACTAACATCGTCTACTGCTGCATAATATTCACTATCGATACGAAAAGATGTTTTTAGGTTTTCAATCTTCAAAAGTTCTTTACTCAATCTTAATCCCCCTAATGAAATTAATTTATATGATATATGTCTAGTAACTATTGGACGGCTACAAATTTCATCAGGATAATACCAACTTAAACGTATGCTCTTTATTTTCAATTAAGAACAACGATATAATCTACTATCCTTTGATTTTATATTCTTGCGATTTTTCTAATAATTTATAGTAAAATTACGATTTGTGAGCTGAAATTTCAACTATGTAATCATTCATTTATTCAACCCGAAATATAATCGTAAACAAATCTTAATATATTAAAAAATTATAGTTCATAATTTTTAGAAAAGCAATAAGTTTTGATAAAAATTAACATTAGTAATTTACAAATAAATGGATTTACCATCTAAAAACACTTTAGGATCAAGGTATTTCACTATTTCTTTTTGTTGGAAATTTTTATTTTTTTCACCAAAGAAAAGTGTCGAATTATAGGATTAACCTTCATAAAATATTACAAATTTCGCTTTTCTCGAATTTAACTTTATTATCTATCAATCTAATTTTCTTATACACAGAAAAAGTCTTTTAACCTTTTTCCTAGGTCAAAAGACTTTTCCTTTTATAGCGCCACATATGCTCTTTCTGGATTTTTATTAATATTACTGGATAGATGTTGTATTTTTTGCATATTACTGATGTCCAAGTTACCTCCACTAACTATAACACCACAATGCCTGGATGAGATCGTGTCATTATGTGCAAATAGTGCAGCTAATGCAGCGGCACCAGCACCTTCCATTAACGTCTTATTTCTTTCCAACATGTAAATGATTGCTGAAGCAATTTGTTCATCATTAACCGTAACAATATCATCAACATAGGATCGAATAAGTGGCAAGGTCAAATCTCCTGGTTGTTTTACCGCTATTCCTTCTGCAATTGTTGAAACATTTGATAAAGAATGTACTTTGCTCGAATGATAACTTTGATGCATTGCTGCAGCACCTTCAGCCTGTACGCCGATTATTTTAATGTTTCTATTTACATGTTTAGCAGCAACTGCAATGCCACTAATTAATCCACCTCCACCAATTGGGACAATAATGGTATCAATACGGTCTTCTTGGCGGAGTAATTCCATTGCAATTGTCCCTTGACCAGCCATAATATCATAATCATCAAATGGGTGGATATACGTAGCACCAGTTACTTTTTGATGTTGAAGTGAAGCCTCATAAGCTTCTTGAAAACTTTCTCCAACAAGATTTACGGTTGCCCCATAATTTCTTGTCGCATTAATTTTCGCTAGAGGCGTTCCTTCAGACATAAAAATCGTTGCCTTAACTCCTAATTTTGCAGCGGCATGAGCTACACCTTGTGCATGATTACCAGCTGAAGCTGTAATTACGCCGTGTTGTAATTCTTCTTTTGACAGTTGCATTAATTTATAACTTGCTCCTCGAAATTTAAATGCCCCAGTTTTTTGTTGATTTTCCATTTTACAGTAAACATGTTTTCCAACAATATCATCCGTTGTATGTGATGTTACTAATGGTGTACGATGAACAATCGGTGTTAATTTCTTCATAGCTTGGTATACTTTTTCACCAGTTAAGCGATCCCCAAGACAACTCACTCTCCTTCTATTCTGTAACGAAAAAATGAAACTTTATTCAGCGGAATAAATCTCAGTTAGCAGATTCATAGGCCGCAATCTTTTCTTCCTTTAATAAGGTTAAGGCTATATCATCCCAACCATTGATTAATTTTTCACGTTGGTACGGCGTAATATCAAATGATGTTATTGTTCCATCAGAGGCTTGAATCGTTTGTTGCTTTAAATCAACATCTAATGTTAACCCATCTACTGCTTTTTGCATCCACGACTTCACTTGCTGCTCATCCATCTTAATAACTAATATGCCATTTTTTAACGCGTTATTATAAAAAATATCGGCAAAGTCTGGTGCAATAATCACTTTAAATCCATAATCAGCAAGGGCCCAAGGAGCATGTTCCCGACTGGATCCACAACCAAAATTATCTCCGGCAACTAAAATGCTAGAACCTTTATAGTCCGGATCATTTAAAACAAAATCACTTCGCTCTGTTCCATCATCATTGAACCTCCAATGAAAAAATAGAAACTGTCCAAAACCAGTTCGTTCGATTCGTTTTAAAAATTGCTTTGGAATAATTTGGTCCGTGTCTACATTAGCTCTATTTAATGGACAGACCTTTCCACTATGAAATTCCAATGGTTCCATTTAAGATCTCCTCCTAACTCGGGACGCTAGCGTAGGATCTAACATCAACAAAGTGTCCTTCTATTGCCGCAGCTGCAGCCATTTCTGGACTGACGAGATGTGTTCTAGCCCCGTTTCCTTGTCTACCTTCAAAATTTCTGTTGGAAGTTGAAGCACATCTTCCTCCAGCTGGCACAATATCATCATTCATTCCTAGACACATACTACATCCAGAATTTCTCCATTCAAAACCAGCATCCATAAATACTTGATCTAACCCTATTTCCTCTGCTTTCTGCTTTACAAGAAATGAACCGGGCACTACCATAGCACGAATACCAGCTTTCACTTTTTTACCCTTCACAATTGCTGCTGCTTTTTTCAAATCACTTAGTCTCGAGTTCGTACATGATCCGATAAATACATGGTCTACTTCAATAGAAGTCATTAATTGATTTTCTGTTAACCCCATATATTCAAGCGCACGTTCTACTTCGTCTGGATAACTTGCTTTTTCAATAGATGGTGTAGAAGAGCTTATCGGTACACACATACCTGGATTTGTTCCCCATGTAACTTGAGGCTCAATTTCATTAGCATGAATAGTAACCGTATCATCATAGACAGCATCTTCATCCGTAGCTAATTGTAACCATTCAGCTGCTAAAGTATCATATGCTTCTCCTTTTGGAACCATTTCACGTCCACGTAAGTAGTCTACTGTAGTTTGATCAGGGCTAATTAAACCTGCTCTCGCACCCGCTTCAATCGACATATTACAGATTGTCATTCTTTCTTCCATGGACATTTTACGAATGGACTCACCTGTATATTCCATTACATATCCAGTACCAAATTGAACACCAAACTTTGCAATAATCGCTAAAATTAAATCTTTTGCAGTTACCCCTATGCCTAGTTCACCTATAACTTTGACATTTAAGGTTTTTGGTTTGTCTTGCCAAATAGTTTGTGTTGCTAAAACATGTTCGACCTCACTTGTACCTATTCCAAATGCTAAAGCACCAAATGCTCCATGTGTTGAAGTATGACTATCCCCACATACAATCGTTTTCCCTGGTTGGGTAAGACCAAGTTGCGGGCCAATTACGTGTACAATCCCCTGATCTGGATGGTACATATCAGCAAGCTTTATACCAAATTCCTCACAATTTTTCTTCAGTGCGTCCATCTGCTTTTTGGAAATTTCATCTTTAAATGACTCCCTATTTACAGTTGGGACATTATGATCCATCGTTGCAAATGTTAAGTCAGGACGACGAACCTTTCGATTATTTAAACGAAGCCCCTCAAAAGCTTGTGGAGAAGTTACTTCATGAACCAAATGTTGATCAATATAAAGAAGACTTGGTTTCCCCTCTTCTTCATGAACCATATGATTTTCCCATATCTTTTCGAAAATAGTTTGTGGTTTTTGCACGTCTTTCACCTCCATCCTATACATACGAGCTACATATAGAATCTGAAATACTTTTTGTTGTTACATTTTCCAAAACTGCGTCTGTCATTTGCTTTGTACCAACTTGAACTCCACCTGGTATATGAATATCTGCTGTGTGAAAACCTTGTAATAAACAATCATTTACCGCTCGCTCTATTTCCTTCGCTTCATCTACTAAGCCAAAAGAATGCTCTAACATTAATGCAGCAGATAAAATCATTGCTAATGGATTAGCGATTCCTTTTCCTGCGATATCAGGAGCTGACCCGTGTACAGGTTCATATAAGCCAAGTCCATCAGCACGTAAACTCGCTGATGGCAGCATTCCTAAAGACCCGGTGAGTACGGATGCTTCATCACTCAATATGTCTCCAAACAAATTCTCCGTTACGATTACATCAAAGAAACTCGGCTGTGTAACAAGCTTCATTGCAGCTGCATCGACAAGTAGATGGTTTACAGCTACATCAGGATAATCTTTCGACTTTTCTTCCACGATTTCTCTCCATAGTTTGCTAGACTCTAGTACATTTGCCTTATCAACGGACGTAAGATGTTTTTTTCGAATTCTTGCAGCTTCGAATCCGCGCTCGACAATTCGTTCTATTTCTTCTCGTGAGTACTGAAGTGTATCTACTACGCCATTAGTTGTTCGTTCACTAGGTGTGCCAAAATAAATTCCTCCAGTTAACTCGCGAATGATTAACATATCTGCCTGACTTACAATTTCTTCTTTTAATGGTGACGCATATAATAAGGAAGAAATTGTTTTAACTGGTCGTAAATTGGCAAAAAGTCCAAGTTGTTTTCGTATCCCTAGCAATCCTTTTTCTGGTCTTAAATGAGACGGGTTGGCATCCCATTTAGGACCACCAACAGCTCCCAATAAAATTGCATCTGCTTTCGAACAGGCATCTACTGTTTTATCAGGCAATGGTGTACCATATTCATCAATAGCACTTCCACCAATTGCATGCTCTTCAAATGTAAATCGATGATTATATTCGCTTGCTATTGCTGTTAATACTTGTTTAGCAGAATCAATAATCTCTCTACCTATTCCATCACCAGGAAGCAAAATAATATGTTTCTCCATTTCTTATTTCCTCCTTTTATGACTCATAGACAAGTCGAGTTAGATTTGCTTTCTTTTGAACGTAATAACGATTTACTGCCTGAATGAATGCTACTGCAGACGCTTGAAGCACATCCTGAGCAGACCCTCTACCATTGATTGTTTCTCCATTAATAATAATTTGAACATGGGATTCTGCCAGGGCGTCTTTCCCCCCACCAACCGAATTAATTTGATAATCTACTAGTGTTATATTTTCTGCAATCAAGTAATTTATCGTTTTATATAACGCCTCAACACTACCATTTCCTTGTTGCGTTGCCTCGATTAGTGAACCATTTGGAGATTCTAAGATGACATTTGCTTTTGGAGTGGCTGCTGTATCATAAGAAACTCCAAATTGAATTAATTTGTATTTATCAACTACAGTTGAATCTGTCTTAATATCCATTAAAATAGTATATAAATCATCGTCCGTTACTTCTTTCTTTTGGTCTGTTAATAATTTAAATTGTTCAAATGCTGTTTTAAGCTCTTCTTCTGATAACTCAACACCAAACTCTTTTAATTTATCTTTAAACGCATGCCTTCCAGAATGTTTTCCAAGAAATAGTGTGTTAGAGGATACACCAACCATTTCAGGAGTAATAATCTCATATGTCTCGGTATTTTTTAAGACACCATCTTGGTGGATACCCGATTCGTGTGAAAATGCATTTCTTCCAATAACCGCCTTATTTGCTTGCACATACATACCAGTTAGCTTTGCTACCAAATCACTTGTACGCTTCGTCTCTTTCAGAATTAATCCTGTCTCAAATGGATAATAATCAGAACGAATTTTTAACGCGACAGCTACTTCTTCTAAAGCCGCATTTCCTGCTCTCTCACCGATTCCATTGATCGTTCCCTCTACTTGTGTAGCCCCATTTTCCACTGCTGCTATTGAATTAGCTACTGCCATTCCAAGGTCGTTGTGACAATGACAAGATAAAGCAACTTGATTAATATTTGGAACTGTTTCTTTGATAAATCGAAATAATTTCCCATATTCTTCAGGAGTTGTATAACCCACCGTGTCTGGAAGATTTATTACGGTTGCCCCAGCTTCAATAACCTTTTCAATAATTTGCGCTAAGAAATTCCAATCCGAACGAGTTGCATCCTCTGCAGACCATTCAATTTCATCAAAACGTTCTTTTGCATAAGTGACCATGTTAACGGCTGTTTCAATCACTTGTTCTGGTGATTTCTTCAATTTATACGTCATATGAATTGGAGATGTTGCTAAGAAAATATGAATCGCAGGTTTCTCTGCTCCTTTTAACGCTTCATAAGCAATATCAATATCAGATTTCACCGCACGAGCAAGCGCAATGACGGAGGAAGACTTGATCGTTTCAGCAATTTGTTTCACCGATTCAAAATCCCCTTTAGAGGAAGCAGGAAACCCTGCCTCCATCCGGTCCACACCATACTTTTCAAGTTGTTTTGCTATCTCAAGCTTTTCTGCTTTATTCAAGTTAACTCCTGGAGATTGCTCTCCATCTCGTAGTGTTGTGTCGAAAATCTTAATTCGGGACATGGACGTTCACATCCTTTTTCTTAGCATTAATTGGCTGTTTAACAAATGGCATTAACTCACGTAACTCCCTTCCCACAGTTTCAATTGGGTGTCTATTTTCCCTACGATTAATCGCGTTAAATTGTGGTCTGCCAGCCTGATTCTCTAAAATCCACCCTTTAGCAAATGACCCGGTTTGAATATCATCAAGAATAGATTTCATACGCTCTTTTGTTTGATCATCTACCACACGCTGACCTGATACAAAATCTCCCCATTGTGCTGTATCCGAAATGGAGTAACGCATATTTTCCAATCCGCCTTCATAAAGAAGATCAACAATTAATTTCATTTCATGAAGACATTCAAAGTATGCTACTTCTGGTTGATATCCAGCATCTGTCAAAGTTTCAAAACCAGCTTTGATTAGACTAGTAACTCCTCCACATAATACTGCCTGCTCACCGAATAAATCTGTCTCCGTTTCTTCTTGAAAGCTTGTTTCGAGAACCCCTGCTCTTGCAGCGCCAATTCCTTTTGAATAAGCTAGTGCTACATCTTTTGCCTCACCAGTATAATCTTGATGTACACCATATAAAGCTGGTACTCCAGCTCCCTCTTCAAAAGTACGACGAACCAAATGTCCAGGTCCTTTTGGAGCAACTAAGAATACATCCACATTTGCTGGAGGTACAACTTGTGTGAAATGAATATTAAATCCATGTGCAAATACAAGTGCGTTCCCTTGTTCAAGATTATCTTTAATGCTCTCTTCATATACTTTTGGCTGCATTTCATCCGGAAGCAGTACCATCACAACATCCGCCTGACTACTTGCCTCTGCTACAGACAACACATTAAATCCGTCTTCTTCTGCTTTTTCCTGGGACTTCCCTGGACGTAATCCAACGACAACATCATATCCAGAATCCCTTAAGTTCATTGCATGGGCATGCCCTTGTGAACCATAACCGATAACTGCAATCTTCTTATTTTTCAATACTCCGTCTTGAATGTCTTTTTCATATAATACTTTTGCCATTTTAATCTCCCTCTCCGTTTATAATTATTTTATATTGTGAATCAATTTTCGAAATTAACCTTTCGCCACTAGATTGAAATCACTGATCGATTGTTCTGGCTGCTGTCCTCTTAAAAATGCAGTTAAGCCTGTTTTTGTCAGTTCCTTAATTCCATATGGTCTTAATAGAGCAATTAACGCATCCACCTTATCTGGTTTACCAGTTACTTGGATGATTAAGCTATCTTTACTTACATCAATCACCGCTGCTCGAAAAGGTGTAATAATACTTTGGATTTCCGCTCTTGTTTGATTAGTACCGACTACCTTTATAAGTGCCAACTCTCTTGCAACTAAGGCTTTGTCAGTCACATCCATAACCTTTAATACATCGATTTGTTTATTTAATTGCTTTGTTAATTGTTCCAATTTTTGTTTGTCATTAATTTCAACAACAAATGTCATTTTGGATATGCCTTCTGTTTCTGAAGCTCCTACAGAAATACTTTCAATGTTGAATTGCCTTTTGTGAAGCATTCCAGTAATGCGATTCAGGACTCCCCCTCGATCTTGTACAGTAGCGATGATAATTCTCTTCATCTTCTCACTCCAATCATTTCTTGGATTCCTGTACCTGGTGCAATCATTGGATAAACAGAGGTTTTTTGCACTACTCTGCAATCAATTACAACTGGGCCATCGTAGGTAAATACTTCAGATAAGATATTTGGAACATCAGCTTCTTTCTCCACTCTCATTCCTCTCACACCATAACTTTCTGCCAATTTCACAAAATCAGGGTTTTCTGAAAACAGCGAATGTGAATATCTTTCTTCGTAAAAACTTTCCTGCCATTGGCGTACCATACCAAGCGCTTCATTATTTAAGATTATTACTTTTACTGGCAGATTCTGTGATTTCAGTATGGACAATTCCTGTAAAGTCATTTGAAAACCACCATCACCAACTACTGCTAAAACTAAACTGTTTGGTTTAGCCATTTGAGCTCCAATGGCTGCAGGGAAGCCGAACCCCATTGTCCCTAATCCACCAGATGTCACCCAATTATGTGGATCTTTAAATGAGTAATACTGTGCAGCCCACATTTGATGCTGCCCTACATCTGTTGTTACAACTGCTTCTCCCTTAGACAGCTCATATATTTGCTCCATTAACCATTGGGGAGAGATTTCTTGATCGGAACGATCATACCACAATGGGAAATCTAATTGATTATGCTTCAACTGATGGAGCCAATTTTGATGATCACATTTTTCTGTTGTATTTTTTAAAAGAGCTGTTAATGCTCGTTTTGCATCAGCAACAACAGGAATATTCGTTTCGATATTTTTCCCAATTTCAGCAGGGTCGATATCAATGTGAACGATCTTCGCATTTGGTGCAAAGTGTTTAATATTTCCCGTCAGCCTATCATCAAATCGTGCACCAATATTTATTAACAAATCACATTCATAGATTGCCATATTTGCTGCATACGTTCCGTGCATCCCCGCCATTCCTAATGATAAGGATTCCTTACCAGGATAGCTTCCTAATCCAAGTAAGGTGGTAACTACCGGTAGTTGATAATGTTGAGCAAACTGTTTTAATTCATTGGAAGCGTCAGAGATAAGAATTCCCGCTCCAGCTAATAGTACCGGCTTCTCCGCTCGTTTTAATGCTTCATTTACTTTGGTAATTTGTAAAGGATTCGGTGTGATTGTTGGCTGATAACCAGGTAAATGAAAATCCGCTTCATAATCATTCACCGTCACTGTCGAAGAAATATTCTTTGGAATATCTACAACGACTGGCCCTGGTCTACCTGTTGTCGCAATGTGAAATGCTTCATTTACAATACGGGGCAGTTCAGCTATTTCATTCACTTGGTAGTTATATTTGGTAATAGGTGTTGTAATTCCCATTACATCTGCTTCTTGAAAAGCATCTGTTCCAATAACTCCTTTTGCAACTTGACCAGTAAAAATGACAAGAGGTATAGAGTCCATCATCGCATCCGTTATCCCAGTAATTAGATTTGTCGCGCCCGGTCCAGAAGTAGCAATTACAACTCCTGGTTTGCCAGAGACTCTCGCATAACCTTCTGCTGCATGAATGGATCCTTGCTCATGTCGCGAAAGTACATGCTCAAAAGATGTTTGATTCCGATGTAACGCATCGTAAATCGGTAATACTGCACCTCCAGGATAACCAAAAACTACTTCCACATTTGCTCTTTCCAATGCTTGCACAAACAAATCAGCACCCGTTACTAAATTACTTTTAACCTCCATCTGCTGGTTTGCATCTACTTTCACAACAGTAACCTCCTTTAGTTATTATTCGCTAACAAAAAAAGACCCTTCTCACCCCACACACATGTTCTCTATCATGCATGGGATGAAAAGAGTCTTCTTTTCACGGTACCACCCAGTTTCACAGAATCCTCACGAATCCTGTCTCATCAGCTGTAAATCAGCTGTTTGATAACAGGTACACTATTTTGTGCACCCGACCACATCTACTTAGATAAATAATCCATGTTTATACTAGCTATTTAAAAGTCAGCTAAACATGAAAAATCTGTTCCATGTGGCACTCAGGGACGATGTCAGATCAAAGCACATTGCTGGGCTTCCAGCAACCCCAGCTCTCTGTATATGTAACTATTTTGATCCTTTATTCCCGTCAACGAATTAACGATATTAAATTAACATTATGCAGATGTCAGAATAATTGTTTTTGTTAGTCAATTGTTATATTGCGGTTAATCATATCTCGTTTTTTATATGTCGTCAATAGGTTTTCGAAAGTTTTTTAATTATTCCGGATTGTCAGATTTTATGAATGCGTTTACATTGTCAACATGATTAGGTATAGCGGATTTTATTACATTTGTGTAATAAAGTGAAAAAGTATTGATCTTTTTAGATGAATTTATGTAAGAAAACCTTACATTTAAACATGTCTCGGTATTAGGAATGAAAAACATTTGCATTCTCGATAAGAAGCATTGATTTTGGTTAATTACCTGAAATCCCAATGTTTGCTGTTTTGATTTTCATTCCAGACGGACGCTTTCCGCAGGTACGGCTTCAGCTAACTTGAAAAGAAGAACACTTTTCAAGTGGATCTTCAGCTCGTACTATTCCTGCTGGAGTCGCCGTCTTCCATTACAATCAAAGCAATTATTTTTTATAAACGATCATTAATTATCAAATTTAAATAATAAATTGATTATTGTATAACACTTAACAATCAGTTTATTCTTGAACACAAGAAAAAAGCTATCAATTAAGTCTGACTTGACCTAACTGACAGCTTTTGGTTTATTCTCGGTTCAAATAATCTGTTACTGCACCTTTGGATGAGCAAGTAACATTATGTGCATATTTTCCAAGAACCCCTTTCTTATGTAGTTCAGGGGCTTCCCATTTTCCTTGACGTAGTTTTATTTCATCTTCCGAAACGTCCATGGAAATTTCTCTTTTATTAGAATCTATGGTCACCATATCTCCTTCTTGCAGAAATGCAATTGGTCCGCCATCTTGTGCCTCTGGACTTATATGACCTACCACAAGACCATGTGTACCACCAGAGAATCTACCATCCGTCAATAAAGCTACCGATTCTCCCATTCCTTTACCTACAAGAATACTAGAAACAGACAACATCTCCGGCATTCCGGGACCACCTTTTGGTCCAACATAACGAATAACTAATACATCTCCCTCTTTAATTTTGTTATCCAGAATTGCTTGAGTTGCCTCTTTTTCTGTGTTGAATACACGTGCAGGACCTGTGTGTCGTTTCACTTTCACCCCTGATACTTTTGCCACAGCACCAGTTGGTGATAAATTCCCCTTTAAGACAATCAGAGGACCATCTTCCCTTTTTGGATTATCAAACGGCATAATGACTTGTTGATTTTCTTTCAAAGCAGGAGCTTCAGCTAGATTTTCTGCTATAGTCTTTCCTGTTACAGTAAGACAGTCGCCATGTAAGTATCCATTTTCATGCAATAATTTCATTACTGCTTGTACCCCACCAACTCGATGAAGGTCTTGCATTACAAAACGTCCACTTGGTTTTAAATCGGCTAAATGCGGTACTTTTTTCTGGATTCGATTAAAATCATCAATCGTTAAGTCTACTTCTGCGGCATGAGAAACTGCTAGTAAATGCAAGATCGCATTTGTAGATCCTCCCAATGCCATAACTACTGTAATTGCATTTTCAAAAGCTTTTTTCGTTAGAATATCTTTTGGATAAATACCTTTCTCTAATAAATCTTTAATCGCTTCACCAGCTGCCTCCACATCACCCTGCTTTTCTTCTGATTCAGCTGGGTTAGAAGAGCTTCCCGGTAAACTGATTCCTAAAGCTTCCGCTGCAGAGGCCATTGTATTGGCGGTATACATTCCACCACATGCTCCTGCACCTGGACAAGCATTACATTCTACTTTTCTTAATTGATTATCGTCAATAGCTCCTGCATTATGTTGTCCTACTCCTTCGAAAACTGAAACAATATCTATATCTTTCCCATCCACATTTCCTGGGGCAATTGTTCCGCCATATACAAATACCGAGGGAACTCCTGCATTAGCAATCGCAATCAAGCACCCTGGAATATTCTTGTCACAGGCTCCAATTGCTACTAATCCATCTAAATTTTCTGCTCCAACAACGGTTTCGATTGAATCAGCAATAAGATCTCGACTCGGCAATGAGTAGTTCATACCTTGTGTTCCCATGGAAATTCCATCAGATACGGTTATCGTATTAAAGACCAAAGGAACAGCATCCGAGTGCCGGACCCCTTTTTTGGCAAGAAGAGCTAAATCATTTAAATGTATATTACATGGTGTTACTTCTGCCCATGTACTTGCTACACCAATCATAGGCTTCTTAAAATCTTCATCTGTCAGACCGACCGCACGAAGCATTGCCCTATTTGGAGCTCGCATAGTACCGTCAAATGCTTTACTTTTTATCCGCAAATCTTTTCCCATAAATATTCCACCCTTCTTTTCGGACTATTATATGACTAATATTTTTATAGTTCAATGAATTTCGTCTTTTTAGTTTATTTTCTGATACTCAAGCACCTTAAAACTATCATTATGTTTTTGAATTCCAGAAATATATTGACATTGGTATTCAGATTGCTATATTGATAACAACACATTAAATACTTTGCTGATTTACAGCATTAAAAAGGAGTAATAATTATGCTTACTGACCAACACCTCCTACGTATACCAGGACCAAGTCCAATACCACCCAGTGTACAACAAGCAATGAATGGTACGATGATTGGACATCGAGGTAAGGAAACAAAGGAACTATTACAACGTATATTACCAAGATTAAAGCCAATTTTTGGTACAAAACAGGATGTAATTCCAATAGCAGGCAGTGGTACTGCAGGACTGGAAATGGCAGTAACTAATGCTGTAAGACCAGGAGATCATGTATTAGTAATAGTTACTGGAGCATTTGGTGATCGCTTCACAAAAATTTGTAATGCTTATGACTTACATGTAAATCGAATAGATGTACCATGGGGAGAGGCAATTGATCCATCTTACATAGAATCATATTTACAAGAGCACCCAGAAATTAGTGTAGTTTTTGCAACATTTTGCGAAACTTCAACTGGCGTGTTAAATCCTATTCCATCATTAGGTAAAGTAATTCATCAAAATTCCAATGCTTTATTGGTTGTTGACGGTGTCTCATGCGTAGCCGGAGTAGAAACAAAAATGGATGATTGGGGTATTGATATCCTCATTACCGGCTCTCAGAAGGCATTCATGCTCCCTGCTGGTCTAATGTTTATTAGTGCGAGTGATCGTGCATGGGAAGTGATTGAGAACAATCCACATCACCGTTTTTATCTTGATATGCGTACGTACAAAAAAAGCTTAGCAGATATCTCTACTCCGTTCACACCTGCTTTGTCTCTATTATTTGGATTGGATCAAGTATTGAACTTAATTGATCAAGAAGGATTAAATAATGTCTTTAAACGTCATCTCCTTTTACGCGATATGACAAGAGCCGCTTTTAAGGCATTAGATATTCCGCTGTTAACTACGGACGAAGCAGCTTCACCGACTGTTACTGCTGTACAACCAACTGATTTTGACTCTGAAGAACTCAGACAGATATTGAAATCACAATTTAATCTATCGCTTGCAGGAGGACAGCAACATCTAAAAGGAAACATATTCAGGGTAGGGCATATGGGTTATTGTTCCCCAGCCGATGCTTTGCAAACAATCAGTTTAATTGAGATTGGTTTACAACTAATCGGGAAGAACATTGAATTAGGAAAAGGGACAGCTGCAGCTCAGCAAATTTATATACAGCAGGAGGTAAAATAAACGATGACTTTTCACGTACTTATTAGTGATCCATTAAGCGAAGAGGGACTCAAACCGCTTCAAGAAGCTGAAAATATTGAGGTTGTGATTAACCCAGGATGGAATGAACAAGAATTATCAGATCAAATAGATTCATTTGATGCCATTTTAGTTCGAAGTCAGACCCAAGTAACACGTGCCTTAATTGAAAAAGCAAGCAATTTAAAAATCATTGGTCGAGCTGGAGTTGGTGTTGATAATATAGATCTTGAAGCTGCTACAGAAAATGGAGTTATTGTTGTCAATGCGCCAAATGGGAATACAAACTCTGCAGCAGAGCATACGATGGCAATGATTATGGCATTATCAAGAAATATCCCACAAGCTTATCACGCGTTAAAACAAAAACAATGGGATCGAAAACGTTTTGTAGGCGTTGAGTTAAAACAAAAGACACTGGGCATTGTCGGATTAGGAAGGATCGGTGCTGAAGTAGCTGCTCGAGCAAAAGGTCAACGTATGAATGTCATTGCCTACGATCCTTTCTTCACAGAAGAAAAAGCAGAACAAATGGGTGTTCAATATGGGACACTAGAAGACGTATTACGTGCAGGTGATTTTATCACTGTCCATACCCCACTGCTTAAGGAAACAAAGCATTTAATTAACAAAGATGCTTTTGACCTGATGAAAGATGGTGTACAAATTGTTAATTGCGCTCGGGGCGGAATTATTGATGAAGATGCATTATACGATGCAATACAGTCTGGAAAAGTAGCAGGTGCCGCACTTGATGTGTTCGAACAAGAACCTTTTACAGAGCATAAGTTGTTAACACTTCCCGAAGTTGTAGCCACACCGCACTTAGGTGCGAGTACTGTAGAAGCTCAAGAAGTAGTCGCTATTGATGTGAGTCATGATGTCCTCAGGTTCTCTCAAGGAGAAGCAGTTCGTAATCCTGTTAATATGCCATCAGTTCCAAGCGAGATCATGTATAAAATTGAGCCGTACTTCCACCTTGCTGAAAAGCTCGGTACATTTATTACAGATTTAACAAAAGAAGTGGTAAGCGAAGTAAAAATTACGTATGCTGGTGATTTAGCAGATATTGAAATTGCACCATTAACTCGGAATGCGGTTAAAGGTCTCTTAAAACGTTACTTAGGAAGTAGAATCAATGATGTAAACGCATTGTTTCTAGCTGACCGCAAAGGAATTGAGGTCAGTGAAAGTAAAACGTCGTCTAAAAAAGGGTTCACAAACTTAATCACAATTGAGGTTTCAGGAAAATTTGGAACTAGAAAAGTAGCAGGAACATTATTAAATGGTTTAGGTCCACGTTTAGTTCGTGTCGATGAGTACCGCGTAGATATAACACCAGAAGGTCATATGGTTGTAATCCAACATCGTGATCAGCCAGGGGTTATTGGTCGAATGGGAAGTACTATCGCAAAACATGATATTAATATTGCTACGATGCAAGTGGATCGCTCAGATATTGGTGGAGACGCTATTATGATTCTAACCATAGATCGACACCTAGCAGATGAAGCATTAAACGAAATCGAAAGCCTAGATGAAATTAAATCAGTTACTGCGATTGATTTATAAATAAAGTTCCATCGAGATCAGTTATAACAACCATTAATAGATGTTTTGATTTTCATTACAGACGGCGCTTTCCGCAGGCACCGGTTTTTAGCTAACTTGAAAAGAAGAACTCTTTTTAAGTTAGCTGAAGCCGTGCTGTTCCTGCAGGAGTCGCCGTCTTCCATTACTATCAAAGCCAAGTTATTAAAAACATTCCAATTCCACATAAAATATCTTAGTATGAAAATGAATCTACTAGCGTTACTAATTCATCTAATGATTTTATTTCATATGCTGGTTGAATATCCGTTTCATTTGTTTGATTAAATCGGTTCAGCCACACAGAATGTATTCCATGACGATTTGCTCCGATAATGTCCGTATGCAAATTATCCCCAACCATTAACACATCTTCAGATGATACATTCAATTTTGATAAAGCAACATCAAATATCACAGTATCTGGCTTACCTACACCCACATCACCAGAAATAATAATATGTTCAAAATAAGGTACTAACTCTGGTGATAATTCCAATTTTAGATTTTGTAAGCTAGGCGAACCATTTGTCAAAAGTAACAGTGGTACCTTCGTATATAATTTTTCCAATACTTTAATCGTATCTGAAAATACACATGCCGTTCGTTTTCTGTTTTCTCGAAATGCATTTGCAAGCTGTTTAGCAAAGTTCTCATTTTCTATCCCTAAATCTCGTAATCCTTGATTCCAAGCTTCTTTTTGATAAAGAGGAGCGATCTCTTTTAACTTTTTAAATTCACTTCCGGTATCATTAAACGACGCCCATAAACCTTCAAATGGATTGATCCCAATTTTTTTAGTGAATTCATAGGTTTCATACGATGCATACAAGTTTCGCGCATGCTTCCTTACACTGTTTTCTAGGCTTTTCGCATCAACGCCTATATCTTGTTTTGCTTTTTGACAGGTGAGATCAAATGCATCCTGTACACTCTTTTTATCCCAGAGCAAAGTATCATCTAAATCTAACATAATTGCTTTAACCAAAATATTTCCTCCCTTATCCAACAATTCTCTTTTACAAACGGATATATTACTAATTTAACATAATTAATTTAAAATTTAGGCTTGATAAAATCTTTTTTATGTCTTATGATAAATAGAAATTTACCAACAGCAAGGGAGACGTTTGATATGGAAGAACAAACAATTCGCGTACAACGAAGTGAAACAAAGAAAGAAAAACCTCAGTCTGATCAGTTGATTTTCGGAAGATCTTTTACGGATCATATGTTTGTCATGGATTACTCTGATCCTTTGGGATGGCATAATGCGAGTATTGTACCATATCAACCATTGTCGATTGATCCATCTTCAATGATTTTCCATTATGGTCAATCTGTTTTTGAAGGATTAAAGGCATTTCGTACTGAGAGCGGAGATATTCAATTATTCCGTGCGGAAAAAAACCTTGAGCGTTTAAATCGTTCAAATGACCGTCTATGTATTCCGCAAATCGATGAGGAGTTCACACTAAAAGCAATTAAACAGTTAATTTCCATCGAAAAAGATTGGGTACCAAGTGCAGAAGGAACATCCCTTTATATTCGTCCTTTTATTATTTCAACAGAGGCTTATATTGGGGTCGCACCATCGATGAATTATAAGTTGATCGTCATTTTATCTCCAGTAGGTGCTTACTACAAAGAAGGAATAAACCCAGTCAAAATTGCTGTTGAAGATCACTATGTACGAACGGTGAAAGGTGGTACTGGTGAAGCAAAAACTGGTGGAAACTATGCATCAAGTCTAAAAGCACAAGAAATTGTAGCGAAACAAGGATTTGCACAAGTGCTTTGGTTAGATGGTGTCGAGAAAAAGTATATTGAAGAAGTCGGCAGTATGAATGTCTTCTTCAAAATTAATGGAGAAGTTGTTACTCCTCAATTAAACGGAAGTATTCTTTCAGGAGTAACTCGTAGCTCTGTCATTGAATTATTAAAACATTGGGGTGTACCTGTATCTGAAAAGCGCATTTCCATTCAGGATTTATACCAAGCTTATTTAGATGGTGAGCTAGAAGAAGCTTTTGGATCCGGTACAGCTGCTGTAATTTCTCCAATTGGTCAACTTACTTGGGAAGGCAAAGATATGATCGTCAACAATGGGGAAACTGGTGAACTCTCTAAACGCATATACGATACAATTACTGGCATTCAATATGGTCATTTAGATGATCCATTCCAATGGATTCAAGGGATTGAAGCAAAGAGTCCCGTAAAACATTGAAAAGACCCTGCCAACTAAATATATGAAAAATCCCCCTTATAATCTATCAAAAGGGGGATTTTTATTAGTTAATACTATATTGGTGACACTTATCATATAGACTTGTTTTACCTATCCCTAAAAGTTTAGCTGCTTCTAGCTTATTGCCTTTCGTGTGCGATAAAGCATTTTGTATTGCTTGCTTTTCTGCATCCGCTATTACTTCTTTCATCTTTTTTAAATAGACTATTTCATTACCTCTATTTTTTTCTGTTTGTTCGATATTCATTCTTTCTTCTAAAATTATATCACGAATATAGAGTGGCAAATGCTGTAGTAGAATAGTATTCTCTTTCAACATATTAATCGCTCGTTCTAGTACATTCTCTAGTTCACGAACATTGCCTGGCCAATGATGCATTTCTAATTGTTTGATGACTTCCTTCGAAATCATTACATCCGAACGGTAAAATTTATGCTCTAATTTTCTTAGTAATTGATATGCAGTCTGTTTGATATCTTCCTTCCTTTTTCTTAAAGGCGGTATATCAATATGAATCACATTCAACCGATAATAGAGATCTTCTCTAAATTCTCCATTCTCTACCATTTTTAATAGGTTACGGTTAGTAGCAACAATTATCCGTACATTAATTGAGATATATTTTTGAGCTCCAATTGGCTGTATTTCTCTTTCTTGTAAAACTCTCAGCAGTTTGCTTTGCATCGATAATGGTAATTCACCAATCTCATCTAAAAATATAGTTCCGTTATGCGCAATTTCGAAGAGACCTTTCTTTCCACCTTTTTTTGCATCTGTAAATGCCCCTTCTGAATAACCAAATAGTTCCGATTCAAATAATTCTTCTGGGATAGCTGAACAGTTAATCGGTAAAAATGGATGCTGTTCACGTAAACTGCTGTTATGAATAGCGTTTGCAAATAGTTCCTTTCCTGTTCCAGACTCACCGGTAATAAGAACAGAGGAATCATTACCAGCAACCGTTTCTGCGAATTCTTTTAAGTGAACGAATTCTTGACTATTTCCTATTAGATCCTTAAACGTATATTTACTTCTTAATTCATTGTTCACTTTATCTCTATAATAGCTTAAGTCAGTGACGAGTTGCTGAATCTTATTTTTAAAATCACGAAGATTTTCTGGCGTTGGAAACATCACTGTTCCAACTGCACCAACTATCTCATCATCAACTACTATCGGAAATCGATTTGCTATCATTACACTTCCATTAATAGGATGAAAATCTTCTAGCTCTATTTTACCTGTCTTCACAATTACGTGCATTCTCGTGTTTTCTATAACATCCTTTACATGATAACCTATACATTGGTTCACAGGGCGTTCAATAAAATCACAATACGCTTGGTCCATATATACCACTATTCCCTTTGCATCTACTACGACAATACGTTCATTTAATAATGTAATAATTTGTTCTATCCACTCTTTAGGGAGTTGCTTCATAACAATTATACCCTCCAGAATTAAATATTTATTACAAGTATATAATTAAATTTAGTAATTTAAAAAGCTATTCTTAATATATCCCCATTGCAGCTAAAGCAATCGCTACTGCTGTTGCTATAATCGGAATAATTACAGCTACTACTGCAATATCTTTATAACTGTCTTTATGTGTCATACCTGTAATTGTAAGAACAGTTAATACGGCACCATTATGTGGTAAAGCATCTAAACCTCCCGAAGCTAAAGATGCAATACGATGAAAAGCTTCCGGACTAATTCCCATATTTAAAGCAATTTCATAATATTTAGGACCTAATGCCTCTAAAGCTATTCCCATACCGCCAGAAGCTGAACCGGTAGCACCGGCTAACATATTTACAGCTACTGCTTCAGATATTAAAGGATTCCCAGGAATACCTAGTAACATATTCGTTAACTTATCAAATCCAGGAACTGCTTGGACGACGGTACCAAACCCAACTGCAGCACTTGTATTAATAATTGCAGTTACTGAACTTACGGCTCCTTCATTAATCGATTTAGAAAATCCTTTAAATTTATGGATATTCAATAATAGAATAAGTAGATTTCCAGCAAGTAAAGAGATAACTATATCCCATTTTAATAAATTTAGTGTGGCGATTACGGTAATTAATGGCAATAAAGATAACCAAATAATTGGCATATCACCATCAACTTCAAATACAGTCTTATCCTTTGGTTCAACAAAAACTTCTCCCCTGGCAGTTAATTGTTTTTGTCTCCAAATAAGATAATAGTACCCTCCTCCTGCCATAACAATTGCAGCAGCAATTCCCATGATTGGGGCGGCCATTGCATCTGTCTCAAAATAAGGTATAGGAATTAAGTTTTGTATCTGTGGTGTTCCTGGTAGGGCTGTCATAGTAAAAGTGAATGCGCCTAATGCAATCGTAGCTGGTAATAGTTTTCTGCTTATATTCGCTTCTCTAAACAAGGAAATTGCTAAAGGATAGATTGCAAAAACTACTACAAATAAACTAATGCCTCCATACGTTAAAACAGCTGCTGCTAATAAAACTCCTAATATTGCTCGTTTTGTACCAATTAAATTTGCTAATTTAATTGCAATCGACTTCGCCATCCCTGTATCTGCCATTAATTTACCAAATATTGCACTTAGCATGAACACAGGAAACCACTGTTTAGCAAACCCTACAAAACCGCTCATGTACGTGTCTGTATACGCTTCCAATAAATCCAATCCACCCGTTAGCGCAACGATACCTGCAGCAATTGGAGCTACCCAGATAATGGACCACCCCATAAAAGCTAATACCATTAAAACAATTAAACCCAATATAATTCCAAGCAATTCCTTTTCCCCCTTGTAATGAGCCTAATCACAAACCGTTTTATGTGATTAGGCTTTCTTAATTTTACTGAACTGTATATCCGCCATCTAAAGCCAATGCCTGTCCTGTAATTCCTTTAGCCTTATCACTTGCTAAATATAAAGCATAGTCAGCAATTTCTTTTACGTCTAATAATCTTTTTTGTGGTACTAATGGGAACAGTACTTCTTCTTTCACACGTTCAACCGGAACGTTACGAGTTTTTGCTAAATCTTCGAATTGACCACGAACTAATGGTGTATCTACATATCCAGGACAAATTGCATTCACAGTTATTCCAGTATCAGCCACTTCTAAAGCAGCCACTTTTGTTAATCCAATTAGTCCGTGCTTGGCTGAATTATACGCTGCCTTACCAGCAAAACCTACAAGACCATTAATAGAAGCCATATTCAGTATTCGACCATGCCCTTGCTCTTTCATTATGGGTAGTACATGTTTTATCGCTACGAATGGTGCTGTTAACATAATTTTAATCATAAACTCATACTTTTCAGTTGGAAAATCTTCGATAGGTGAAACATGCTGTAATCCAGCATTATTAATAAGTACATCGAGTGAACCATATATACGAACTGTTTGTTGTATCGATTGTTTTAATTCCTCTTCATTCGTCACATCAACCTTTAATCCAGTACATTCATACCCAAGATCAGAAAGATCTTTTGTAATCTCATTTAATTTCTGTTCATTTATGTCAGTAAATACAACTTTTGCACCTTGTTTTAAGAATTCCACGCCCATTTGGTAACCAATGCCACTTGCCGCACCAGTTATATAAACAACTCTATCTTTTACCATTATGATTCCTCCGTTAATTTAAAAATTTATAAACTACTTTTCCAATTCTACGATACTAGCAGCGCCCATTCCACCACCAATACAAAGCGTTGCTAAACCAAATTGTGTGCTCTGCATTTTCATCGCATGTAGCAACGTAACAAGAATACGTGCTCCACTTGCACCAATTGGATGACCTAGAGAAATTGCTCCACCATGAATATTTAAAATGTCAGGATTAATATTCAGTTCTTTTTGAACAGCTAATGCTTGCGATGCAAATGCTTCATTAGCTTCGATTAATCCAATTTCTTGAATAGAAATATTCGCTTTTTTCAATGCTTTATTAGTTGCTGGAACTGGACCAATTCCCATGAAATTAGAATCTACTCCCGCAGTAGCATTTCCGCGTAATGTAGCCATTGGTTTAATATTTAACGCATTCGCCTTTTCCTTACTCATTAATACGAGTGCAGCTGCACCATCATTTATTCCAGATGAATTCCCAGCCGTTACTGTTCCATCCTTTTTAAAAGCAGGGCGTAAATTAGCTAGTTTTTCTACTGTTACCCCACTCCTAGGAAATTCATCTTTATTAAAGATGAATTCTTCACTTTTTGATTTTCGAATTTTAACAGGTACAATTTCATCAGAAAAAGCTCCTTGCTCGATAGCTTTTTCTGTTTTTTGTTGGCTCCATGCTGCAAATTTATCCTGTTCTTTTCGACTTATTTGATATTTATCAGCTATATTTTCTGCAGTGATTCCCATATGAACATCATTAATTGCACACCAAAGACCATCTTTTATCATACTATCTACTACTTTTCCATCACCCATGCGAAAGCCTTGTCTCCCTTTCTCTAAAAGATAAGGAGCTTGGCTCATATTCTCCATTCCACCTGCTAAAACGATGTCGGCGTCTCCAGTTTGTATAGCTTGTGCAGCGAGATGAACACTTTTTAACCCTGACCCACATAATTTATTAATCGTAGTAGCAGGAACATATTCAGGAATACCTGCTTGTATTGCTGCTTGTCTAGCTGTCCCTTGACCAAGCCCAGCTTGTAATACATTACCAAAGATCACATCTTCTACTTCTTCTGGTTTAACATTTGCACGGTGAAGTGCTTCTTTCATTACAATACTACCAAGTTTTGTCGCAGGTATATCACTTAAAAGCCCCATAAAACTTCCTGTAGCAGTCCGGACAGCACTAACAATCACTACTTCTTTCATCATCCAACTCTCCTATCTAATTTATCTTTGTTTTAATATCCTCGTGAATATTAAAATCAGCTTCTGTTTTATCACGTACTTCATCTACACCAACACCTGGCATCAGTTCTATTAATGTTAATTCCTTATTTTCAATTTTGAATACCGCCAATTCAGTAACAATCATATCTACCACATTACTACCTGTTAGAGGTAACTTGCATTTCTTTACTATTTTTGGTTCTTCTTTTTTAGATAAATGTTCCATTGCTATAATTACTTTTTTTGCTCCTGTTACTAAATCCATAGCACCACCCATTCCCGGAACTAACTTACCAGGAATAATCCAATTGGCTAAATTACCTTCTTGATCTACTTCTAGACCTCCAAGTACAGTTACATCTACATGTCCACCACGTATAAGTTCGAAGGAGAATGCACTATCAAAAAACGCTCCACCTTGTTTAATACCTGCAGGTTGACCACCAGCATTAACTAAATCTGGACTAACATTATCTTCTACACTTGATAACCCTATGAATCCATTCTCTGATTGAAAGGTTACTTGGATATTATTAGAAATATAACTAGGAATTAAAGTCGGAAGCCCGATTCCTAAATTAACTAAATCTCCGTTTTGTAATTCTTGTGCCACTCGTTGTGCAATTCGTTCCTTGGCACTTATCAATGTTTTATTCATTATTTTTTCATCCTCTTTTTATATTAGAATTTTATCAACTAATACATTTGGTGTTACGATACACTCTGGATCAAGTTCCCCTATCTCTACTATATGTTCAGCTTGAACAATCACTAGCTTAGCAGCTAGAGCAATTAATGGATTAAAATTCCTAGCAGATTGTCGATATACAAGATTACCGCTTTTGTCAGCTTTATAAGCTTTTATAATGGCTATATCAGCTTTTAAAGGTGTTTCTAGAATGTATTTTTTCCCCTCTATTTGCATTACTTGTTTATCTTTTTCCACGACAGTTCCAACTCCAGTAGGTGTCAAGAAACCACCTAGTCCCGCTCCACCAGCACGAATTCTCTCAGCTAACGTACCTTGAGGAACCAGCTCAACTTCGAGTTCCTTAGATATCATTTTTCTTCCAGTAGCACGATTCGTGCCAATATGTGATGTTACTACTTTTGCAATACGGTTATTAGCAATCAATGGTCCAACACCATTATTTTCAAATGAGGTATCGTTTGTAATTAACGTTAACTCATTTGCTTCAGACTCTAAAATAGCTTCTACTATTTTTTCTGGAGTCCCTACTCCCATAAATCCACCCGACATAATTGTCATTTTATCTTGAAATAAACTCTTACTTTCATTAAATGTAATTAGCTTATTTACCATCAAAGCCACCCCCTATGTTATTTTTCTTTGCTGCTGTCAATTCTATATAGCAAAAATCATGCCAACTATCTAAATTTTAATATTATGTAGTGTGGAACCTTCGCTTTAATGGAATCGCTTACAATTAAATGAAATTCTTTTACTCAAACCATTTCCGTTTAACCGGAATAATTCCGATATCGCGGAACTATTCTCTGTGTTTTTTCCGCATAAACGGAATCAAAACACAGAACAAAAGCGCAAGCGCCCGTTTATCACCGTATGTCCTGGACGGGACCGTATGAGATAAAGGAAACACGATTAGCGGATGCGAATCGATGTTGACTTATCGTAAGGAGGTCTCCGGAAGGACAATAGGTGATGGGCACTGGAGCTGGACGTGGCTAGTTAACTTAGTTGTTTATCGACAGCTCCAAAATTTTATAATTCCTACACCATTAAAAAGACATGACTTTATTAACAACTTAGTCATGTCCTCTCCATTCACTCTTTTGGTAACGTTAAAGCAATTTATTACCTGCAGTTTGCCATAATTTATACCACTCTTGTCTCGTTAATTCAACATTTGAAGCTTCTACTATATTTGTAAGGCGGCTCGGTGTCATCGTACCAATAATTGTTTGTATCTTTGCAGGATGACGTAAAATCCATGCTACTGCAATTGCCGATTTATTTACATTATATTTATCTGCCAACTGTTGTAGTTCTGTATTTAAAGCTGGATAGTCTTCATTATCAACAAATAGACCTTCAAAGAAACCATGACGAAACGGTGACCACGCCTGTATGGTTATATCGTTCAACCGACTATAGTCTAAAATACTACCGTCTCGATCTGATGCTTGTTCATATAGCGTATTTACATAAAGGCCTTGATTCATCATACCTGAATCAGTAACACTCAATTGAAGTTGATTGGTCACAATGTCTTGTTTCATGTATTTTTGTAGTAATTCAATTTGCATGGAGTTATGGTTGCTTACTCCAAAATGACGCACTTTTCCACTTTTATGTAACTCCGAAAATGCCTCTGCTACTTCTTCCGGCTCCATTAACGCATCCGGTCGGTGTAATAAAAACACATCTAAATAATCTGTTTTCAAACGCCGTAAGCTATCCTCTGCAGATGTAATGATGTGCTCTTTTGAGAAGTCATAATATCCATCACGAATTCCTGTCTTCGATTGAATGATGATATCTTCACGTCGTACTTCACTGGGAAAAGCATGAGCGAAGATTTCTTCAGATACACCTTTTCCATAAATATCTGCATGATCAAAGAAATTCACACCATTTTCAATTGCATTTGAAATAACTTTTTCAGCTTCAGCTTTTGTTCGTTTGTTCATACTCATACAACCTAAAGCAATAGCAGGTACTTCTAATCCGCTTTTACCTAATTCGATTTTTTTCATATGATCACCTCTAAAACCACTATACCATTTAATAATTAATGGAGCAGTCTAGATGATATAAAATAATTATGCATCGGGATTCGATTCTCATGATGTACTTCATTTATTTACTATTTTTTAATGGAATTCTACAGCATTATGCTAGAAAAGGACTGCGCTATATAGCACAGTCCTTTCAGATCATTGATGCTCTGGTATTTCAGATTAATGATCTAGTGATGGTCATCGTTACGATTAGCCATGCTATCTTCAGCAATACTTATCATTCTTTTAACCATCTCTCCACCCACCGAACCGTTTTCTCGTGCTGTGGTATCAGCACCTAATTGAACGTGCATTTCACTCGCAATTTCTTCTTTCATTTGGTTTAATGCGCGATCTGCTTGCGGTACTAACAACTTATTTCTACGTCTGCCAGCCACATGATCACTCCTCGGTGTAATTGAACAGCAGTTTTATATCCACTGTTCATTCATCATTTTTTGTTAATTTATTTAATTTTATGCTCGGAAAACACTTCCACTTAATTACTATTTCATTAAAAAATATCGTTCTAATCTCATAACTCCTTTCATACATTACCCATGTGCGATTTTTTAGTATCGGGAGGAAATAGAGAATGGTAAAGTGTCATCATGAAGTTAAGTTAAACACTAAAAGTATACGGGTTTGGGAATTTATTGAGGATTGGTCAAATTGGGTTGAAATCGTGCCGGGTTATCAAGAACATCAAATCGTATCTAATGAAGAATCGATTTGGAAAATACATGGTGAAGTCGGCACATTTAAAAAAGACACACATATTCATGTGCGCATCTTAGAAATAAAAGCTCCTTCATCCATTCTTTTTACAGTTGATGCTTTAAATGAGCAATGTTTAGGTAAAGGCAGTCTTCATGTAAAATCATTTAATCAGAATGACACAATAATGTCTGGAAATATGGAATTAACAATTAAAGGCTGGAAAGGTACAATGGTTTATCCCATCGTAAAGCAATTACTCCCAAAAATATTGGAAGATTTCATGGAAAAGATTTCGACAAAAATAGAAAAACCAAGTAAACTGCAACGTTCCATGCGAGTAAATATCCCAATTTAATCAACACAGTATTTACTCCTTTCCCCTCCAATGATAAAGTATAAGAGGCATGTTTGAGGGAAAGGATACAGTTTACATGGATAAAATAAAACAGAACAAAGCTATAAGAGAATATTTGTATATTATTGTCGGAGCAACACTTGTAGGACTTTCTTACAATATCTTCTTTTTACCAGCAAGGCTAGCCGCAGGTGGAATTTCGGGAATTAGCACCATTTTCTTTGAATTATATCAAATAAGCCCTGCATTATTACAATTCGTCATCAATATTCCTATTTTTATTATTGGTTGGATTGCATTGGGGAAAGATTTTAGCTTCAAAACATTACTTGGAACATTTTGGGTACCATTTATTATCTTAATAAGTGCTGAGACCCCTGTGACAGTATCTAACCCACTGTTAGGTGCTTTATACGGTGGTTTATTGCTTGGTATAGGGTTAGGTATTGTTTATAAAGGAAATGGATCTACTGGCGGAACAGCAGCAATTGCCCAGATAGTTAAAAAATTCACTGGGATATCCAGCGGATACTCACAGTTTATTGTTGATGGCCTTGTAGTAATAGGTTCCATTATTGTATTTAGTGTCGAACTCACCTTATTTGCATTAATGGCTATCTATATATCAGGGAAAGCAATTGACTTCGTTCAATTACGTACTTCTTCTACTAAATTAATTATGATTATCACTGAAGATGAAGAAGCCATTCAAAATCTAATCCAAAAAGGAATCGATCGTGGACTTACTAAAATTCGTTCCGTGGGTGGATACACTAAGCTTGATAAAACCATGATCCTTTGTGTGGCAGAACAACCAGAAGCAGTCAAATTAAAAAAGCTCTTACAGACAGAGTCTCCAGATTCATTTGTCATATTTATAAATGCATCGGAGATCCTCGGAAAAGGATTTTCACTCGACCGTTATTCTGGACAAAAGTTATAGGAGCATAACATAGTAACAGAACTACAATCTACGTAAAAGATGTAGTTCTGTTTTTTATTATTTCATTCTTAGCGCTTTTGACTCTGACTTCTGCATTTCTAACTAATTTTGTATTACCTATCCTATAACAACTAGCCTCTACTTTTTTTAAGAGCTTGATGAATATCGTATTTTATATCCTCGACATCTTCTAATCCAACTGAAATTCGAATCTGATCCGGTGTTACACCTGTTCTTTTTTGTTCCTCTGGGCTTAACCTTGCATGTGTTGTACTTGCTGGATGAATGACAAGCGTCTTTGAATCGCCTATATTCGCAACATGTGATAAAAGCTTTAACGATTGAATAAACGATTTTGCCGCTTCATGTCCTCCTTCTATACCAAATGTTAAGATCGCTCCAGTTCCTTTAGGTAAATAGGTTTTTGCAAGTTCATACTGATGATTCTCTGATAATCCAGGGTAGTTCACCCATGTAACCTGTTCGTGTTCTGCTAAATACGCTGCAATTTGTTTTGTATTTAATACATGTTGCTTCATACGTAGTGGTAGTGATTCTAGTCCTTGAATGAATAGCCAACCATTAAATGGTGATAATGCTGTCCCAATATCATGTCCTAATTCAAATCGTGCTTTTGAAATAAAAGCATTGTCATTTTTTAGTTCGACATAAGATTGATTGTTTAAGGAACTTTTAGGTGTTGTAAATTCAGGGAAATTCCCATTATCCCAGTTAAATTTTCCAGAATCAACGATAATACCGCCAATGGATGTTCCATGCCCTCCAATAAACTTAGTGGTCGAATGAATCACAATATCGGCACCAAATGAAATTGGTTTCTGTAAGTATGGAGTTGTGAAGGTAGAATCAACGACTAAAGGAATTCCATGTTCATGTGCGATAGAACTTAATGCTTTAATATCAGCTATTTGTAACCCAGGATTTCCAATTGTTTCTGTAAAGACTGCCTTGGTATTCTCGTTAATGGAAGCGGATATTTCTGAGAAGTTTGTACCTTCAACAAATCGAACTGTTACACCAAAGCGTTTAAATGTCTCCGAAAATAGATTATAAGTACCACCATATAACTCATTTGTAGCCACAATTTCATCGCCTACTTTCGCAAGCGTTAATAAAGCAATTGTAATAGCGGATTGTCCAGAAGAAACTGCAAATGCATCAATACCACCCTCTAATTCAGCTATACGCTTTTCAAGAACACGGTTTGTTGGATTTGCATTACGTGAATAAATGTAGCCAGCTTCTTGCATTTGAAAAAGAGACGCAGCTTGTTCCGGACTTTCAAAACCATAGGATGTCGTTTGATAAATAGGTACTGCCCTAGCATTTGTTTCTCCATCAAACTCCTGTCCTCCATGTTGCGCAATCGTATTAAAATTTAATGTTCCGTCAAAATTATTCGTCAATCTTTTTTCTCCCCCTTCATTCTATGGGTTCTAAGTCAAATGTTGGGGTGAGCAATTAGCTCACTCCTATTTATATTAAACCACTTTCTTTTTATATTGATGATGTAATAGTATTCTTGCTCGAAAGCGATCGAATCGCCTAAATCCAAATGCATTTCGTTTTATAACCTTTGTTTGATTGTTGATTCCTTCGATATAACCATTATGTAAATCAAAGGCAAAACTATTCATAATTTCTTTTTGCCAATTATGAAAGGTTTCTTTTGCTTTTAGGAATTCCGGCAGCCCTGCATTTTGCACAAGTTCATAAAACTGATAGAGATACTTTTTAGTATTTTTTAAAGCATTAGGGCCGTTGGCCTTGGCTAGTTGAAACCAGACATTATACGCTTCTTTTAACTCATGGGCGCGTTTTAAATCTGGTGACATGTGTAAATAGCGATCTAAATACCATTGTTGCTTTTTCGTTAACTTCGATTGCTTTTTATAAAACACATGTCGCATACGTTTACACTTCTTCCGATCATAATCATGAAACTCTCTCTGTACACGAATTCTCACTCTTTCTAAAGCCCAATATATATATCGTGTAAAATGAAAACGATCGGCGATAACAATGGGGTGCCCTAATGCCTTATCAACAGCTGCTTTAAAGGATGGACTCATGTCCATGACTACAAATTCTACCTTCTCACCATGCATCCTTAGATAATCCACTAATGTATCTTTTTTACGATCTTTTAAAATCTCTAAAGGTTTTCTATTAATCGGATCTGCTATAACCGTTTGATACTTCTCGTTCCCTGCATCCCCTTTATACTCATCAATCGCTATCACTTTAGGCAATGCTTGTGTTTCCTTCATCTTCGATGCAGTAATCTCATCAAATCGACGCATAATGGTAGTTGGCGATGTATGAAAACGTGTCGCCACGTCTCGAAAGCTTTTTCCATGAACAAGCTCTAATGACAATACTTGATTAAACTCAATGGATTGTCTTTTATAACGTTTGACTAAAGGGTTTCTTTCAAAAAATCGCTTTCCGCAGAAAACGCATTTATATCTTCTCTTTCGGTAAAAAATAATCGTTTGCCTTCCGAATATGCTAGGATGACGGACTTTCTGCGTACGATAATCATGTACCTTGTTTGTCCACTCTCCACACTGTGGACAACGATGAGAGGTTCTCTCTAACTCCCACCTAATGTAATAAATACCTTCTCGTACTTCTGTATCTAATATATTTCCTTCTTCCAACCCAGGTAATGTTATGTTAGAATTCAATTGCACGCATCTCCTTTTTGTTTGGTTTAGTGGTTTAAACAATGATAACAAAAATAGGAGATTGCGTGTTTTTTATTTTTCTTTTACCCCAACAAATATTATAGAGCCATTCTATGTAACAAAAAACTCTATTCCGTAATAAGAATAGAGTTTTAAAGCTAATAAATTATTCTACTCTTATCTTTCAAGCAATTTGCTTGATGGAATTGGCACAGTATTCTAATAAGAACCTGTTGCCGAGGTTTCGTTGGGCCATTTCCCTCCGCCTCTCATGATAAGAAAAACGTATATAAAGTTGTTGGTAGAATAATAATTCAATATGTAAGAAATGTCAATAAATTTTCTTTGATTTCAGATAAATAAATTAAATCACTTCAAACTTAAATATCCTGCTGCTTACAAATTTTGATAAAAAAAAGAGAGAAAATATTTAATTAATAATTCCTCTCTTTTTTATTCTTTTATTTACGAGTGATCTTCACTATGTTCAACCTTTTCTAAAATTGTTTCTACTTTTGTATGTCCATGTATCTCACAATAGTAAACAATCGTTCGAATATGATGATAAATTTTACAAGGTCTTGTTTCTTTAATAAAATTTCGACGGTATTCAATATCATGTGTGTCTACATGAATCTTTTCCACATGATTTTCGATTTCTTTCCATTGATGTATCGTATTTTTAGGGGTATCCCCTTCTAACGGCTCAGCAAAAGTCTCTATATGGTTAAAACTAAATATTAATACAAGTGTTAAAATAAGCAACCGTATCATGTATAGCACCTGCCATTCTATTCTTATCTAATGGCTAGTATTGGAAAAAACATAATTTCTTATACATGAGGTAAATGATTCTTAAAGTTTTGATATATAAACCCTCTTACTAATTCTTCAGAATAATGCTTTTGTAATTCTTCTCGCAAGAATTCATACTTAGAAGCATCCTCGATTCCTTCAATGAAATAAGAAATACCATCAAAATCCGAACCAAATCCAATGTGTTTCTCTCCACCGAGTGCACATATATGATCGATATGATGGAAAAGATCAGATACTCTAGCGGACTCTGCATCTTTTACAAGAAATGGAGGATATAGTGCAAGCTGTATTTGTCCGTTGTGATTAATCAACGCCTCAATCTGATCATCATATAAATTTCTTGGATGATCGCAAATCGTGCGAACATTCGAATGGGAAGCAAAAGGATATTTTGCACTTTTCATTACATCCCAAAAACCTTCTACAGTTAAATGAGATACATCCGTAAAGACCATATGGTTATTATTCATTTCAACAACCGACTTACCTAATTTTGTTAATCCACCACCTCGTAGTTCCTCTGCCCCGTCGGCACATAGGTTAGCGTGATTCCACGTTAACCCAATAGAAAGAACACCTAGCCGATACAAATGTCTCAATTTCACCAAGTCATTACCTATTGCTTCTGCTCCCTCTAATGTAAGGACTGCACCAATTTGATTCTCTTCAAGATCATTTAATTCATCCCATTGTTTAATATGTTTTATTTGTGGGAATTTCCCGATAATCTCTGAGTAAAACAAATCTATTTGCTCTAAAGCATGCTGCCATTGCTCATTTGTTGGTACATCTGGATGTATGAAAATAGCAAAGAACTGTACTTGCACACCACCTTGCTGTAACCTTTCTAAGTTTGTATTTAACTCAAGATCATTTTCAAAATTCAACAGTTTTTTTGGTTGTTGAATGCCCCTTTTTGCCATCTGTAATTTAAGAAGTGCATCACAATGTGTGTCGATAAATCTCATTCTTTACACGCTCCTTTACATATACTATACATCATAATACACCTATATTAATGACATGATATTTTATAAATGTATTCAAGTAAAAAACCCGAATTTATTTTCATAAATTCAGGTGTGGTTTCAATGTATATTAACGTTTTATATCATCCATCACGTTTTGTTTTTCTTTCTGTCTTAATTCCACTCTTCGAATTTTACCTGAATTGGTTTTCGGTAATTCGGATACAAATTCTATTTTCCTCGGATATTTGTATGGAGCTACACTAAGTTTCACATGTTCTTGTAATTCTTTTACTACCGCGTCATTCCCGATGATATCATCCTGTAAAATAATAAATGCTTTTACAATATTTCCTCGTTCATCATCTGGACTTGCTACAACTGCACATTCTTTTACTAAGGAATGCTTAACTAAGGCATCTTCTACTTCAAAAGGACCAATTGTATACCCGGAACTAATGATGATATCGTCACTTCTACCTTCAAACCAGAAATATCCATCTTTATCAATTCGTGCTTGGTCGCCAGTGACATAATAATCTCCACGTCGTGATTTTAGTGTGCGTTCCTCATCTTTATAATATCCCATAAACAAAGCTGGTGTATCAAGAGGTATAGCTATATCTCCTACTACTCCATTATCGACCGGATTCCCCTCTTCATCAATAACTTGCACGTTATTACCTGGAGTTGGTTTCCCCATCGATCCTGGTCTCACTTCCATACCTTTTAAAAATCCAAGTAATAATGTATTTTCTGTTTGTCCATACCCATCCCGCACGGTTACATTAAAATACTTACGAAAACGTTCAATCACTTCACGATTCAATGGTTCTCCTGCTGATACTGCACTGTGTAGAGCGTCTAAATGATAATCAGACAGATTCTCCAATTTCGCCATTAAACGGTATTCTGTAGGTGTACAACAAAATACATTAACCTGATGTTTTTCAAGTATTTCAAGGTACCTGTTCGGATCGAATTTCCCTTGATAAACAAAAGCCGTACCACCTTTATATAATACAGATAGGAATGGACTCCACACCCATTTCTGCCATCCAGGAGCAGCTGTTGCCCATACAGTATCTCCTTCTTCTATACTAAGCCAATGTTCAGGAGCTGTTTGCATATGAGCATAGCCCCAGCCATGTGTATGCATGACTGCTTTAGGATTGCCCGTTGTTCCTGATGTATAAGGTAAAAAAGCAATATCGTCTTTTTTAGTATAGATCGTCTCTAATTTCGTAGAAGCTGTTTGTTTCAAGTGATCCAAAGATAACCACTCTGATTTTTCCTGCCCAACAGAAAACTTTATCAAATCGTTAAATTCTTCTACATCTTGGAATTCGCTGGTGTACGCAGAATAACTAACAACACCTTTTACTTCACCATGCGTAATTCGATATTGTAAATCTTTTGTGCGAAGCATCTCCGAACTAGGAATAATAATAACTCCTGTCTTTAGCGCAGCAAGATATATTTCATAGGTTTCCATCAACTTAGGAAGCATTACAAGAATCTTATCACCTTTTGATAACCCGTTTTCCAAAAAAAGATTTCCTATTTTATTAGCATTATCGAATAATTCTTTGTACGTTATTTGCATGTTTTCACCATGCTCATCTTCCCACTTCACTGCAACTCTCAAGTTATCTTCTGCATATTTCTCAAACTCATTTACAATATTATACTGTTCTGGTGCATGTAAATTAGATTGGTTCATCAATTATTTTCCCTCCTCAAATTAGGACCTACTATTATGTTCTGACTATTATATCAGAAACAATTGTTTATTCAAAACGATAATAATATTCTGATTATACATCTTACTTACTAGCTAGAATCGAATAACTGGTGTATGATTCGTTATATCAGGGAATAGTAGAACTAAGGGGCGTGAGATCGTGCAAGAATTTAATGAAAAAGATTTTGAGCAAGCTTATAATCAAGAAACTTCCAAAATAAATGATCAGTTAGATAAAGAGATACTATTTGCAATGATAGGTGATGTAAACACAGGGAAATCCTCTACCATAAACCAATTAATTGGGGATGAAGTAGCAAAGGTTGGAGCGCAACCAGGAGAAACGACTGGAATTGATAAATACATTTATCGAGATAAAATTATCTTTGCAGACACTCCTGGTTTAGATGATATTAATCATAAAAATTCGGATGAAACCATTTCTTTTTATCAACAAGCGGATGTTGTATTATTTTTCTTAAACGCGGCAGGAACTGTATTTTCTGATGGAGAACGAAAATCGGTCGAACTAATTGAAAAACACAACAAAAATATTGTATTTGTATTAAATAAAATTGATGCTGCAGACGATATTCCGGCTCTTGTTCAATATATTAAAAAGCATACGAAAAATCGTTATACTGTCGTACCGATATCATCACGAACAGGTGAGAATATTCATCAATTACGAGATGAAATTTTAAGTATTCTTAAAAAAAAACAAAAAGAAATTCAGTTCGCACGACTAATAAAAGAAAAATCTGCTACTGCAAATAAGTGGATTTTAGCCGCTTCCGGATCAGCAACTGCTGTAGGAGCTGTTCCATTACCAGGTTCTGATTTCGTTCCGCTCACCGGAATACAAGTTGGTCTCATTGTTCGATTAGCAGCTCTTTATGAAAAACCTCTATCCAAAAAGAAGGCTAGAGAACTTACCATTGCTACCATTACCGGGAATATTGGTAGAACAATCTTTCGACAGGTTACAAAATTTGTTCCAGGTGCAGGCTCTGTTATAGGCGGAAGTGTTGCTGGTGGAATGACTTTAGCCTTAGGTTATGCAGTGAAATATGCATATGAAAATAATATCGAACTAAATGCCGACACATTAAAATCTTTATATACGTACTTTCAAGAAAAAGACAAGAAAGCTTCTCGCCAATAGTGACGAGAAGCTTTTTGTTGCGTGCGTCAATTTCATAATAGCTTTTTGTTAGCGGTTTTGATTTTCATTTACAATCCAGCGTTTTCCGTTCATCACAAATATTCCGATTGTAGTATAGCATACATTTTTAAATCATCTTGTTTTCCTTTTCGGAACATTGATTTTCGCAGTGTTCCCTCATACGTCATTCCAACCGTTTCCATTAGACGATAAGAAGCAATATTTTCTGGTACACACCTAGCTTGAATGCGTTCTAATTCCATCTTATTGAAGCCAAAATCAATGATTTTCCTAATTGCTTCGGTACCTATACCTTGCCTCCAAAATTCTCGAGATATTGCATAGGCTAGTTCTGCACTATGATGTTTTTTATTCCAAATTAAATCAATTGTTCCAATCACCTGATTTGTTTCTTTCCATACAATTGCCCATGGACCAACACCATTTTCCTCATATTGCTTACATGCAAACTGAATAAAATTCTGAGTATCTTGTAACGTCTGATGAGCATCCCAAGTTACATGTGTTGTTAACAATGGATCTGATGCGTAAGCAAATATATCCTCTGTATCACTTTCCTCCACTTGCCTTAAGAATAATCGATTCGTGTCTAATCTTGGATATGGTAAAAACAAATCCGGTATCGGCAATTTCATCCCCTCCAATTAAATAAAAATTATAATTATTATAAGGGAATAAAATTATCATGTCATCAGGAGGAAAAATATTTCTTATTTCCCCACCTGTTATATTTTTCGTTTTAGCATTTCTTTTCCATCATAGGTATATAGCATTTCTTTTTCTTCCAGAACCGTCTCCAAATGAATGGTTCTTCCCCATAACTGATAAATATACGGCATTACATGTTCCAAATATTTAATATCTAATTCAATTCCCTCGTATCCATGTACAAGATACAGTTCTCCATTGCGAAGATAGTCTCCATCCTCTACCGTAATATAAGGAAATCCACCATTTACCCGCATTGAAATAAGTTGATCACGTATTTGCTGATGATCTTTTTCTGTAATTCGATAATCTCTTCCCTTTTTCTCAAAAAGATACATATCTTCTTGTGCAACAAGATCTTTTGTTAAGTAATTACGAATAAACGAAATATCTGATTCAATTTCTCTAACTTCAAAGATTTTTTCTCTTCCTCCATTTGGTTTATAACCGTTTTCTATCATTTCTTTTGTAGGGTGGTTATATCGTTCCTCGATGTCTTCAAATATTTTGATGCCTAAATAATATGGATTGATGGATGTTCGAGATGGCTGTACTACGCCAGCATTTAACTTAGAGTATTCAATGGTTTCATTCGTTGTTAAATCTAGTTCTCGCATAATACGTTGATGCCAATAAGATGCCCATCCTTCATTCATGATTTTTGTTTCTAATTGTGGCCAAAAATAAAGCATTTCTTCACGCATCATCGTTAAGATATCCCGTTGCCATCCTTCCAGTTCACGACTGTATTCTTCAATAAATAATAGAATATCCTTCTCTGGTTGTGGAGGAATTTTCTTCATTTTTTTTCTTTTCTTTGGTTCTTGTTTTAATCGATCTTCATCTAACTTCCATAAGTCATCATACTCTGATACTTTTGAAAGTGTCGTATCCTCTATATCTTCCTCCTCAGTTTGAGGTAATTTTGATCGAACGATAGACGGGTCAATATGCTCTTGAATTGATAATACAGCATCGAGAAAACTTTCCACTTCATCCTTTCCATACACCATTTCATAATGAGCAATTCTTTCTGCCGTAGCAGTCATACTCTCCACCATATCACGACGCGTATTTGAAAAACGAACATTATTTTTAAAGAAATCACAATGCGCGAGCACATGTGCAATAATTAATTTATTTTGCACCAAACTATTTGTATCCAATAAAAATGCATAGCATGGGTCTGAATTAATGACTAATTCATATATTTGGCTCAATCCTAAATCATACTGAAGTTTCATTTTATGGAATTGTTTTCCAAAACTCCAATGGGTAAACCTTGTAGGCATCCCATATGCACCGAATGTATAGATAATATCCGCTGGGCAAATCTCATATCGCATTGGATAAAAATCAAGTCCAAATCCCTTTGCCACTTCCGTAATTTCGTCAATTGCATATGATAATTCTTTAGTCTGATCCAACAAATACCCCTCCCTCAATCACTTATTAATAGTCTATGATACGGAGTTAAAAAATTTACGTAGATTTGTGAGAGTTTTAAAATTGATAACACTTTTAAAACAAATATTCTACTCTTACATTCCCATAAATAAAATACGAAAAAGGCTCAAAAGCATATGACACCTTACTTTTGAGCCTTTTTGCTACACTTTTTCCGGCTGCTTATGAAAGAAACTTTTCATTGCATGATATACATCTGCTTTTTCTTTCAAAATATAATGCTTAAATTTTGGGTCTTCTATATTCTTATAAGCATTCATTAACGTAGAATAACGATTGTACCCATTTACTTCGCCATACCCAAACATATTCGATTTTTCCATGATTTCATGAACTAAATCTATACAGGTAGCATTATCTGAACTAATATTCTCTCCATCTGAAAAATGGAATGGATAAATATTATAGCTTCTTGGATTAAACTTCTCATCAATAACTTCTAATGCTTTGTGATAAGCCGACGAACAAATAGTTCCCCCACTCTCTCCTTTCGAAAAGAAATCTTCCTCAGAAACAACTTTCGCTTCGGTATGATGAGCTATAAATTCAAATTCTACAGTATCGTACTTTGTACGCAAGAAACGATTCATCCAAAAGAAAAAGCTGCGTGCCATGTACTTCTCGAAGGTTCCCATGGATGCGCTAGTATCCATCATGGCTATAACAACCGCTTTAGAGTCACGTTTAATAATTTCATTCCATGTCTTAAAACGAAGATCATCATTATAAATCGGTGTAATTTGTGCTTTCCCTTCACGTGCATTACGTTTTAATGCAGTTAAAATAGTACGCTTCTTATCAACATTGCCCATAAGTCCTTTTTTACGAACATCATTAAATTCTATTTTTTCTGTAGTTATTTCCACTTCATCTTTTTGTTTTAGATTTGGTAGCTCTAACTCTTGAAATAAAGCTTCTTCGATTTCTGCAATGGATACCTCAGATTCATAAAAATCAGTTCCTGGCTGATCCCCTGCTTTCTTTCCATTACCCTGACCTTGTTGACCTTGTTGAGAAGCATTCGGATCACGAGCTACAACATCTCCAACTTCTGATTCTCCATCTCCCTGCCCGACGTGCTTTGATTTCTCATAATTATATCGAATTTTGTATTCATCTAGTGAGCGTATTGGTATCTTCACCACATCGCGACCATTGGACATAATAATATTCTCTTCACTAACCAGATCAGGCAAGTTGTTTTTAATGGCATCTTTCACTTTGTCACTATGTCGTTGCTGATCTTGGTAACCTTTTCGATGGAGAGACCAGTTTTCCTGGGAAACTACAAAATTATGCTCATGTTCTTCCGGCATGTTAACCCTCTCCTATTATTATAATTTTCAGTATTTTCAAGCTATAAAATACTTTCTTTATCCTATGCAATAGAATACAAGTTATTTCCTAATAATTGAAAATAGGGCTAACAAGTTTGTAGGCCTATTTTCAATTATTAACACACACTTTAAATAAAAATATAACACTTGTATCAATTCTAATTTATAACTTCATACTTAAAATAAGATATCTGTCCATATTTTAAGGGCAGTTACAGAAACCAATATTGCTAGAATCAACTGCAATATTTTTGTATTCATCTTTTGTCCAAGTTTAGCTCCTATTGGCGCTGCAAATAAACTTGCAATAATCATAATTGCAGCTGGCAATAGTGGGACTTGACCGGTAGATAATTTTCCAATCGTTGAACCGATGGATGAAATAAAGGTTATTGCTAATGATGAAGCAATGGTAACTCTAGTTGGAATTTTTAAGATGGTAAGCATAATTGGAACTAATAAGAATGCACCTGCAGCACCAACGATACCTGCTCCAATTCCAACGATAAGAGCAGATACACTTGCAACTATTCTATTAAACTTTATTTCATTTGAAGTCACATCGATTTCTTTTCTTGGAATAAACATCATCATAGCAGCTGTAATTGCTAAGATCCCATAAACCATATTAATAATCGACTCAGTAAATAAGCCGGATCCAAAACTCCCGATGATACTTCCAATTAATACACTGATCCCCATGTAGAAAATTAATGATCGATGTAAGTACCCTGTGTTTCTATATGCCCATACACCACCAATGGTTGCAAAAAGTACCTGGACTGCACTGATTCCAGATACCTCATGTGCAGTAAATGCAGTAAATCCTAAAAATGACGGAATATAAAGTAGCATTGGGTACTTGATGATTGAGCCCCCTATACCAACCATTCCAGAAATCATCGAACCAATGAATCCAATTAGAAACACCGTTAACATAAAAAATATATCCAATTCCATTCTTTATCCCCCATCACAATAATAGAAGGGACCAATGATGGCCCCTAATTATCTTGTTATCCTTTTTTGATCCAGAATTTGAATACACCATCTTCTTCACTTGACTCCAGTAGTTCATGACCTCCTGATTTAGCCCAGGCAGTCAAATCATTTTTTGCACCTGGGTCTGTTGCGAGGATTTCAATAATCTCACCTGAATTAATTTCTCCTATTGCTTTTTTTGTTCTTACGATTGGCATTGGGCATGCCAATCCTTTTGCGTCTAATACTTTTTTCACATTCATTTTTAATCCTCCTAATACGTTAAAGTTTGAATTAGCGAATAGCACATCGGTTTGGACCAATTTCCATTTCACGCTGTTGTTCTGCATCTGGGCTAATTTTACCCAAATTGGTTTCACGAATTTCTTGATAAGAATTTGGTTGTGGAGGAAGATTTGTGGTAACTGATTTTGTAAATGCTTCTTCGTCCATATTCAATCCGTGATTCTCTTCATATAACTTGGATAATTTTTTTGCTACAGTTCCGTCTTCATTCAATTCTTTCATAATCATAAAATGTGCAGGCAATACGATTAATTCTCCAGACAGATCTTTATATTTGTTATACAGGCTATCTCTTAAATCATCTCCCCAGCTTTTTGCTTTCCCGGCTAAGTCTGGTCGTCCGATGGAATCAATAAATAAAATATCTCCTGTTAATAGATACATACCATCAATAATCAAAGATGTTGAACCAATCGTATGTCCTGGTGTATGAATTGCTTTTATATCAATAGTTGAAGATCCAACTGTTAGTTGACTGCCATCTTGTAGTCTTTCATAGTGAAAGGTCACCTCTTCTGCATCCCGTGGCGGCAGCCAATAATACCCTCCTGTTTGTTCTGCCAGTTTGCGACCTCCAGAAATATGGTCTGCATGTAGATGCGTATCAATCGTGTGTATAATTTTCACTTCTTTCTCTTTTGCAAATGTTGTATATTTATCTATCATTCTTGTCGAATCAATAATTGCCGCTTCTCCATTTGAGAGAACCATATAAGATAGACATCCTTTTCCGATTCGCACAAATTGATATAGTTCACCCTTACCATTTAAATCACCTAATTTGATTGGCTCTACATGTTCACTCCATGCTTTCATTCCACCTTCAAGATAAAAAACATCTATACCCTTTTCAGAGAGCATTTCCGATATCATGACTGATGAACCTTCTTTTGCACAAACAACGAGAATATCTTTATCAGAAGGTAGTTCGCTTACTAAACCATCGACACCTTCTAATAATTCAAAATAAGGTATGTTCTTTTGCGTAAGTTTTTCACCTTCTACTTTCCATTCCTCAAAGTCTGATTGATTACGAACATCCAAAATAAATAATTCATCTTTCTGTAAAATGCGTCGTGTTAATTCATGCGCACTCATTTTTTTCATCATTTTCATACCCCCATACGTATTTAATATAATAAAAATAAAATGCCTTGTCGGCTTATAATTCGCTTCTTATATCCCCTTGCCATTGACTCATACCTGGTTTCACATTAATTACATGCTCATACCCGCTATCTATGAGCTTTTGTGCTGCCATCCCGCTGCGTGTACCAGTTCGGCAAATAACATAGATTGTCTTGTCTTTGTCTAATTGGTCCATTCGATTATCTATTTCTCCTAAAGGAATAGATACTGCCTGGGGAATATGGCCAAAAGCGTACTCTGCTTGCTCACGAACATCTACTAATATGGATTGATCCGTATGATAGTCTACTAACTTTTTCGTTAATTCATCGTTATCTATTGTTCTTGAAAATATCATTTCTTCTTTTTCCACCTCTGTAGTCTTTCGTAAATAATGCTTGAGTACATTATCTTCTTCGATTGTTCCAAGATATTGATGTCCAGCACTCTTTGCCCATGCCTGTATATCCGATTTCGAACCTTGATCAGTGGCGAGAATTTCAATTATTTCTCCTGCTTTCACATTGTTCATCGCTTTTTTTGTTTTTACAATTGGCATTGGACATGCTAATCCCTTAGCATCAACTTGATGATCTGTTTTCAAGTATTCCATCAAACATTCCTCCTTTAAATTATATAAATAAGTTAATTTGTCCCTCTTCAGCGTCACCAATATATGCAGCTACACCCGCATATTCGATGTCATCTAATAATTCTTCTTTTTGAAGGCCTAGTAAATCCATGGTCATCGTACATGCAATTAACTTTACATCTTGTTCTTGAGCTAGATTAATTAGATCTGGTAATGGCATTGCATTATGCTTGTTCATAACTTGCTTTATCATTTTGGGGCCCATTCCACCATAATTCATCTTAGATAGACCCATTTTATCTGCACCACGTGGCATCATTTTCTCAAACATTCTTTCCATAAAACCTTTTTTTACAGGCACTTGCTCTTCTTTTCGGAGTGCATTTAGCCCCCAAAATGTATGAAAAATAGTAACCTCATGATCATATGCTGCTGCACCATTTGCAATAATGTATGCTGCCATTGCTTTATCATAATCCCCACTAAACAGGACAATCGTTGTTTTCTTCTTTTCCATAATTTTCTTTCCCTCCTCGTCGTATACTTATACCCGCATAGGTATTTAATAATTGAAATAAAAAACGAGTAAATGAGGTAACATTTAATTTCCATTACCAATACCCGTACAGGTATATAATATAGGTAAAAAAAGGAGCTGTCAACCTTTTTTATTATCTACTTTTTACAAGCATGTTGACAGCTTCTTTTACTAGTTCATCACTATCCTCACCACGTTCTTCTGCGTTTCTAACACACTCTATCAAGTTCGTACTAACTAATACACCAATCGTACGGTCAATAGCAGTACGACTTGCCGACAACTGAGTAATAATATCTTTACATTCTTTTTCTTCTTCCATCATCTTCAATACTCCCCGAAGTTGTCCTTCAATTCGTTTTAATCTATTTTTAGTTTGAACATCGTAGTCCATAATCATTATCCCTCCTTCACTTCTATATTATGGTGACGTTAGCCTATATTTTATACCCCTATAGGTATAATGTCAAATGAATAATTTATACCTTGGGACTAGATCAATTTGCAAATAAAAAAGCCAAGAAGTTGATGATCACTAATCAAGCTTCTTGGCTTTTTCTATTTATCTATTCAATAAACTTCCAACATACCGCAGTAATTCATTTGCAGAAACTGAATTATAACCATGTTCATCAATTAGACGAGCAATAACTTCATTAATCTTCTTAAGTTGTGATTCATCTGGTGTTTTGGACGAGGTAGTGATTTTAACCACATCTTTTAAATCTGCAAACAGCTTTTTCTGAATTGCTTCCCTTAAGCGTTCATGCGAATTATAGTCAAAACGTTTGCCTTTTCTTGCATAAGCAGATAATCGAATTAAAATTTCTTCTCGGAATGCTTTTTTCGCATTTTCTGAAATACCTATTTGTTCTTCAATCGAGCGCATTAATTTTTCATCTGGATTCATTTCTTCTCCAGTCAATGGATCACGCAGCTTATTCTTATTGCAGTATGCCTCTACATTATCAAGATAATTATCCATTAATGTCTTTGCAGATTCCTCGTATGAATAAACAAAAGCTTTTTGTACTTCTTTCTTTGCAATTTCATCATATTCTTTTCGTGCAATCGAGATATAATTCAAATATGTTTCCAAATCATCTTTTGAAATAGATGGATGTTGATCCAAACCTTCTTTCAATGAACGAAGAACATCTAATGCATTAATTGATGGGATTTCTTTACGAATAATCGTAGAAGATATGCGATTAATGACATATCTTGGATCTATTCCATCCATGCCTTCATCTTGATATTCTTTCCGCAGCTCTTCAACATCTACTTGATTAAAACCTTCTACGCTTTCCCCATCATAGAGTCGCATTTTCTTAACAACATCTACGCCTTGTTTTTTGGATTCTTTTAATCTACTTAATATAGAAAAAATCGCTGCTGCTCGTAAAGCATGTGGTGCCACATGTACATGTGATATATCACTTTCTTTAATCATTTTTTGATATATACGCTCTTCTTCGCTTACTTTCAAGTTATAAGGTATTGGCATAACAATCATTCGTGAATGTAATGCTTCGTTTTTCTTATTTGATATAAATGATTTATACTCTGATTCGTTTGTATGCGCAATGATAAGTTCGTCTGCCGATATCAGAGCGAACCTTCCAGCTTTAAAATTCCCTTCCTGTGTTAAAGAAAGTAAATGCCATAAAAATTTCTCATCACTTTTTAAGATTTCCTGAAATTCCATCATTCCACGATTAGCTTTATTTAACTCGCCATCAAAGCGATAGGCACGCGGATCTGATTCGGAACCGAACTCTGCAATTGTAGAAAAATCGATACTTCCTGTTAAATCAGCAATATCTTGTGATTTTGGATCTGATGGACTAAATGTTCCAATCCCTATTCTTTTATCTTCAGAGAAAAAGATCCGTTCTACTTTTACGTCTTCAATTTTCCCACCATAATCTTTATCCAATCTCATTGTATTTAATGGCGATAAACTACCTTCAATACGAATACCATATTCTTGGAAAAAATCTTCTCTTAAGTGTTGTGGAATTAAATGTAGAGGATCTTCATGCATCGGACAACCTTTAATTGCATATACTGCACCTTCATCTGTACGAGAGTAATGTTCTAATCCTCTCTTCAACATGCTAACAATAGTTGATTTCCCTCCACTAACTGGCCCCATTAATAACAAAATACGTTTTCTAACATCGAGTCGTTTGGCAGCTGGATGAAAATACTCTTCTACTAATCGTTCGATTGCGGACTCTAAGCCAAAAATGGATGACCCAAAAAATTCATACATTCTACGACCATCTCGTTCCTCTACCCCTGCACTTTTAACCATATTATATACACGTGAATGTGCGGTTTGAGCAACTTCTGGACGATCCTTTATTATTTCTAAATAATCGGCGAATGTACCTTCCCATTCTAATCGTTTTTCTTCATCTCTCAAATTTCTCACTTTGTTTATTATATCCATCGATGACTCCCTCCATCTTGCAACGATTTCTATATCCTATGCATAGGCTGTTTAAATCATGCTTGTACGAATGATTTTGACGAATGGTCCTTATAAACTAACTTCTAATTCGACATATAAATTAAAGCGCAAGCGTCCGTTTATCACCATATGTCTAGCCAGAACTGTATGAGATCAAGGAAATCGATGTTGACTTTCACCGTAAGGGCATAAGTAATTTCATCGAACAGAAAAAAAGTCTGTAGATAGCAAAATTGCTCTACAGACTTTGATTACGATTAGTGATGATGATGGTGTCCTTTTGTTGGGTTTGTTATTACAAATCCCTCGTCTTCCACAAAAAAGTATTGAATCCAAATTCCATCTAAGAATTCCTCTCTACAATCTAATATAATATCTACATCTTTATCGGTTGGTACAACAATATCATGTTCACCTGGAGTATCTAAAGACATTCCATAATGAGCGTGATCACCATGCATATGAGAAATATATATACGAACTTTTTTATCCGAACCGTCCTCTAACAACATACGTTTTAACACCTTTGCAGCATTACGATTAATTTTTACCTTCATCTTGTCATCTCCATTTCTAACGTTTAGTTAATAATTTCTTCATTATATCTATCAAAACTCATTCGATCACTATTGACAAGAATATAGCTTGCTTCACCACGAATAATCGTCCAAACAACTACTTCTTGATCATTTGTTTGAGCTACTACAATATGCCAATCATCGTTCCCATACTGCTTCTCTACTTCTTCTATGTAAGAATCTTGTAATTCTCTATTTCGTAATTCTTTCAAGTTCATCATGTTTATACCATAGCGATTTCTAACATCTTCTGCCATTTCCTGTGTTAGTTCTTCAGCGGGATGTTGTAATAAATACTCCTCTGAAAAATATCTAGCGACTAATTCATCGTCTTCTACAATTGCAGCCTCATATGCATCTGATACTACTTTTACGGAAGTTGGACTAAGACAGCCTGCTAGTATAAATGGCATACATAGCACAACCAGCAATATTTTCTTCATTATTGTAACTCCTAACTGACAACATTCTAGTATGATTGTAAGCGATTTGTTGAATTTTGTGAAATTAAAAGTCAAAAAATAATAGAAATTAAGATCTAAATAGATGATACTGCCACTTCTAAAATTTTTAGGTTGTGTTATAATTAAATGTTATTTTCTGAAAATACATACATGGATAGGATGGTGCTGACTACATGAATTTATCTTCCCGTAGTAAGGTTGCATGGATTGCCATTATTACAGGCGTTACAGTTATGGGTGATGCTATGTTATTTATCGTGCTTCCGTTGTATTGGCAAGATTTTGGACTAACGGAAATATGGCAGATTGGAGTATTGCTATCGATTAACCGGTTTATTCGATTGCCATTAAATCCATTCGTAGGCTATTTTTATAAACATTTTCAACTGAGGACTGGTGTTTTTATTGCGCTCATTCTTGCCGTAATTACCACATTATCCTATGGTATCTTTGAAGGATTTTGGATGCTTGTTATTATGCGGGCCTTATGGGGAGTAGCTTGGTCGTTTATAAGATTAGGAGGATTTTTAACCGTTATAGATGTGACAACAGATAATAATCGTGGCTGGCACATGGGTATGTATAACGGATTATGGGGATTAGGTGGTCTTACCGGTATGTTGGCAGGAGGATTCCTAGTCGATCAAACTTCTATTCTATTTGTAACTGTGATATTCTCCTTCATTAGTTTACTAGCAATACCCGTAGCTTGGTTTGTTGTTCCTCCTAATAAAAGAGAGAAAAAAGATCTTTCAGTTCATAGTTCAGTACCAAAAACTAAGTGGATGACTCCTTTCACTGTACTCGTACTAGCTACAGGGATTACTCAAGGCTTTATTATTATGGGATTATTTAATTCCACTATCAGCCCTTTACTAGAAAATGTATATCAACGTCCAATACAGGTAGGAACTATTATTCTAGGGGTAGCTACGTTAGCTGGTACAATGCAAGCAATCCGATGGTCATGGGATCCATTTATTGCTCCAGCTATCGGTAAAATGATTGATCAGCGTACATTCATCTATCCAATTATACTTGTTCCGTTAATAGGTGGATCGATTCTCTTATCAGCGATGGCATATACCTCTTCCATTGTAATATTAATACTATTGATATTTTTATTTCAATTATTATCTACAATATTTACTACTACCACAGACACACTTGCAGCTCGTGCGGTCGTTCGCACGGATCGTGTTAAAATGATGACTGCCCATACGATCGTTGTAGATGTTGGTTCAGCATTAGGACCGATGGTTTCATTTATAATTTTAATGTATTTACCATTGTCTGCAGTGTATATATTTGCTAGTTTCCTAATGATAACTTTGGCCATATTTTGGATTGTATTTCGTAGGCTTGAATTAGAAACGATACATGCCCAAAGTAATATAAGTTGAATACGATGACTACTTTCTCCATAATAGAGTCGTATGACATCGTTAAAGAATAGAGGGATAGAGTGGTTAAAGAATCAAGCATTATATTTTTTGATATTGATGGGACACTTCTAACGGAAGACGATAAATTATTACCGTCATCAACAAAGGATGCAATAATTCAATTAAAAAACCTTGGGCATGAAGTAGCGATTGCTACTGGTCGAGCACCATTTATGTTTGAAGATATACGAAAAGAACTAGAGATTGAAACGTACGTCTGTTATAACGGTCAATATGTAGTGTATAAAGGAAATGTTGTCTATGCTAATCCACTAAAAGCAAGTTCCCTAGACGATCTTACTCAGTTCGCACTAGATCGTGATCATCCAATTGTATTTATGAATCATGAATTCATGAAAGCGAATGTACCAGAAGACCATGATTATATTAAAGAAAGTATTAACAGCTTAAAGTCAGTGCATTACCCTACTCATGATCCAGCTTTTTATAAAGGGAGAGAAATATATCAAGCACTTTTATTTAATACAGTTGGAGAAGAAAAACAATATGAAGATGCGTTCGAGGATTTCCAATTTATTCGTTGGCATGAGAAATCCGTCGACATTTTGCCGGCAAACGGTTCTAAAGCAAATGGAATTAATAAATTATTAGCTTATACGAACTATCCAAATGAAAGACAGTACGCATTTGGCGATGGACTTAATGATATTGAAATGCTCACAGAAATTACAAACAGTGTAGCGATGGGTAATGGGAAACCAGAGGCAAAAACAGCAGCAAGTTATATTACTAAAGACGTAGACAAAGATGGAATTTTACACGGATTAAAAATGGTTGGATTACTATAATTAAAAATTATTCCCCTGCAATTAGAATTTGAACTAGTTGCAAGGGGTTTTTTATTACAATAAAAGATTTTTCTTACTTAGAAGTCATCTCTTAACTCTGTTATGAATACACTCTTAATGATGTTTTGCATAATCTCTAAGCTTTATTAGGAGGGGTAATAAATATGTCAGATCAAGATAATCAACAAGAAAAACGAAAACAAGATGACAATAAGAAAATCGATCAATTAAAGAAATTCTATCGGGATAATACTGACAAGATAATGACTACAGATGAAGGGGTAAAGATATCCAATGATGAGAATACGTTAAGTGCAGGAGACAGAGGTCCTCAATTATTAGAAGATTTTATGTATCGTGAAAAACTGGCTCACTTCGATCGAGAACGTATCCCTGAACGAAACGTTCACGCACGGGGCTATGGTGCACATGGAGTATTTGAATGTTATGAATCTCAATCAGATTTAACGAAGGCACATTTCTTACAAAAAGCTGGGCAACAAACACCTGTATTTGTCCGATTCTCACAAGTAGCCGGTTCAAAAGGAGCCAATGAAACACTACGTGACGTTCGGGGTTTTGCTACAAAATTTTATACGAATGAGGGAAATTTTGATTTAGTTGGAAATAATATTCCTATATTTTTCATTCAAGATGGTATTAAGTTTCCAGACTTAATTCACGCACTGAAACCTGAACCGAACAATGAAATCCCTCAAGGACAAACAGCGCATGATACATTCTGGGATTTTATCGGTAGTAATGAAGAATCGGCAGCTATGATGATGTGGATTATGTCAGATCGGACCATCCCTAGAAGTTTCCGTACTATACAAGGATTCGGAGTACATACATTTCGGCTTGTTAATGCGGAAGGTAAATCCGTCTTTTGTAAATTTCATTGGCGGCCTGTTCTAGGGATACATTCATTAATTTGGAATGAAGCGCAAAAAATTGGCGGTGCTGATCCTGACTTTCACCGAAGAGACCTTTGGGAAAATATTGAACAAGGATTTTATCCAGAATATGAGCTAGGAGTTCAGGTCATCGAGGAAGGGCAAGAATTTGATTTTGATTTCGATATACTAGATGCAACAAAGCTCTGGCCAGAAGAAGAAGTACCATTACAAATGATTGGAAAAATGACTTTAAATAAAAACGTAGAGAATGTTTTTGCTGAGACTGAACAAGTCGCACTACACCCAGGCAACATTGTACCAGGTATTGATTTCACGAATGATCCTCTACTACAAGGAAGGCTATTCTCCTATACGGATACGCAAATTTATCGAGTTGGTACTAACTTCAAACAACTTCCTATTAATCGTCCCGTATGCCCTTTTCACAATAATCATCGCGATGGATCTCAACGTTATATTATTGATAAGGGCCAAGTAGCCTACCATCAGAATTATTTAGCTGGTAATACTCCATACACCGTACCTGGTTCTCAAGGTGGTTTTGTTACGTACCCATCTTTAGTAGAAGGATTAAAAGTACGAAAAACTGCGCCTAGTTTTCTCGATCACTTCTCACAAGCAAGACTATTTTGGAACAGTATGACAGATGTTGAACAAAGTCATATACTTCAAGCATTTAGTTTTGAATTAGGTAAAGTTAATGTTCCAGAGGTACGCCAACGTGTTGTAAATCTTATCGGTCATATAAGCCGACCGCTCGCTACTGCAGTAGCAGAACAAGTTGGTGTGGAACCACCAGATAAGAGCATAAAACAATCAGATGTCACTAAATCCTCCCCTACTTTAAGTTTAATGAATACAAAATTCCTTCCTAATACATTAAAAGTTGCTATTATTGTTGGTAATGGATATGGTGGCAACGCTTTAGAATCATTATTAGAATCTTTAAAGGAAGTCGAACTTAAACCATATATAATAAGCGAGCGCTTAGGAGAAATAACTGCAGATAATGGTGATACCTTAAATGTAGATGCTACCTTCTTAACAACTTCACCAGTTCTGTACGATGGGTTACTTGTTGTTGGTGGAGATCATATCAATGATCAGTTTGCTTATGAAGCTGGCAACTTTATTACTGAGCAATTTAACCATTATAAACCAATTGGAGGCATGGAAGAAGGTGCTACTTTAATTCAACAGTTAGGAATTGCTAATCGACCAGGAGTGTTCATAAGTCAATCAGGCAGCAGACAATTCACTAGACAATTTATAGACGGAATGGCAAAACAACGATTTTGGGATAGATAAATAAGATTAGAATGCTACCACAGTAATTCATGCTGTGGTTTTTTTGTGTTTAAGATGATCCAAAGCATGTAAAATGTCCGTTATCTATTTAAACATTTTATATACCTCCTTACTCTATGGTATCTTTAAATCAAACAACTAAAAGGAGAATCAGATGCGAATAGATGACACACAACTATTTCGGCGTATTCAGGAAAAAGATGAAGAAGCGTTAGAGCAATTATATGATCGCTATGAAAAACTACTCTTTTCATTTTCTCTTCGAATGACGAACAATGAAACAATCGCAGAAGAGGCTGTTCAAGATGTTTTTACAAAGTTATGGACAAAAAAACTTCCATATAAAAAGGAAAAAGGAAAGTTCTCTTCTTGGCTACTAACTATTACGAGGAACGCTTGTTTAGATTTAATTAGAAAAACAAAGACAGACAATGTTGAATTCCAAGAAAGAGATAGCTTAAAAGAAGACAATGAACCTACACCAGAAGAACATGTAGAATGGAATGAAAAAAGACAACAAATCAAATCTGCAATGCAGAGTTTAAATGATGAACAAAAAGAAATTATCGAATTATTTTATTTTAAAGGATTATCACAATCCAAAATATCTGAAGCATGCAATATACCTTTAGGAACAGTGAAAGGAAGAGTACGATTAGCGCTAAACCATCTAAACAAACAAATGGAAAATACGAATGAAAGGGGGATTCAATCATGACAAAGCTTACTTGCGATAATTTAATCGATTATATTAATCATCAATTAACCGAAGAAGAAAGAAAATCTTTTGAACAGCATCTTGAAGAATGCGAAGAATGCAAAAGTGAATTAGATGAGCTACAAGAACTAATGGATGATCTCCCTTATCATAGCAATCCAGAGCCAGTTCCTTCCGATATGAAGCAAAGAGTATTGGCAAATGTTCTAGATAGTGAAAGCTCTATCAATAATAGTAAAAATACTGAAGAGGAAGTAAAAAAAGACAAACTTGTGCAAGTGCCAAAAAAGAAGAATAATACCTGGCTTAAGCCTGTATTAGCTGCCGGTCTTACCCTATCACTGATTGGGAATGGTGCAGCACTCTATTATATTAATGCTGGATCTACAGAAGAATCTAACCCGCCAATAGATTCAGTAAACCAAATTGCCAATAAATATCAAATGCAAGCTTCTGAAAATGTGAATGCAAATGCTACAGCATTTTTACTTGACCAAAAAGAGACGCCGACATTGATGATCCAAGCTGATAACCTACCTGACCTAACAGGTGATGAAACGTATCAAGTTTGGGTGTTAGAAGGAGAAACACCACATCGAGCAGGAACTTTCACTGTTGATCAAGATGGTACAGGTGCTGTCACCCACTCCTTAGAAAATATAGAAGATTATAATTACGACACTATTGCCATCACAAAAGAACCAAATGCAAATAGTCAAACTCCACAAGGAGAAATTATTTTGCACAGTGCTTTTTAAAATAACATTTTAATAATATCGTTATTTCAAGGTTAGAGGTTGTTGGACAAAAGTATTTACTTAAAAGATATATTGAAATTGATAAATGGATAAAACTGATTCATCCATTTATCAATCATCTTTTGAGCAAATCTTATTATTACGTCCATCCCTCTAACCTTTTTGTTACTAAAGTCAAGTTATTTCATTAAACCAAGATGAATAATAGTTTTATATTACATTTTTAGTTTATAGAATCACTACCATTATTAATATATTTGGTACAATTCGAACATTAATGTTTATATTCTTAAGTCAATTTCATAATTAAGTATTTGGTTTAGAACCCGAATGCCGTGCTGTTTGATTTCCATTGCAGACGGCGCTTTCCACAGGCACGGCTTCAACTTACTTGAAAAAGAAGAATCCAATTTCTGCGTGGATCTTCAGCTCGTTGTTCTGACCAGGAGTCGCCGTCTTCCATTCCAATCAAAGCCAAGAATTTCCTGTAACCTAAGCATTAGTATTTGTTTTCTTTCTAATCATTCGTTTTTTAATGAGACTTGGCAATTATGAAATTAACATTGATTTTATATAGAAAATCGGCGACTTTTTTAGAAACAACAAAAGCTTCCCCCTATAACTCTAGCAAGGGATTTTCTTTTTCAAAAGAGGTTAAATGAAAGTCCTTTTTTAAATTTTTTTATAAAAAAGTGATCCAATCTATCTTTCCTTTCGTTAGCTTAGTAACTAAAGAAAAAGGAGAGGGATTTTCATGAATTGGAAAAAAACAATATCAATCGTACCATTAAGCGCAGCATTAGTTTTTTCAGGTACAGCTAATTTTGTTGGTGCACACGAAGGAGAACACAGTGAGGAGCCTACAGTTCAAACAGCAGCAGTAGACTTACGATCAGATTTAGGTCACTTATTGAGTGAACATGCCTATCTAGCTGTAGAGACCATGAGAAACGGAGCAAATCAATCTGAGGATTTCGAGGCTTCTGTTAATGCTTTAAGTGGAAACACAGAAGACTTATCCAATGCAATTGCTTCCGTATATGGTGATGAAGCAGGGGAAGCATTTAAAGAGATGTGGAGCGACCATATAGGATTTTTTGTTGACTATGTAAATGCAACAGCTGAAAATGATGAAGAAGCAAAACAAGCAGCGTTAGATGAACTCTCACAATATCGTGAAGACTTTTCTCAATTCTTAGAAGATGCAACTGGAGAACGTCTTGAAGCTGATTCACTAGCAGAAGGATTACAAATGCACGTAAATCAACTTATTGGAGCATTTGATAGTTATATAGAGGAAGATTATGCAACTGCCTACAAACATGAAAGAGAAGCAATTGGTCATATGCATATGGTAGCCAAAGGCCTATCCACAGCTATTTCCGACCAGTTCCCAGAGGATTTCGATAATACAAAAGCGGCTACGCCTGCTGGAGATTTGCGAGCTGACTTGGGACATCTACTTTCTGAACATGCTGGTCTAGCTGTAGTTGCTATGCAGAATGGATCAGATGGGGCACCTGATTTTGATGCTGCTGCCAATGCACTGACTTCAAATACAGAAGATTTATCCAAAGCGATTAGCTCTGTATATGGTGACGAAGCAGGGCAAGCTTTTGAAGAAATGTGGTCAGAACATATAGGATATTTCGTTGATTATGTAAATGCAACAGCTGAAGAAGATGAAGCTGCTAAGGAAGAAGCATTAAATAATCTAGAAAATTATAGAGATGAATTCTCTGGATTTATGGAAGAAGCAACTGAAGGGAATGTTCAAGCTGACGGTTTAGCGGAAGGATTACAGATGCATGTAGAACAATTAATTGGAGCATTTGATGCCTATGTAGCTGGGGATTATGAAGAAGCATACAGTCAAGCAAGGGAAGCATATGGGCACATGTATGGTGCAGCTGAATCCCTATCTTCAGGCATCGTAATGCAACATCCTGATATGTTTGCTGCGGATATGCCTTCTGAAATGCCAAACACTGGACTAGGAACACCTGAAACTCAATCTACTAATGCGCTAATGTGGACAATGGGAGCAATTATTTTAGCTGGAATTGTCGTATTTACAATTCGCCAAAAATATTCAAAACAATAATAGAAATTAAAAGGAGGAATTGGATGTTTCGTCTAATAATCAGTTTTATGTTACTTTTTTTAGTCGCATGTAGCCAAGATAATCAATCATCTTCATCTGACAGATCCAGTTCCTCTTCACAACAGGAAAATGATACGTATGTACCATTAGAATATAATACAGATATAAATGATGATGAGGATGATACTTCCTCCTCATCTATCATTAAAGATAAACAATACAATATAACTCCTAGTGAAATTAATATAGATTCAATCAATGTTTCTTCTTCTGTTGAAAGTGTTGGTTTATTAGAAAATGGAGAAATGGCTGTCCCAGAGGATTTCACAAAAACCGGTTGGTTTGACTTAGGAACAAACCCTGGAAACCGTGGCAGTGCAGTTATTGCTGGGCACGTCGATGATAAAACTGGACCAGGAGTCTTTTTTGACCTTGATAAACTTAAAAAAGATGATGAAATTGAGGTTATTGGAGAAGATGGGAAGAAATTAACGTTTAAAGTGGTTGACACAGAAGTCTTTCATAAAGATAATGCACCAATTGAAGATATATTTGGCTATACATCTAGAAGGATGTTAAATTTAATTACCTGTATTGGAACTTTCGATCATTCTATTGGTGGTAGAACAGAAAGATTAGTCGTGTATACTGAATTAGTTGAAGAAGATATAGAATAAAAACAAAGTAGGATGTTTTTCGATTCTATTCACCATTTTTACTGATTTCTAAAGCTGTTTTGGGTTTTAGAGCCGCTCTATTCACCATTTTTACAGATTTCCAAAGCTGTTTTGGGTTTTAGAGCTGCTCTATTCACCATTTTCACAGATTTCTAAGGCTGTTTTGGGTTTTAGAGCCGCTCTATTCACCATTTTTACAGATTTCCAAAGCTGTTTTGGGTTTTAGAGCTGCTCTATTCACCATTTTCACAGATTTCTAAAGCTGTTTTGGGTTTTAGATCAAGATCAGCTTCAATTAGTGATCGTACAAGATAATTAAAACCTATCAATCAAAACTATCTGGATTACTACCGGAACGATCATTTTGATTCATCGCATCTATCTGGTTCATTTCTTCTTCTGTTAAAGAAAAGTCAAAGATATCTGCATTGGCTATGATTCTTTCTTTTGTAATTGATTTAGGTATCGTGATTACTTCATGCTGAACATCCCAACGTAAAATCACCTGTGCTGCAGATTTACCATATTTTTTAGCTATCGTTTGAATAATATCCTCTTCTAGCAATTGTCCTCGCTTCAACGGAGACCAAGCCTCTAATTGAATATTATGTTGCCGACAAAATGCACGTAATCCTTCTTGTGTTAAATGCGGATGAAATTCCACTTGATTTACTGCCGGTATAACTTCAGCATTCACAAATAACTTTTCTAAATGTTGTACATGGAAATTACTTACACCGATAGCTTTTACTTTACCGTCACGATAAAGTTCTTCCATCGCCCTCCATGTTTCCACAAAAGTATCCTTCACCGGCCAATGGATTAAATATAAATCCAAATAATCCGTTCCTAATTTATCTAAACTTCGTTGAAACGCCTGCTTAGTCGAAGTATATCCTTGCTCATCATTCCATACCTTAGAAGTAAGAAAAATATCTTCACGAGGTACTCCAGAATTTTTGATACCCTCACCTACGCCTTTTTCATTATCATAGAATGAAGCAGTATCAATACTACGGTATCCGTTTTCTAAAGCTATTCTCACTGACTCTTCTGCAACCGATCCATCTTCAACTTTATAAACCCCTAAGCCGAATCCAGGCATCTCTACTCCATTATTTAACGTAAATGTATCTTGTAAACCTTTAATCATGTAGCGCACCTCCATCATTCATTGTTAGTACCATCATACATGAAATACCCTTTTCACTTAAATATATTGTCCCACGAAAACTTAGTTTGTTTTATATTGATATACCCCATTAGTTAACTCTTTACTGCATTCTCCTGCTATTCTTAAATATTCTAAGTGAGCAATGGTCTCACCAACTGCAAATCGAGAATCATGAACTGACATTTTCTTCGGGAACAGTTTTTCAGTTGCTTCATATACAGTAGTTTCTACTTTTATCTCTTCCAAGAGAAAAGATAGTCGATCCTCATGGTGTTTTTTTATCTCTTGTATTCGTTTATTGGCATCTAAAAACGGGTTACCGTGAGATGGGATTACCCATTCAACTTGTAACTTTTTAATTTTTTCTAGTGAAGCTAAATAATTTTTTAATGGATTTTCTTCACCATGAAACCAATAGGATATATTTGGGGTTATCTTTGGTAAAATATGATCTGTTGATAAAAGGACATTTTTCTCTGGATTATACAAAGTGACTAATCCATCTGAATGACCTGGCGTACAGATAATTTCATATTCATATGTACCAAACTGAATTTGTTCTCCTTCCCTTAAATAATCATGAACAATTGGATACGGAGTTACATAAGGGTAAAAGGATGATGTATTATCTGCTAATTCTGTTGCTATTTCTTTCGGAATACCAGCCAATTTATAATTATCTTTTAACTGTTGCAGAAATGGTTTTTCCCAAGAGGAAAATGCTGCACGCTCATCAGTCTCTGTCATCCATACATTTGCTCCGGTTAATTGTTGTAATCCCCCTGCATAGCCAAAATGATCTGGATGATAATGAGTAATGATAATATCAGAAACACGCTTCCCTTCTAGTTCTTCATTCCACCGTTGTACCGTTTGGTTACGATGTAGCCCTGTATCCATCACTTTCACACCATTATCTGTTTCACCAATAAAACAATTTACATGATTTAATCGAAACGGTAAATCTAAGGTGACTTTTTTAATTCCAAGCTGATCTAACAAACAAATCCCTTCTTTCACTAAACTCTTGGTTGTTGAATGAAGAAGAGGTTGGGATAAACAAAAAGCGGCATGTAGCTAGAATAAGCATAAGAAATGTACGTAGATTCCTGTAAGAGCAACACATAGGTGAGCCTACGATTCAGCAGGCTCACCATTTGCTTTAACATAACCGCAGTTTATTTCTGAAGCTTTTTTCAAAGCTAATTCATCTTTGGAATAAATACTCTCTCCCAACCTCTTTTAACAAAAATCTATAAACTCGAACTTCGTAACTCTTTTTCTAGTTATCAACTTTATAGTGTTACATTAATTTACTCTCTTTGCTCTTTCCCAGTACAACTCTCGCAAACGGAATTTTTGCAGTTTTCCTGTTGCTGTCTTTGGTAATTCTTCAACAAACTCAACTTTTTTAGGAGATTTAAAGTGAGCAAGATTTTCTCGGCAATAGGTTATGACTTCCTCTTCTGTCAGTGCTGAATGTGGTTGTGGCACAATGATTGCTAATGGTACTTCTCCCCACTTTTCATCAGGAATTGCAATTACGGCTACTTCTAATACATCTGGATGTTTATAAAGCACTCCCTCTACTTCTGTAGATGAAATATTCTCTCCACCGGAAATAATTAAATCCTTTGCTCGATCCCGAATTTCTATAAAACCATCTGAATGAATGACAGCTAAATCTCCAGTATGGAACCATCCGTCTTTCATGGCCGCATCGGTTTTTTCCACATCTTTATAATAACCTTGCATCACTACATTTCCACGAGTGACAATCTCTCCTAATTCCTCCCCATTCCAGAGAACTTCTTCTCCATCAGGACGAATGACGGTAGTTTCACCATTAAATGCAAGCTCAATTCCCTGTCTTGCTTTAATTGTTGCTTGTTCATCGGAGGATTTCTCATTAAAATCTTGTTTCCATTCACAATATAAGATAAAAGGTGACGTTTCTGTTAGTCCGTAAACATGCACCATTTCTAATCCTAAAATATCTTGTGCTTTTTGGATTAATGCCGCTGCAGGAGGAGATCCTGCGGTTGCCATCCTAAGCTTCGATTGTAAATTTAATTGTTTTGCTTTGGGCTCATTCACCAGCATATTAACCACTGTAGGTGCCCCGCAAAGCATGGTTATCTGTTGTTCTTCAAAAATATCTAATATTAATGGCGGATCCACTTTGCGCAAGCACACATGCGTACCACCTGCAGCAGTTATTGCCCACACTCCTCCCCATCCATTCGCATGAAACATTGGTAATGTATGCAAATAGCGATCATCATGAGAAACATTAATATGATAAAGGAAGTTGGCTGCGTTTATATAGTTACTACGATGGGTTAGCATAACCCCCTTTGGATTCGACGTAGTACCACTTGTATAATTAATCGTCATTAACTGATTTTCATCAATTTCTACTATTGGTAATTCGACCTTATCATTATCATGATGTATTAACGCTTCATAAAGAGTACCTTGTAAGGAAGTACTCTCTCCATCAACTTCTACGATAATCATCTCTTCCAAGGACAAACTATTCTGAATTTCTTCAATAGGCTCAGTGAATGCCTCATCAACAATTAATAACTTAGCATCACTATGATTAATAATATAGTTTAAATCTTTTGCTGATAGACGATAGTTTAATGGAACCATGACTGCTCCAATCTGACAGATTCCATAAAAGCACTCCAACATATAATGTGTATTTGGAAGCATTACAGCGACATGGTCACCTTCTTTAATACCTTTTTCGAGCAAACCTTTAGATAATTGATCAACTCGATGACCAAATTCTTTATACGTAAATGATTTATCTCCATCAACTATCGCTATTTTTTCCGGATAATACTTGATAGCTCTACGTTTCCAATCTAGTGGGGTTAGTGGTGCTAGCATTTGCAAACAACTCCCTTATAGTAAGATTTGTTTCATTCTTCTCACTTAAAAACAGTTACTTTGACAACAATTCTCTACTAATAATTAGCTTCATCACTTCCGATGTACCGCCATAAATCCGTTGAACTCGAGCATCCGCATAAGCTCGAGCTATAGGGTACTCTAGCATATAGCCATATCCTCCAAATAACTGCAGACACCGATCAATCACTTCACCTTGAACTTCAGTACAACTTAGTTTTGCCATACTAGCTGTAGCAGTGTCTAAATTCCCTTCTATACACCTTGTTGTACATTCATCGGCAAAAGACCGTTGGACACGTACTTTGGTTTGTAATTCAGCCAATGTAAATTGCGTATGCTGGAATTGATCAAGGGTTGTTCCGAATAACTCTCGCTCCTTCACATAGCTCACCGTGTCAGTAAGTACGCCTTCCATGGAGGCAACAGCACAATTGGCAACAATCAACCGTTCCCGAGGTAATTCGTTCATTAACACGGAAAAGCCTTGATTTACTCCTCCAAGAATATCAGACTCATCTAAAAGAATATCTTCAAAATATAATTCAGACGTATCACAAGCATGTAGTCCTATTTTTTCAAGATTTTTTCCTTTAGTAAAACCATTCTTCTTTGCGTCAACGATAAATAGCGATATACCTTTTGATGGTTTTACATCCACTTTCGTTTTCGCCACAACAATTGCAAAGTCACAATGCTGGCCGTTCGTAATAAATGTTTTTGAACCATTTAAAACATAGCCATTTAAGCCTTCATCAAAATTGGCTGTGGTTTTTATCCGTTGAAGGTCACTCCCCGCCCCCGGCTCAGTCATTGCAATTGCACCAACTAATTCACCTGAAATCATTCTCGGCAAGTAATATTTCTTTTGTTCTTCGGTTCCATATTGCAAGAAATAGTTTGCTAGTATCGTATCATGTACGGATAGATTTGCTGCGATCGAGCTATATCCCTGTCGACAAAACGACTCTATTATTGTTGTCGAATAAAGAAAGCTTGCACCAAGACCTCCATATTCTTCTGGTACTTCTGGAAGTAAAAATCCTTGTTCTCCAAGCTTATTCCAAAATTGTCTCGGAACCATTCCTTGTTCTTCCCAGTTCGTATAATATGGGGTGACCTCCTGTTTGCAAAAAGTCTCCACGCTACGTCTTAATAAATCTAGTTCTGCCTGTTCCGATGAAGAAATAGATAAATTCATTACGGACCTCTCCTTTTACTTCCCTTTAAAAGCAGGTTTTCTTTTTTCAAAGAAGGCTGCAATTCCCTCTTTATTATCTTCTGACTGTAAAAGTAAGGTTTGTACCGCTAATTCTTGTAGATCATTCGTATCCTGGTTGTATTCACTAGCATGATTCACCATGTGCTTAACAAATTGATTAGCTAATGGCGGACCTTGTACAATAAATTGTGCAAAATCCGTCGCTTCTTCTAATAGATCTCCTTCTACTACACGATTTACTATTCCTCGCTCATAAGCTTCTTGTGCAGTAATATGCCTTCCGGATGAAATCCACTCTTTTGCAACAGCTGTTGGTAGTTTATCAGCAAGACCTTTTAAAAGACCTAAATCCGGGATAATACCTACATTTGTAAAACTACAAGCAAAACTAGCATCTTTCTTTGCTACTATAAAATCGGCTGCAATTGCAATGCTAAATCCCGCTCCTGCTGCAAATCCATGCACAGCACTGATTACATATTTATCTAAGTCCCGCATCGTTTGAATAATTTGCAGTGCTTTCTTCATATAATTCATAATTTGAGCGGAATTATTTAATGAATGCAGTACTTGTAGATCCCCTCCAGCAGAGAAACCTTTTCCTTCACCGGTTAAAATTACTACCTTCACCTCTGAATCTTTCTCTGCCTGATGTAGTGCTGCTATTAATTCTTCTGCCATTTCTATCGATAATGCATTTCGTTTTTCTGGTCGATTCATTGCTATATAAGCTATTTGATTTTCCTTTTGATAACGAACCGCAGATGTCATTGTCACTTTTTCCACCCCTTACTTTTACTTAATAGCAATTTCGTTTTTGTTTTTGGCTTGCTCATATTGTTGCTGAAGTTCATTAACTACTTGTTGAATTGACTGTACTTTTGTTGTTCCTGCTACACCTTGACCAGCACCCCAAATATCTTTCCATGCTCTTATTGATGGGTCACCAAGCTCAGAAAAATCTATTTTCTCCTTCTTTGGTAGTTTATTAGGATCAAGTCCTGATTTTACTATACTTGGTATTAAGTAGTTTGCTGGTATCCCGCTAAATGCAGGCGTATAGAGTATATCTTGGCTGGTTGCCTCAATCGTTGATTGTCGGTATTCTTCATTCGCTCCGCTTTCTTCGGTTGCGATAAAATGAGTCCCAATATAAGCAAAATCAGCCCCTAATATTTGCGAAGCTAACACCTGATCACCTTGCGAAATAGCTCCTGCTAAAGCAATTGGACCATCAAAGAACGTCCGTACTTCTTGAATAAAAGCAAACGGATTTAATGTCCCACCATGACCACCTGCACCATTTGCAACAAGTATTAATCCATCGCTTCCCTTTTCTAAAGCTTTCTTGGCAAATTTAAGATCGATTACATCAGAAAACACCATTCCACCGTACGAATGAACAATGGAAACAACTGGAGACGGATCACCTAACGACGTAATGACGATTGGAGGTTGATGTTTTTCTATCAACTTTAAATCTTCATAAAACCGTTTATTTGATGAATGACTAATAAAATTAATTCCCCAAGGCGCAATTTTTTTATTGGGATCTTCAGCTCTTTTCTCCTCTAAAGTTGTATTAATCTCTGTCATCCACTCATCTAAGATATCCGTAGTACGAGCATTTAAAGCTGGAAAAGTACCAATAATTCCTGCTTCACAACCTCGAATAACCATATTCGGATTTGAAATTAAAAACATCGGCGCCATCATTACTGGTAAAGTCATTTGATTCTTTACATCTATTAATTGCATAATTAAAGTCTCCTTTTTATACATAGATCAATTTCATAATTGAAATGTTTTCTTTATAACAAATAATTTGTGAGAGTAATAGTTAAAATTTTTCGAATTAAAGCTAAACCTTGGCTTTGATTGTAATGGAAGACGGCGACTTCAGCAGGAATAGTACGAGCTGAAGATCCACTTGAAAAGTGTTCTTCTTTTCAAGTTAGCTGAAGCCGTACCTGCGGAAAGCGTCCGTCTGTAATGGAAATCAAATTTGCTACCATTCGGATTTCACATAAATATCATATTATAAAATTGACTCATTATTTTTTACTCATCTTTAATAGATAGTGTCTCTTTCACTTGGTCTCTCAATGCTTTTTTCAGGAATTTACCTACGGATGTTTTCGGAATTTCATTCATAAATATAACTTCATCCGGCAACCAGAATTTTGCAAATTGAGGTTGTAAAAATTGCAATACATCTTCTTTCGTCAGTTGTGCATTTTCTTTACATACTACACATGCAATCGGACGTTCTTGCCACTTAGGGTCTGGTATCGCTACTACAGCAGCTTCAAATATATCTTCATGTGCCATTAAAGCGTTTTCTAAGTCAACAGAGGAAATCCATTCTCCTCCGCTTTTAATAAGATCTTTTGTGCGATCGACAATTTTTATAGTCCCTTCTTCATCTATCGTGACAACATCTCCTGTATGCAACCAACCATCGTGAAATGTATCTGCACTACGATCATCTTTATAATATTGATCGGCAATCCATGGGCCTCTAATTATCAATTCCCCCATATCTTCCCCATCTCGGGTAACATCTCCATTTTCGTTAATCGCTCTAATTTCAATACCAGGAACGACCATACCTTGTTTGGAACGCAACTCTAGTCGTTCTTCCGAATCTATATTATGCTGATAACTTTTTAATCTGGAGACCGTAACTAAAGGCGATGTTTCTGTCATCCCATATGCATGTAAAAATGGTATATTATACTTTGTTTCGAATGCTTTTATCATACTCTTTGGAGCAGCAGATCCACCACAAAGTATGTTTCTTAAACTTTTCATCGAGTAATTGCCTGACTCTAATTCTTTTAACAGCCCTAGCCATATCGTTGGAACGCCAGCAGTGGTTGTCACTTTATATTCATCAATTAATTGAGCTAATACTTGAGGTGTTGGCATTGGACCTGGTAATACTTGTGTTGCTCCAAACCAAGTGGCAGCAAATGGCATACCCCAAGCATTCACATGAAACATTGGGACAACTGGCATTGTTGTATCCGTTTCTGATAATCCAACTGTATCTGTCATTCCTAAAGCCATACTGTGTAAATAAATTCCGCGATGAGTATACACCACTCCTTTAGGTCTACCTGTTGTTCCTGAGGTATAACAAATTCCAGCAGGATCTTCTTCGTTTAATTCAGTTGTAAATTCATATTCTGAATCCGCTCTTTCTAAGAGTGATTCATAGGAGTAGACAGAAGTCAAACTAGTTTCAGGTAGATTTTCTCGGTCTGTCATAACGATATAAGCTTCCACATGTGCTAATTGATCCGCAACTCTTTCAATCAATGGCAATAGATCTTCATCAACTAGAATCACTTTATCTTCAGCATGGTTGATAATATAAACTAAATCTTCCGGCGCTAATCTAATATTTATTGTGTGTAATATTGCTCCCATACTCGGAACAGCAAAATATGCTTCAAGATGGCGATGGTGATTCCACGCAAACGTACCTACTCGATCACCTTTTTTAATACCAAGAGACTCTAAAGCATGACCAAGGCGTTTCATACGTTGAACTGTCTCTTCATATGTAAACGTCTGTATACCGGCTAACGTTCTTGATATCACTTCTTTCTTTGGAAAATACTTTTCCGTGTGTTTAATCATCGATGCTAGAGTTAATTGCGTGTTCATCATAACAATCGGCCCCTTTACATTTTTTAATTTTTAGAACAACTCATCATCCAAACTTAATATATTTTTTTTGCTCGGTTTAATAGTTCTTCATTATGTTCACCAAGAGTTGGCGAAGTTCTCCGGATTTCTCCCGGGGTTTCAGACATCTTAATCGGTATTCCGATTTGTTTCATCCCCCCTTTATCAATAATCATTTCTCGGGAAGCAACATGTGGATCTACTACTAGCTCATCTAGGGTTTGTAATGCTGTAACACATGCATCTTCCCCATCAAATAAAATCATCCATTCATCTAATGTTTTTTTCTTGATGACATGTTGGATAGAGGTAATCATTTCTCGTTGAATCTCAAGTGAAGCATGTAATTGTGATACATACTCATATTTACCGATAACTCTACAAAACGTTGACCAAAATTTATCTTCTAATCCGCCCATGGACAAGTAGCGGCGATCTTTCGTCTCGTATATTTGATAACATGCGTACCCACCATAAAGCAGTGATTTCTCTCGGTTCATCGACTGGCCATGAAAGGTTGCAGGTAACAGCATATGGAGCCAGGAAACCGCCCCATCTAACATGGAGACATCAATATACTGGCCCACTCCAGTATTCTGACGATGAATATACGCCATTAAAATTCCGATTACTGCTGGATAAGCCCCCATTCCTATATCTGCCATTTGAACAGATGGTAATACGGGTTTTTTCTTATTATCACTCATCATTTGAAGGATACCTGCCGTACTTAAGTAATTAATATCATGTCCAGCTTTGTCTTTATATGGTCCTGTCTGGCCATAACCAGTTAAAGAACAATAAATTAAACTAGGTTGATATTCTTTTAGTGTGTCGTAGTCAAGACCAAGATTTTTCATTACTCCTGGACGAAAAGATTCTATTAATATATCAGCACTAGCTAGTAATTCTAGAAAGCTCTGTCTATCCTCGTCATCTTTCAAATCTAGACAAACACTCTTTTTATTTCTATTTATTGACTGGAAAAGAACACTATCTTCGTTTCCGTATTTAGGATCAAAATTACGTAGATAATCTCCACCATTCGGTTGTTCTATCTTGATTACCTCCGCTCCAAAATCTGCTAGCATCATCGAACAATAAGGACCGGGTAGTAGTCTTGTTAAATCTAAAACTCTTATATTGGAAAGCGGCATAATGCTCCTCCTCTTATACGATTAATCCAATCTTTCGATAATGGTGGCGTTTGCCATACCATGTCCTTCACACATCGTTTGAAGACCATATCTTCCACCTGTTCTTTCCAATGTGTGCAACATAGTAGTCATTAATCGGGCACCACTAGCACCGAGAGGATGCCCTAATGCAATCGCACCTCCATCTTGATTCATTTTCTTCGGATCCGCTCCCGTTTCTTTCAGCCACATTAAAGGCACAGAAGCAAACGCTTCATTCACTTCAAATACATCGATTTCTTCTAACTTTACATTTGCTTTTTCAAGCACCTTTTTTGTAGCAGAGACAGGACCAGTTAGCATTAATGTTGGATCTGATCCAATTACAGAACGAGCTATAATTCGAAAGCGTGGTTTTAACCCCAATTCTTGTGCCTTTTCTCGGGACATAATCAATAATGCAGCTGCACCATCACTAATTTGACTCGCATTCCCAGCAGTTACACTACCATTCTTTTCAAACGGCGATGATAATCCAGCTAATTTGTCCATTGAGGAATTTTCTCTTGGACCTTCATCAGAATCAATGCTCACTTTTGTTCCATCAGCTCTTGTGATCTCTACTGACATAAGTTGTTCTGTAAAATAACCATTGTTTCTGGCTTCAATTGCTTTTTGATGGCTTTCTAAAGCAAATACATCCATTTCTTCTCGGGAAATATTCCATTGCTTTGCAATTCTTTCTGCCGACAATCCTTGATTAATAATTTCATATTTCGTCGTCAATGATTTACTTAGCTTTACTCCTTGTTGATTTGACCCCATCGGAACACGAGACATACTTTCTATTCCAGCAGCAACAACTATATCCATGTCTCCGCTTAAAATTGCCTGAGCTGCAAAATGAATAGCTTGTTGACTCGAACCACATTGTCTATCTATTGTTGTGCCTGGAACTTCTATCGGATATCCAGCGATTAAAGCAGCTTGCCTGCCTATATCAAAGGCTTGTTCACCACTTTGGGTGACACAACCCATAATGACATCTTCAATTAATCCTGAATCCAATCCAGTACGAGTTACTAACTCTTTTAAAGGCATCGCTGCCAAATCCTCTGCTCTAATTTCACTAAGTGAACCGTTTCGCTTCCCGACTGGTGTACGCACCGCTTCTACTATTACTGCTTCACGCAAACGAACTCCTCCTTTAATGATCAGGTTAGTACCAAAATATTCATGTCTATCACTTGACTCTTAACTTGCAACCATTGTCAAATCACCCTCTGAAAAAAGGTGAATTTTAATGTTGATTTTCGGACGCTATCACTTTTCTTATTACTTTGGTTGCATTCGAATTGCTCCGTCCAATCGTATTACTTCTCCATTTAACATAGGGTTTTCAATAATACTTTGTGCGAGTTTTGCATATTCGATAGGCTTCCCTAATCTGGATGGAAAAGGTGTCATTTTTCCTAATTCTTCTTTTGCTTTATCTGGTAACTTTTCAAATAATGGAGTTAAAAATAATCCAGGAGCAATGGTCATAACTCGAATTCCAAGTGTAGATAAGTCTCTGGCAATCGGAAGGGTCATTCCCGCAACGCCTCCTTTTGAAGCACTGTATGCTGCCTGTCCAATTTGACCTTCAAACGCAGCTACAGAAGCAGTATTAATGATAACGCCGCGCTCTCCCTCATCGTTTGGACTATTTAATGCCATTTTTTCAGCAGCAAGTCGAATTACATTGAATGTACCGATGAGGTTGATTTCTATTACGTTTGAAAAATGTTGTAATGAATGGACGCCTTTTTTTCCAATCGTTTTTTCTGCGATTGCAATACCAGCACAATTAACAACTGCATGAATACCGTCACTTTGTTCCATGACATTATCCAATGCCTTTTGAACACTAGTTTCATCCGTTACATCAACTTGAAAATAATCGACATTATCGCCTAGCTCTGTCGCGAGACGTTCTCCATTCTCTTTATTCAAATCAAAAATAGCTACTTTACCACCTTGATTATGTAGTCTCCTCACAGTTGCTTCTCCTAAACCGGAAGCACCACCTGTAACGACTGCAGTCATTTGATTTATATTCACAAACATTCTCCTTTTCTGCCTTACTTTGCTAATATATTTAATAGGTATTCTGCCATTTGATCCAGTATTTCTTGCTTTTCTTTCTTACCCTTATTGTCATACCATTGTGTTAACCAATTCATTGCTCCTAAATAAATATTACGTGTGACTTTCGAATCTAATGCTTGAAATACACCATCTTCTATACCTATTACTATTAATTGATCCAATAATTCAGTATAGTCTCGATGGAGTTGTAAAATAATTTCTAATTGTTGATGTGAAAAGAATTGTTCTGGTTTATGCATGAGTTCAAATCCATATTGATCATCTAACAGATGGTCCATATGTGCGATCATTGCATTTTTTAATTTTTCTCTTGGATGTAATGGTTGCGTGTGGATATGTTTTAAGTTTTCGATGCTATTTTGAAGAAGTAATTGATGACTTTGGAATAATAGATCTTGCTTATCCTGAAAATAATAGTATACAGTGCCCTTAGTGATTAGTAGCTTAGAAGCAATATCATCTATAGTTGTACGATAGTAGCCTTTTTCAGCAATAATTTGCATTGCTGAGTGTATGATTTCTTTCTTTTTTTTCTCTGTTTTCTCTTCACGTAGAGACAAAAGATCCCTCCTTTTCTCTTCTACATTTTTGAAATCGCTTTCATAATTACATTCTAGTAAGTATAAAATTGAATGTCAAGTATAATTTCTGAAAATTTAGTCTTGTGTTGTTTCAATTGTGTGTTGTATATGAAAATGTTTTACGAAATATATCGATATAAATATCAGCAAAAAAGCAGATAACTAGTCGCCTATGTTTAAGAGGACGATGTTATCTGCTAATTTGTTATCTATATTAACTTGTCAGTACAACCATGATTTGAATATATGCCATAACAACAATATAAAATGCTAATGCAAACCACCCATTAAACCGCAGTCCGTTTTTAAAACCGCTAAGTCCATTCGATCCACTTAATATAATGATAGGCATAATCACTGGCGAAAGCATTATAGAAATCGAACTTCCTAAGGTTACTGCCAAAACAATTAATTCTGGCGGATACGGTAAATGAATCGACTGTAAAATACCTGCCACAAGTACCATCACTGTTAATGGACCAAGTCCAAAGAATCCTAATATGATTACCATAATAGGTAATAAATATAGGACATTAACAAATGGGAGTACATTTTGAATAGAATAAATGCCGTTAACTACATTTTCAGCAAACGAAGTATAGCTTAAAGAAGTAATCAACATCCCCGCACCTAGCATTACACATAGTTGATAAGACTTGCTTGCCATTTCTTCTTTAATATAGCTAGTTGCGATTTGGGTTAATTTATATACCCTCCGCTTCATAACGTAATAACATATAATCCAAACTATAATTGCTAAAGGAATCAAGACTAAGAGCTCGATTTCAACGAAAAAACTGAGTATAAAAATAGAACCAAATAATGTAATAAATAAAATAGCAAATTCACGAACTACTCGATTCATTTCTTTTTTATTTTTAGAATGATGCAGAACTTCATCGATTTCTTTTTGCAAACCTGCTGTAAAGTTTACTTGATAACGTTTCTGTTCTTTCGTAGTAAAAACAAGTGCTAACAGTGAGCCGAATATAGCTACGGCCATACCTTGTATAATAGCAGAACTCAACGAAGCACCCATAATCTCAACAACGTATGCAAACGAAGGAATACTCAATACCCACATGACCGAAAGAGCAAATCCGCGAAGTAATGCAGTTCCTTTAAAATACTCCCATGCTTCTCCTTTTTCATCCTTTAAAATCATACTAACAAATTGATACATCATAGGAATCGCACCAAATAATAAAAAGTAAGAAATGATTTGAGTGAATGAAACCATGCCAAGATAAAATTTTCTGCTTGAATTTAGCATGCGATGACCAAAGCTGATAATTGATTCTAAGAAAGCTTCCTCTCGTAATACCCAACTGACCATTGGAATTACTACCAGCAATCCAATCATATTACGCATTTGCTGCAGCCCTTCTCTAAGCCCATCGATAAGATTCGCATCCGTAAAAAGAAAAATGACTATCCCTGTTACAAATAATCCTAACGGCATTTTTAAATTTGAAGGTCCATAATAAAATGTAGCAAACAAAACAATCGCAAACCCACTAATCGCCATCAGCAGTATTAAGCTCTCTAACTCTTGAAAATACGTAAAGAAATGGAGGATAGTAAAACCTATAATTCCTGCTGTTAAACCTGTTGTTATAAATCGATTACGCATAAAAATTAACTCCTATACAATAACTCTCTATATTTAACTATACACCCTTTGTCAAACCAACTAACAAGAGGGACACTATTATTATATTGAAAATTTAAGCTCACCGGTCAAAGGGGATTTTTGTGATATGGTTATAAAGGGTTTTTATGGGGGTGTGGCGAGTCTGTCTATTAACCACTTTTCCCGGTTTCTCCTGTTTATTTGGGTTAGAGAGCACTTCTATTAACCACTTTTTTCGATCTATCCTGTTTATTTAGGTGAGAGAAGCCCTCTATTCACCATTTCCCAGGATTTCTTAAGCTTTGCTGGATTTTAAAAGCGCTCAAACTTTACCACAAACAAAAAGCTAATCATCATTATAGATGATTAGCTTTCATTCATTTATCCAATCTTTTTGCTCAGTCCCAAAGTAAAAAAGATTAAGAAATTGCTAAATGTCGTAAGAAGCTTTCTTGGTCTTTATAGAGTTGCTGCGCTTCTTCCAAAGAAATTAATTCAAATGTAAATGCAGTTCCACTCATTCGCTGAATTACCTGTGGTAAATCAACAGAGATGACCGTTGCCATACGAGCATATCCTCCAGATGTTTGCCGGTCAGCTAATAAGATGATTGGTTGCCCATTGGCTGGAATCTGGATGGTACCTGGTAATATGGCGTCTGAAATAATATCAGCACTATCTCCATCAATATGCGAAATAGGCTCACCTTCTAATCGATACCCCATTCGATCTGATTGGGGAGACATTTTATATGTAGAAGCAAAAAAACTATCGTAACTAGTTGATGAAAACAATTGCTGATCTGGTCCTTTGATAACTCGTATTGGACGGTTGTAATCGTAATCGGGAATATCTTTATTTTTTAGCTGTCTACCAGGACGAGCATTTATACCGTAGCTATCATTGCTACTAAGAATATCTCCTTTTTGCAAAAAGCGACCATGAAATCCTCCAAGTCTTGCCTTTACAAAAGTGGATTTACTTTTCATAACGGAAGGTACGTCAATTCCACCTGCTATTGCTAAATAAGCATAGCTCCCCTGTGCTGGTTGTCCAAAGGAGAGAATCTGTCCTTTACTAGCTCTATAAGATTTCCATGGTTGTATCAGTTGATTATCTAACTTCGCAGACAAGTCCGCCCCACCAATGGCAAAAATTATATCTTCTAAGATTTTCATTTTTGGTCCCATAATGACAATCTCTAAGCCGGCTTCTGTTCTTTCATTTCCAACTAATACATTTGCAACTTGAAGCGCAAAAGCATCCATCACCCCTGATACAACTACTCCGTATTGCTGATATCCAGTTCTTCCAAGGTCTTGTACTGAAGTAGCTAATCCAGGCTTCATCACTTCGAAACATTTAACCATGATGCATTTCTCTCTTTTGAATGGATATACCTTGGTTTTTTAGTTCATGTGATAAACGTCTTGAAAATTCTAACGATTTTGGTCCATCACCGTGTATACAAATTGTATCAGCAATAATACTTATATCTGTCCCGTCAACTGCTTCTATTTTATTTTCTTTAACCATTCGTATCACACGTTCTACCGCTTCGTCAGTATCATGAATCATAGCATTCGGTGACGTACGAGGGGTTAGACTTCCATCTGGTTGATACGTTCGATCAGCAAAAACTTCATTTGCAACATTAAGTCCTACTTCTTTGCCCATGCGAATTAATTCTGAATTAGCAAGTCCAAACAATATTAAGTTTGGATTGTAATCATAAACTGCTTGCGCAATCGCTTTAGCAATAGCTGTATCCTTTGCCGCCATATTATATAGAGCTCCATGAGGTTTAACATGGTAAAGATTATGCCCTTTCACCTGTGCAAAGGCTTGTACTGCTCCAATTTGATAGACCGTTAGTTGATAGACTTCTTCCGGTGAAATTTGCATTGGTCTTCTACCAAATCCGATCAAATCCTGCAATCCTGGGTGCGCACCAATCGCTACGTTATTTTTTATCGCCAAGTCAATTGTGCGGTGAATAATATTATGATCCCCAGCATGATACCCACATGCGATGTTAGCAGAAGTAATAAATTCCATTACCTCATCATCTTGACCAATCGTATAAGCACCATAACTTTCACCGATGTCACTATTTAAATCTACTTGATATTGCATTCGTCATATCCCCCTAAGATTTAAGTCTCTATCGTAGGGTGAAAACTTCCTGTCTCCACCTTTTTTGTAATATCGTCAAATTCTTGACGGTCAATTGGTATAAAACGAATATAATCTCCTGCTTTTAATAAAATAGGCTGTGCTTGTTGTGGATTATATAAAGGAATTGGAGTCTGACCAATAATTCTCCAACCACCTGGTGACTCCAATGGATAAATCCCTGTTTGTTCTCCTGCTATTCCAACACTACCTGCTGGAATACTCCTCCTTGGTTTATCTAACCTAGGAGTAGCAATTTGCTTTGAAAGTCCTCCAAGATACGGAAAACCAGGTATAAATCCCATCATATAGATAAGATAATCGGAATTAGCATGAAGTGACACTACTTCATCTGTAGTTATCCCATGATATTCTGCCACTTCATTTAAATCCGGACCTTTTTTGCCACCATAAAGTACAGGAATATGAATGATGCGAGCCGGAGAAATATCTTCACTATTCATTTTTTCTTGTACATTGAAAATTTTTTCCTTCAATGATTCATAAACAATTTCAAACGGATCATACAAAATCGTTACTGCTGTATATGTAGGAATCCATTCAAGAACGCCATTAATACGTGACTTTTCTAAAACAGAACAAAAATCTCGTATCTGCCTGTTGACATTCTTATCAATAGACTCCCCAAATTGAACTCTTACTCCTCTATCCCCATAGGGTTGAACCTCAAACATTTTGAACCAACCACTTTCTGTGAATTTTACATATTAAATAATTGCGGAATTTGAGTGATTAATGTTTGGATGCCTAAATACGTAGTCAGGATAACTACAATAGCTCCAAAGACGGTTAACCAAATTGGATGTTTATATGTTCCCACAATTGATTTTTTATGTGCTGCAAATAGGATAGAACCTAATGTTAATGGTAAAATCAAACCATTTACTGCACCTGCTAATACTAATAATAAAGCAGCGTCCCCAATTAGCACAAATACAACGGTTGAGAAAACAATAAATCCAATTATCCAATAACGGTAGTGTTCATCAATTTTTTTATGGAATGTACGCAAGAATGAAACAGACGTGTAAGCTGCTCCAATCACGGATGTAATACCTGCCACCCATAGCGCCAATCCAAATAATCGTAACCCTATTTCACCTGCTGCATGTTGGAACACAGATGCTGCCGGATTTACTGGATCAAGTCGTAACCCAGCAGAAACTACACCAAGAACTGCTAAAAACAACAGAATACGTATAACAGAAGCTACAAGGATTCCCATAACCGATGTTCGTGTCACTTCACGTATACTCTCTTTGCCTGATATTCCTGCATCAAGTAATCGATGTCCACCTGAGAATGTAATATACCCTCCGACAGTACCGCCAACAACCGTAATAATTGCATAAACATCTAATTCAAGCGGTATAAATGAACGATGAATTGCTTCTCCTACTGGTGGTTGACTCACAACCATAACATAAGCAATCAATAGTATTAATAATCCACCCAGCCATTTTACGATCTGGTCCATCGCTGCACCGGCTTCTCTAGATAAAAATACAAAAATTGCAATACCTGCTGTTATAATTGCTCCGAGTCTAGGATCAATTCCTAATAATGCATTGGTTCCTAAACCAGCTCCACCAATATTACCGATATTAAAAGCGAGTCCACCAATAACAACAAAAATGGCTACTACAAAACCTAAGCCTGGTAATACCTCATTAGCTATTTCTTGTCCTCGCTTTTTAGAGACTGCAATTATTCTCCATACGTTTAACTGTGCCCCTATATCTAAAATGATTGACGCTAAAATAACAAATCCGAAACTAGCTAAAAGTGTTTCCGTAAAAACAGCAGTTTGAGTCAGAAAACCTGGCCCAACAGCTGAAGTTGCCATTAAAAAGGCTGCGCCAATCAAGGAATTTCTTCTATTCTTTTTTTCTTCCTTTGACATCAATTGAGGATCTTTTTCCATGATGCCCACACTCCTTCCAATACGATTTATTTACAGCGATTAGTTTCTCCGATTTAAGATAATTTATTTGATAATTTCTAAGAATGGAAGGTGGCTGGAAAATTTCAACTCATTATATCACAGGTTTTTTTTTATGACACCCCGAAACTCAATTTTAAAATAGATTATTTTGCGAATAATTTCTGATGTCCCCCCCGTACTCAGAGCTATATACAAGTTAGCCTTGCGTCTTGGACAGGTAGTACTCTAGATATAAAATCGATTGAATGAGGCTGGAACAAAAGATAATTCCGAATGAATGATTTGCTTTGGAAAACCGATTCAGAAATATACTGCATTTATCCTAGCTATCATCCGCCTTATTTTATACCCCATTCTCATTCTACACGCTTCGATTCATTTTTTTATTTTCAGTACTTTCAAAAACATCTTTTTAATCTTATCCTCCCCCAATAAAAAAAGCATCGTTAGCAAATTGTCGCTAAACGATGCTTCATACAGTTATTCTTTAAACTCCAACATTTTTGTTTTTAGTTCTTCTTCCATTCCCATTAATTCTTTTTCCGCTTCTGTTCTTTTCTTGCGTCCTTCAGATTGAATTTGTAACGTTTCTTCAATCGTAGACATTAATTTTTCCTGTGTTTGTTTTAATGTTTCTAAGTCAATAATTCCTCGCTCGTTTTCTTTCGTAGTTTCTACTGCATTTTCATTTAATAACTCTGCATTTTTTAATAATAAATCATTGGTTGTCTTTGATACTTGCTTTTGCGCTTCCATCGCATGACGTTGACGTAATAACGTTAACGCAATGGCAACTTGATTTTTCCATAAAGGAATCGCCGTGAGTACTGATGATTGGATTTTTTCCACCAATGCTTGATTTGTATTTTGAATTAAACGTATCTGAGGTGCACTTTGCATGGTTATTTGTCTACTTAGTCGTAAATCATGCGTTCGCTTTTGAAGTCGGTCAGCAAATTGCCTTATATCATTTACTTCTTGTACATCCATTTGGCTTTGACTTTGATCCGCTTTGGTACGTAATGAAGGAAGAAGTTCTTGTTCGATTTCTTCCTGTTTTAATTCTCCGGCTGCAATATAAATATTCAGTGCATCATAATAGTCCCTATTTGTTTGAAATAGTTTATCCAGCATCTCATTATCAGATGTTAAGATATCTTTGTTACGCTCTAAACGTACACTGATACGATCAATCTGTGCACTTGTTTTTTGATATCGGGATATGACTTCATTCACTGACTTCGAAAATTTCCCTAAGACTTTCGCAATAATTCCTTTCTTTTCCTGCTGTAACTCACTTGGATCTACTTGCTCTAGTCTTTTCATTAAATTTTCTAATATGGAACCAACCTGACTTATATCTTTTTCTTGAACATGCTCTAACATTTGATGCGAAAACTGAATTAGCTTTGATTGAGCTTCGGTCCCAAATTGAACGAGTGCTTGTTGATTGTTTGTATCTATTTGAGCAGCTAAATGTTCTGCTTTTTTTCTGTTCTCTTCTGGCAACTGATCTACCAGTCTTTTGTTTTGATTTGGAGATTTATCTATTTCAATGTCGGATGCCTTTGAATCTCCAAATGGATTATTTAATAATTCATCCATCGCATCCTGTCTATTTGGTTGAGCTGTCATAAGTAAAACCTCCTAAACTATTTTTTCGATCTTTTTAAAGATTGCTTGGCAACATCTAATTCATAATCCAGTGTGTCCAGGTCTTCATTAAGCATTACATGTAAATCTTTTTGAATTGTCCCGCCTAATTCGGTTAACGTATGCCTCGTTTGTTTTAGAGACTGCTGCATTTCTACAGATTTTGAAGGCTGATTATATAGGTAAGCATATCTTTCAGCTAATTCTACAAGGGAGTCAAGATGATTGTAAAAGAATGACTCGGCTTGATAAAAACGCGCTGGCTCTTTTCTAGCATTACTATAGATTTTCTGTGCTGTTCGAGCAATGGATAAATTCTCACGTGCATGCTGAAAAGACCGAACTCGAAGTAGTGCTTTATGCATTCGAGAAATTTTCTGCTTTGCTTCTTTTAGATTTGTATCAATATATTTGTACTCTTTCTTCTTTAATCCATGTCGCTTTACAAAACGATAATCGAGTAATTGTTTTGAAGAAATATACATTACTACTCCACCAATCGCTGCGAATAAACTCGTTAATAAAACAGTTTGACTATATATAAAAAAGCTCACCAGCCAAATAGCTGTCATACTCGTAAAACCAATCATACTTTGTAAAATAAATTGGAATATTGCTCTCATCCCATCACTCCTAGATCATTTAGCCATCTAACATCATACTTTTATTATACTATTACGAATGAAAGCTTTAAAAGTTTCACCTTCTATTATTTCTATTATTTCCAGAAAACGGAGATAGAATTCAAAGTTTTCCGATTTCAATTCCTCCACTTACTTTGATTTATATATATTTCAATTGTTGCTCTATAGCGCTCTTCACTAGCCAAGAGCTGAATTCATATAACAGAAGCATTTATCACACGTCTTATTCTTCTCAAACTGTGGTTTGCAGAATTTATTAGGGAATTCCCCTAAACCGCAGTTTTACGGAAACTTCCACACCGTGGTAAACTATTAGCAATTACTTGAGTGAGATAGTGAGGAGGATGTAAATGAAACGAATAGGTATCGATGCTGGAGGTTCTCTAGTTAAAGTTGCTTACGAAGAACATGGAAAAATGCATTTGAAAACATACTCATCTCATAAAATGGAAGAAGTAATTCAGTGGTTAAAAACGCTTTCTCCATATGCTTCATTCCATATTACTGGGGGAAGATCGAGAGAATTAAACTTAGAAGGATATCGTGTCTATACCATTCCAGAATTTAAAGCAATTATGGAAGGAACATCCTATCTGCTGCATCAAGAACGTAAACTACCAAAAAGTGACTATTTACTGGTGAATATTGGAACAGGTACTTCAATTTTTTATAATGAAAATCGTATTGCTGGAACAGGAATTGGAGGTGGTTTATTAACCGGACTCGGGGAACTATTAACAAAAGAGTCTTCTTATACTCAACTTATCCAAATGGCAAAACAAGGTGACCGTACTAAAAGCGACTTAATGGTCAGAGATATTTATAAAGATTCTACCTCACCGATTGATGAAACACTCACCGCTGCTAATTTTGGAAAAGTTGGATTAGATCCTTCAAATTCCAAAGAAGATCAAATGGCTGCTTTAATACAATTAATTGGAGAAACAATACTTTTGATATCACATGGAGCTGCACAATCAGTAAAGACAAGCCAGATTGTTTTTATTGGCGGTACATTAACAAATAATCAACCTTTACAACGTGTATTCCTACATTTCCAAGAACAAATGAACTATACCGCTACTTTCCTAAATAATGGTGGTCATGCTGGTGCAATTGGCGCTATGCTATCCTCCTGATGGTAATTTTCATACCTTTGGTGGATAGTTTCCTCTTCCATATTTTGGTAACCTAATAGTCTAATCAGACAAGATGGGAGTTAACAAACATTGCTAAAAAAATTTATCTTCGTCCTATCTTTCATATTATTGCTGATCGGCTGTGGAGATACTCAGACATCTGAAGCTAATAATCTTTCAAATTCATCTACAGATGGCAACTTAAAAGTACACTTTATCGACGTTGGACAAGCAGATGCAACTTTATTTTCCTATAAAAATGGAGATGAAGCTTATTCTGTCCTGTTTGATACTGGGGATTGGCAAGGTGACGAAGTAGTTCCTTATCTACAAGAACAAAATATTGATCATCTTGATCTTGCCATCATTAGTCATCCTGATGCTGATCATATCGGACAATTATCAGATGTACTAGAAAATATTCAAGTTGATGAAGTATGGATGTCTGGAAATGAAAGTACTTCCCAAACTTATTTAGATGCAATGGAAGCTATTTTCGACCAAGATAGTACGTATCAAGAACCTCGTACTGGGGATGAGTACACAATAGGACCACTTGATATAGAGGTGCTATATCCAGAAACAATCTCAGGCAAATCAAATGAGGAATCCATATCTATACGATTGGGTTACAATGAAGTTTCCTTTGTACTTACGGGAGATGCCGGTAAACAAGAGGAGCTTGAAATGATAGAATCTACCGAGTCACTTGATAGTACAGTCTTACATCTTGGGCACCATGGATCTGATACTTCCTCTGACGCTGATTTTGTAAAGGAAGTCGATCCAGAGCTAGCAATTTATAGTGCTGGAGAGGATAATTCATATGAACATCCGAGTGAAGAAGTAATTCGACTATTAAATAATGAGGAAATTGATTGGTATGGCACCGATGTCAATGGTACGATTATTGTTGAGACAGACGGACAAGAATACGCTGTACACACGGAACATCCTCATGATGATTCTGAACAAACTGCGTGTGTAAATATTAATGAAAGTACAGAAGAACAACTTCAAGAGATAGTTCATATTGGTGCCTCTCGAGCAGAGCAAATAGTAGAAGAACGTCCCTTTGAATCACTTCAAGATCTTGATAGCATACAAGGCATAGGGATGAGTCGAATTACAGATATTGAAGAACAAGGAATTGTTTGTCGTTTAGATTAAGGAGGATATCATTTGAAAGGAATCATTGATCGTTTCGAAAAAGACTTTGCTGTTATTCTCGTTGAAGAACAGCAAAAAGAATATGTACTCCAAAAATCTAACCTTCCCACAGGCTGTACCATAAACTCAGTAGTACAAATAGATGAGAGAAATGGTCAACTACATGTAACCTTAGATTATCAACAGAAAAAACAATTGCAAGATAAGGCAACTGCACTTCGTAAAGCACTACTAAACAAGAAAAATCCGAGTAAATTAAAAAGAAAGAAATAAAACAAAGCACAAGTACCTGTTTCGAAATTTCACGAGGCATACCTTGTTCTTAAGCGCGAGTATATAAAACCATCTAGTTTCTAGACTTGGCTGGTTCAATTATTTTAAAAAGCTACAGCATCAATCATTTGCTATATAATTAAGCTAGAGGGCCAATCATTTATCGTCCCCCTAGCTTGATCACTTAAATCACTTATTGTTATTCTTCGCATCGGCAATCGTGTCTTGAGCTTCGCCCTTCGCTTTATCACGCTTTCCTTCTGCTTTTCGTTGAGGATCATCCGTTGCGCTACCCCATTGATCTTTTGCTTCACCTTTAATTTTTTTTCCAATTGCTTTCGCTTTATCTTTCATACCATCACTCATGATGAAAACCTCCTATCATGTTTGTTAGTATGTGTTTTCCCTTAATGATATTGACTAAACATGATTGAAGTTCTTGTTTGAAGAAATCATAGTTAAAAACATCTCCAAAAACCGATCATCATCCGTCAGTTCGGGATGAAATGCACAAACAAGAACGTTTTTTTGACGTGCAGCTACGATTTTATCATTATAGGAAGCTATTACTTCCACACCTTCTCCAACGGATTCGATATAAGGCGCACGGATAAATACAGCATGATAGCTATCATCCATATATTTAGCTTGAATAGTAGCTTCAAAACTATCCTTCTGTCTTCCAAATCCATTACGTTGAACGGTTATATCCATAAGTTTTAAGGTAGGAGTATAATCCCTTCCTATTGTTGTTTTACTTAATAGTACTAACCCTGCGCAAGTTCCAAAAATAGCTTTTCCTTCATTTGCAAAGTTCTGGATAGGTTCATATAATTTATTCTCTTCAATCAGTTTCCAAATAGCTGTACTCTCACCACCAGGAATAATTAAACCATCTAGTTGATGTAAATCCGTTGATTTTTTGACAACTACAGGTTGCTGTTCTAATTCCTTTAACCGGTTTACATGTTCACTTATGGCCCCTTGTAAGCCCAATACTCCTATACGAAAAGAATTGCACATGCTATTCACCACCCTTTACGTTATTACCAACCACGTTCTTGCATACGTTGATCAGCAGCTAGAGAATGCACATCTATCCCTGTCATCGCTTCCCCTAGATCTTTTGATACTTCTGCAATACGTTCATAATCGTCAAAATACGTAGTTGCTTGTACAATCGCACGGGCAAACTTCTCAGGATGATGAGATTTAAAGATACCAGATCCAACAAACACACCGTCTGCTCCTAATTCCATCATCAACGCAGCGTCTGCTGGTGTAGCTACTCCTCCTGCTGCAAAATTAACGACTGGTAATCTACCATTTTCTTTAATTTGCAAAAGTATCTCATACGGTGCTCCAAGATTTTTTGCTTCTGTCATTAATTCATCTTTGCTCATATGAACAACTTTGTTGACTTGCGCTTGAACCTCTCGTATATGACGAACCGCTTCCACAATATTCCCTGTACCCGGTTCTCCTTTCGTACGTAGCATTGCTGCTCCTTCTCCAATTCTCCTTGCTGCTTCACCTAAGTCTCTGCAACCACAAACAAACGGAACTGTATAATCAGACTTATTTAAATGAAATACTTCATCTGCTGGAGTTAACACTTCACTTTCATCGATATAATCAACTCCCAAAGATTCTAATACTCTTGCTTCTACAATATGACCTATACGTGCTTTCGCCATTACAGGAATCGATACGGATTGAATAATTTCTTCTACTAAGCTCGGATTTGCCATCCTTGCAACTCCACCAGCAGCACGAATATCAGATGGTACTCGTTCCAATGCCATAACAGCAACCGCGCCTGCTTGTTCAGCTATCTTAGCCTGTTCACTATTGACAACATCCATGATTACTCCGCCTTTTTGCATTTGAGCCATTCCTCTTTTAACTCGATCTGTACCAAGTTTTCTTTCCATAAATCCCACTCCTCCTAATAGATTTTCTGATGATTTTTTATTATTATAAAAATAGATTGATATGTTTAAAAGTGCCAATTTCTTATAATTTGATAAGGTCAGTTTAGTAGAGAGGAGTTATTCAGCATGGAAATGCTTAGTATACATTTGGATAGATCCATAGATACACCACTATATGAACAAATATATATGTATATAAAACAGGAAATCATCAATTCTCATCTTGCATATGGAGAAAAGTTACCCTCCAAACGTAAATTATCGGAATTTCTCGAAGTCAGTCAAAATACAATTGAAACTGCATTTGATCAGCTTGTAGCAGAAGGATATATTGAATCGAGACCGCGAAAAGGATATTTTGTATTGGCACAAGGCGATTTAGAATATATTTATCAAGCGAAAAACACTACATACGCAGAAAATACGTCTACAGATGAAATTAACTACGATTTTTATCCTAGTCGGATTGATACGGAAGCTTTTCCATTCGATCAATGGAAGAAGTATACAAAACAAATGATTGATAAACAGCATCATCAGCTACTACTACTAGGAAACGCACAAGGGGATGTTGAGTTAAGAGAAGAAATTGCAAACTATCTTTATCACGCAAGAGGAATACGTTGTGACCGTGATTCCATTATCGTTGGTGCCGGTGTTGAAATTTTGTTACAACAACTTATTTCTTTGTTCCCAAAAGAAACGTTATTTGGTATCGAAGACCCTGGTTACCAGCTGATTTTACATATTGTAAAACATTTTGGTCACCAAGCTTTCCCATTAGAAATGGATGATCAAGGGATTATTATGAAGAGATTAGAAGAAGCAGATCCAACATTAATTTATGTAACACCTTCTCATCATTTCCCATATGGATCTGTATTATCTATTAATAGAAGAAATCAATTACTTCAATGGGCAGAAGATGATCAGCAACGATATATTATTGAAGATGATTACGACAGTGAATTTCGATATACTGGAAAAACAATCCCGCCATTGAAAAGCATGGATGCGAACGATCGCGTCATATATTTGGGATCCTTTTCGAAATCCTTAATACCTTCACTTAGAATAAGCTATATGATTTTGCCAAAGCAGTTATTGAACCTTTTTAACCATAAGCTTTCATTCTATCATTCCACTGTCTCCAGAATTGACCAACAAGTACTTGCACAATTCATGAGAAATGGGGATTTTGAGAAACATCTTAATCGAATGCGAAAAATTTACCGAAGGAAGTTGGAATTGGTTCTGGAACTTATCAAACCATACCATCCGACTATTCGTTTCATTGGGGAACAATCTGGATTGCATATTGTTTGTGAAGTGAGAAATGGAAAAACGGAACAGGAGATCATAAATAATGCAAAAAAAGCAAAACTCAAAGTCTATCCGATTACTGCCTATACTGCTACCGATTGGTTAACAGAACACCCGCAATTTATTATTGGATTTGCTGGGATTCCATATAGACATTTACAAGATGCGGTGGAATCATTTTTAGACATCTGCCTGTAAACATAGAAATATGATATAATTAGCATTTGTATTTATTTTTAAAGGTGTGACAGGATGAATAAACAGGAAATTATACAACGTATACTCATTGTATTCACTACAACATTAGCAGTAGCGTGTATAGGTATTTATATGGGACAATATATACCAAAACAATGGATGCTACCATTAATGATTATTGAAATTATCATGTTAATAGCTGCTGCTCTTTTACGACGAAGGAGCCGAGTCGGGTATATATTCTTATTTTCATTTGTGGTAATTTCTGGAATAACCATGTTTCCAGCAATTTACTTTTATGTAAGTGAAATTGGTGCTGTTGTTGTTTTATTTGTATTTTTGTTAACTTTAATGATTTTCACCATTTTAGGAATGGTAGGATGGGTGCTACAAAAAGATCTTTCTTTTATGGGGTCTACATTGTTTATTATCTTGATTGTACTAATTGCTTTTAGTATCTTTACTTGGTTTATTCCACAATCTGATACAGTATTAGTAATCGTGGCTTGTGTCTCTGCCGGTCTATTTTCGGTATATATCGTTTATGACTTCAATCAAATCAAACATCGAGCATTAACCGCAAAGGATGTTCCAAGTGCAGTATTAAGTCTATACCTTGATGTTGTTAACCTATTCCTTCATTTATTACGAATCATATCTTATGTTTTCAAAAATAGAGGTTAACTACGCTTGTTATTATTTATAGAAAGGAAGATTAATGTTGGAAATCATTCAATCAATTATAGATCATGTAAATACCTTTTTATGGTCATATGTATTAATCATCGTATTAGTAGGTTTAGGATTATACTATACCGTTAAAACAAATTTTGTTCAGTTTCGTTTATTGCCGGAAATGTTTCGAGTTATTGGAGATAAACGTTCGTTTGATGCTTCAGGTAAAAAAGGAACGAGTTCCTTTCAAGCATTTGCCATAAGTGCAGCATCCCGTGTTGGAACAGGAAATATGGCTGGCGTTGCGTCGGCTGTTGCTTTAGGTGGTCCGGGTGCGCTATTTTGGATGTGGCTTATCGCCCTATTAGGAGCTGCTTCTGGTTTTGTGGAAAGTACACTAGCACAACTTTATAAAGAAAAGGACTCGAATCAATATCGAGGCGGCCCTGCCTATTATATCGAAAAAGGTATGAAAAAACGTTGGCTCGGAATTGTATTTGCCATTACGATAACATTTACATATGGGCTCGTATTCAATTCCGTACAATCCAATACAATCAGTCTAGCATTCGAAGGGCAATTTCAAATTGATCCTGTTTGGATCGCTATTGTATTAGCCACACTCGTTGCTGTGATTATATTTGGTGGACTAAAGAGTATAGCTAATGTATCACAAATTATTGTACCTTTTATGGCAATAATCTATATCGTACTTGCTTTAATCATTCTAATAATGAACATTCCTGCTATTCCAGATATGTTTGCACTAATTTTTGCAAATGCATTTGGAATAGAACAAGTAGCAGGTGGTGGATTTGGTGCAGCAATTATGATGGGAATTAAACGTGGACTATTCTCTAATGAAGCTGGTATGGGTGCTGCTCCTAATGCTGCTGCAACTGCTGAAGTCAGTCACCCAGTAAAACAAGGATTAGTTCAAGCACTAGGTGTATTTTTTGATACTATTCTAGTATGTACAGCAACTGGATTTGTTATCTTGACTGCAGGTGGTTTTGCAGGTAGTGAAGATGACGGTATACAAATAACACAATCTGCATTTACACAGTCCCTTGGCGATTGGGCAGGAATATTTATTGCAATAGCGATATTCTTATTTGCATTTAGTTCTATCCTTGGTAACTATTACTATGGGGAAAATAATATTGCATATATACGCGATACGAAGATCGGTTTATTTATTTATCGAATTGCAGTTCTAGCAATGGTTATTTTTGGAACGCTGGCTTCATTTGATATGGTATGGTCGTTAGCAGATGTAACGATGGCATTGCTTGCATTAATTAACTTGTATGCCATTACTATCCTATTTAATAAAGCAAATATACTTCTCAAAGACTATGTGAAACAGCGGAAACAAGGAAAAGATCCTGTATTTTATAAAGATACGTTAGATGATCAAACTGGTATTGAATGTTGGGATCGAGAATTCCACAAAAATCAATAATATGTAACGAAAAGCATCGCTTCATGCGATGCTTTTTTTGTTATCTAGGAAATTATAAAATTTTGGGGCTGTGGCTAAACAACTAAGTTATTTAGCCACGTCCAGCTCCAGCGCCCATCACCTATTGTCCTTCCGGAAACCTCCTTACGATAAAGAAGACTGCCGAATGTTCTTTATGAGGCATAGTCGCACTTATACCCGTGCGGTGAAAGTCAACATCGATTCGCATACGCTTATCGTGTTTCCTTTATCTCAAAGAAATAAAGAAGTTCGACCAGTCGAACCACCCCTTGAAAACCAGGGGCGCAGGACATACGGTGATAAACGGGCGCTTGCGCTTTTGTTCTAAACAATTATAGTACGTGTTCAAAAAGGAGGACAAAAGGACCAAGAAGTTCAAGGCGGCGTAGCTCGTAGCTTTGAGAACCGAACTTTTTGAACAATCTCTTATAGTTGAACATTTTTCTGTCACATTTATCTTTTACACACCTATATAGAATGCTACTTAGGTGACAATCCTTACATCGCTTCGATAGAATAGGTATGTCGAATATACTCGAAGATTAATAGGAGGTACATTCCTTTGACGATAGAAAAAGTTTCTCAAGAAGCGAAGTTGTTTTTAACACAATACTTTAATGAAACAGATAAACCATATGAGTACTTAACCCAACGAATTGCTCAAGTTAACTCTGAGATAGATCAAAAAGGATATTATACACAAACGTACGATGAGATAGTCTATGGCGCTAAGTTAGCATGGAGAAATTCCAACCGATGTATTGGTAGACTTTTTTGGGAACGGATAGAAGTCGCTGATGCCCGAAAAGCTGACACTTACGAGGAAGTTTTCGACTACCTTCTCAGCCATATACAATTATCGTTCAACCATGGTAGAATCAAGCCATATATTACTATCTTCCGTCCACAACAAGAAAAGAAAAACATCATAAAAATTTGGAATCATCAACTATTAAGGTATGCAGGTTATCAAACGGAGGAGGGTATCATCGGAGATTCAGATTCCATCCAATTCACAAAAATTTGTGAAGGTTTAGGTTGGAAAGGCGCACGCACAAATTTCGATATCTTACCACTCGTTGTACAAATTGGAGACAACCATCCTCAATGGATGGAAATCCCAGATGACATAATTCCAGAAATACCTATCGAGCATCCAGATTATCCAGAAATCGCTTCGTTAAATTTAAAATGGTATGCTATTCCAATCATATCTGATATGCGTTTAGAGATTGGTGGACTCGATTATATTGCAGCTCCATTCAATGGATGGTATATGGGAACAGAAATAGGTGCAAGGAATTTTGCCGATGAGTATCGATATAATATGTTACCAAAGGTCGCTGAAAAGATGAACATAAATACAAAACATGAAAGTAATCTTTGGAGAGATCGAGCATTAGTAGAATTAAATGCCGCAGTTCTATATTCATTTAAAAAGCAAGGTATTACAATTACAGACCATCACACTGCAGCAAAACAATTCGAAGTTTTCGAGAAGCATGAGGCGGCAAAAGGTCGGGATGTCACAGGTAAGTGGACTTGGCTTATACCACCTGTCTCTCCTGCAACAACACATATATGGCATAAACCTTATACTAATGATATTTTAACACCTAATTTTTTTTATCAAGATAAATCTTATCAACCATTATCTTGTCCTTTTCATTAATAATTTGTCCATGAGGGATAAATCTAAAGCTTTTGGAGGAATTTGTTAGAATGAACCTTTCATCAATTTTATTATGGGGAATGTTATCCATTTTACCAGGTATAAATAATGCCGATATTTGGGAGCACATAACGAAACCTTTCCAACTCATACATGAAATACAAGAAGAACAGCCCGTTCATGAGCAATCTATCGTTGTTGATAGTCATATTGATACAATGATGAATGTTCTTGACGAGAATACCTGGCTTCCAACTCTCGATATTGCAGAATCAACATCTCTTCATATCGATATGCAAAAATTAAAAGAAAGTGGTATAGATGTAGGCTATTTTGCTGCATTCACAACAGATTACGGCTATACAGAAAGAAACTTAAGTAGAACATTGGCTTTAATAAATGCTTTATACTGGACTGCAGAAAACAATCAAAAATCCATGACAATTTCAACTTCCTTAGATGAAATTAAAGATACACTTGCTAATGACAAAATTGCAATCGTACCTACTATAGAAGGCGGCTATTCTTTTTCACAAGAAAATAGTATAGAACTTGTGCAACAATATAAGGATCTTGGAATAAAAGCAATCGGTTTTAATTGGAACTACTCAAATATACTTGGTGAAGGGGCAGATGAAGTTTATTTAGATGGCAGGTCTTCTTCAGGAGGATTAACGACAACCGGTGAAGAACTCGTTCAAGAAATGAATCGATTAGGAATGATTGTAGATGTTTCTCATATGTCTAGAGATACATTTTGGGATGTCATCGAAACAACAGAAGCCCCCATTATGGCAACACACTCTGGTGTGGAAGAATTGAGAAGTCATCAAAGAAACCTTACTGATGAGCAGCTACAAGCAATCAAAGAAAATAATGGCGTGGTTGGTATTGTGTTTTATCCCGTATTCTTATCTGAAAATAATCAAGCTACAATCAATGATATTGTAGACCACATCGATTATGTCGTCGATTTAATTGGAATAGACCATGTTGCGATTGGATCTGACTTTGATGGAGCTGACCTTCCTTCCGATATGAAAGATAGTACGGACCTTCCACTTCTGACCAAAGAATTGGAAAATAGAGGATATTCAGATGAGGATATTCGAAAAATTCTTGGAGAAAATTCCTTAAGAGTAATGAAAGAAGCTGAAGAAATTTCAGAAGTTGAAAATGCTTCATCAAGCTCAACTGCTAAGATTGTTCCTGAATATCAAATGGGAGATCACATAAAATCTTCAACTCCTACTTTCAAAGCAACTATCGAGAAGGATGATTCAGCTCAAGTCGAAGATGTTACTATGATTATTGATGGACAGAAATATAACGCAGAGTATGACGAAAACTCTTTAGAGGTTTCTCATACAGTTAAGGAAAAATTGACGGAATATTACCATGTCGTCACCTTTGAAGTCTTATTAGATAATGGAGATACTATCCGAGATACTGCGATAGTATATTTAAATAATTAACTAATTGAGTCAATTTCATAATTGCTAAATCCAGTCTAAAAAGCGAACGTTCTAGATATTATTATATTTAATGTTCGGATTATAGCAACAACTTGGCTTTGATTGTAATGGGAGACTCCTGCAGGAACCACACGATCTAAAAACCGGTGCCTACGGAAAGCGCCGTCTGCAATGAAAATCAAACAACGCATACGGATTTTACATCAATTATATTAAGAACGAGCTCTGGATGAACATAAGATTCCATCCTAAAGCTCGTTCTTTTACTTTATTCAAAAATAATCGTCTTGTTTCCATGCACAAGAATACGATCTTCTAAATGCCATTTTACAGCTCGTGCAAGAACACGTCTCTCAATTGATTGCCCGATTTTCTTTAAATCTGCTGCATCTTGTTCATGATTGACACGATCAATATCTTGTTCAATAATCGGCCCTTCATCTAAATCATTTGTTACATAATGTGAAGTTGCACCAATCATTTTGACCCCTCGATCATATGCACGTTCATACGGTTTTGCTCCAATAAAAGCAGGTAAAAATGAATGATGAATATTTATAATTTTACTCTCATATTTTTCTACAAAATGAGGGCTCAATATTTGCATATATCTTGCTAATATAATCAGCTCGATATCATATTTTTTGAGGATTTGATTTTGTTTTTCCTCTGCTTCTTTTTTTTGTTCTTTCGTAACTGGAATATGATAAAAAGGAATTCCAACAGCTTCAACCATTTCCCTTGCAGTTTCATGATTACTAATTACTACTTTAATATTTGCTAATAAATCTCCACTTTGCCATTCCCATAACAATTCAAGTAAGCAATGAGGTTCTTTCGAAACAAAGATAGCTACATTTTTAAGCTCGCTCATCATAGCAATTCGCCATTCCATATCCATATGTTCAGCTACAATTTGAAACTTTTCCTTTAACTGCCCTACTTGTTCAGATAAACCTTTGATTTCAAATTCTAAGCGCATAAAAAATTGTCCACCCTCTGGATCAACAGTATATTGATTTGAAGCTACAATATTAGCTCCTTGTTCATGTAAAAATGTTGAAACTGCAGCGACAATTCCTTGTTTGTCTGGACATTTTATCAATAGTCGAGCTCTATCTTTATACCTTTCTTGAAATACATCTAATTTATTTTCTGAATATCGGTACATATAAATCACAACTTTCTCTCGTCTTTTATTTACCCGCATGTAACGAATATGAATATCACACTGAAATAGTTTTACTTTATAGTACTTTAAAGTACGAAAGAGCTCTCAGTCAAGTTATGACGTTATACCATATCTTTGTAAACCATAATAATACCATTACCTCTGATGAATTTACTATGTCTCTCCAACTTTCGCCCATCCTAAATGATTATGCTTTGCATAAAGTATAGATAGAACATCCAGAATAGGGGGTATTGAAATGACTTCAGACAATAATTCATCTGATCCGAACAAGAAAAAATTATTACCTGAGAACTGGGATATTGATTTTAAGCCACTTCATCAATTCATGGATCGTATGGACTCTTTATTCAATCATTCATTTAAGCAAATAAATGGTCATGTATTTCATCCCTTTTTTGTAGAGACCGTTGAAACTGATCAAGCTATGATTATTAAAGCGGAGTTACCAGGATATACAAGAGAGCAAATTGAATTAGAACTCATTGGCAATCGTATAAAAATAGTTGCCGAAAGCAGTATATCCGATGAGCTACAATCCGATTCATTCTCTAAAAAGGAATCATCCATTGAAAAAAAAGAAAGAATCATCACCATTCCTTTTAACATTCCTAAAAAGGAAACAACCGCAAATTTAGAAAATGGAATTTTAATTATTACGGTACCTAAATTGAATACGAACCGACATTATTTAGATATTGAATAAGACTCCCCGTTTAGTAACGTAGCGCATGCGTCTCGTTTTTTTAGGGTAGGGTAAAACAGTTAAACTCAATTATAACTCTCAGTAAAAAACAGAGGCTACGTCCATTTCAACGTAACCTCTGTCTCTTTATTAATTATTTTAATTTCTTCATTACACCACTTATTAATGGACTGACATTTTGGTATACATCCTGTAATTGACCAGCTGTCGTCATTAGCTTCCCGTAATCCCATTCACCTTTTTCATCTTGAAACATCGTTTTCACATGATTAGCAGTGCCTTGTATTTGACTATACTTATGGGATTGACCTGGTAAATACTTATTTTGTGGAGATAATCCCAAACCTCTCCTTCTTGTTACAGGCGGTTGAGGTCTACGTGGACGCGGTCTTGGTCCAGGCCCAAAAAATGGTCTTTCTGAACGTCGATCAAACATTATAGAGTTTACCCTCCTCCGATACTTTGCTATAACTTATGCATTTATCTTTTGATGGAAAGGGCAATCCGTCTATCTACACGTAAAAAATACCTCTTTATTATTCTCTTATTAAGCGAGTCCAATTTGTTTTCTTGCAGCTTCCATTACACTAGCTACATGAACGGAATGTTCTAATAACGCATCTCTTGTATGATAATCTTCGTTTTTAATGATCTCTTGAAAACGTCTAAATTCATACGTTAATCTAGGATCATCTTGTTGAATGGAAATAATAACTTCTTCTTCATCTTTTTTCTTCATCGTTACTTGTTGAACTCCATTGGTTCCTTGAGAAACATAGAGATATCCTTCTTCACCTTGAATCATGGCAAAATTAACACCAGTCGTATCCTTCGCCCCTACGCAACTAGCTTGAAATGTCGGATAGGATAACACAGCTACTCCAGATGTATCTATACCATTGCTATATAGATTCGCTGCATAGTTAACTTCCTCTGGTCTGCCGAATAAGTTGAGCACAAAATGAAGATTATAAATGTTGATATCTGCTAGCGCACCTCCAGCAAATTTAGGGTCAAATATATTCGTAACCTCCCCATTTTTTAGTTGATCATATCGACTAGAATACTGACTATAATTACATTGCACCAACTTAATTGGTCCGAGATGGTCCATATGTTCTTTAATTAGCTGGAAGTTTGGCAAATGTAATGTTGGAATAGCTTCAAAGAGAAATAATTCTTTCTCTTTTGCAAGATTGAATAATGCCTTAGCTTCATCTTGAGATGAAGTAAATGGTTTTTCACATATGACATTTTTTCCAAATTCCATTGCAAGACGAGCTTGTTCAGCATGTAAACTATTAGGTGAAGCAATATAAACAGTATCAACCTCATCGTCATTTAACATTTCCTCTAAATCGGTAAATGTCTTTGTAATATCATAACGATCTGCCAGGTGCTGTGCTTTTTCTCTAGTCCGTGAAAAAGCAGCAACACATTGCACATCTTGTAACGGTTCTATTGCTTGTAGCATTTCCTCTACAATTTTCCCAGATCCAATCGTTGCTATATTCATTTCAATCATCCCTTCTTCGTATGTTAATTCGGTATCACCTACATTGTAATCCAAATAACTACAAAGCTGTAGTCTTTTTACCTAAACATTCTTCTTCACCATACTTTTTACATTCTTTTCACTTACAGGACCTATGATTGATTAGCTACCTTGCATCATATTTTTGATTGTCTTAGCAACTAGTTCTGGGTTATCTTGTCCAGTAATTGCACTGCCGATAATAACAATATCTGGTTTGTGTTGTGTAATTTCTGGTAATGTTTTCAGATTAATTCCTCCGGCAACTGCTACCTTTACAGGAACTCCCTCGATCAACGAAAATAAATCAGTATGAAAAACCCCTTCTGTTTGTTTATCTTTTCCTACATGGAGACTCACTAATTCTACACCAATTAATGATAGCTCTCTTACTCGATCAGCAGATTGAATTTCTAACAAATCGACCATCATCTGTCCATCCATTTCTTTCGCAACTTGTAGCGTTTCTTTAATGATAGGATTAGCTGCGAACCCCATTAGAATCGTTTTATCAGGATATAAATCTCTTATTTCTTTTATAATAGAGACTCCATATTCTTTTATTACCCCAGTTCCAACTTCGATAATATCAACATATTGTTTCACACTTTCTAATATACGAATACTTTCTCCACGTGTTAGTCGATCCAATGCTAATTGTAATTTCATAAATTCTCACCTCAATTACCGCTCTATTCTCTCTATTTCTCCTAGTCGTTCTTGGACATCTTCATAATACGGTAGTCCTTCATTATCACCTGTAATACCAACGACCATCGATCCTATTGTATTTCCAAATGTAAGTGTCCGCTCTAAAGACCAGTCATGAAGATAGCCATAAAGAATTCCAGCATTAAATCCATCTCCTGCACCTACCGTATCCACGACTTTGCTAGCTTTAACTGGAGCTGCCTTCATCGTTTCACCTTGAGAATACCCTACTGAACCGTTTTCACCTTGCTTAATCGCTACATACGGGATTCCTAATTCTTTACACGTTTCGATAATGTCTACTGGATCCCGTTTTCCAATAATAATGTCCATTTCCTCATCACCAGCTAGTAGAATATCAACATCTGGCAGTATTTCTAACAATACCTTACGCGCTTGCTCCTTCGACCACATTTTTAAGCGAATATTTGGGTCAAAGGATATTTTAACTCCATGCTTCTTTGCTAAATGTATTGCCTGCTTCCATACTTTTAATGCTCCCTCTCCAATAGCAGGGAATATTCCAGTTAGGTGAAGAATTTTTGCATTTTTAAAGTACGATTCATTTAGAACATCCGGTGTCATGGATAACGTAGGCGATTTATCACGATAATAAAATGTTCTTACACTACCGTCTTCCATAATTTCTTTAAAATTAATTGATGTCGGATAATGATCAATAAAATCTATTTCTGATGCATCAATGCCTTCCCCTCTTACAAAATTACGAATAGATTTCCCAAATTCATCATTACCAAGCCTGGTTATATAACCAGTATCCAGGCCTAATCGAGCGCATCCGATCGCCAAGTTCAACTCTGCTCCACCAATTGTCTTATGAAATCCATTTACAAATTTCATCGGTCCAGTAGATGCTGGGTTAAATACTACCATTGCCTCTCCTAACGTTATAATATCTTTCATATAGACCCCTCCCAATTAACTTTTATTTTTCCAATATGGATAACTCACCGTTATCTGCAACAATTGCTTTATCTACCATATTTATAAAAATCCCAGTTTCGATTACACCTACAATTTGTTTTAATGATCGATGTAATGCTTCTGCATCATCGATTTCTTTAAAATCACAATCAATAATATAGTTCTGATTGTCCGAGACAAAAATGTCTTCTTCCACCATCCGCAAATTGGTCTGACATCCAAATTGTTGCAGCCTTTGTTCGGTAGCCTGCCATCCAAATGGTACTACTTCAACTGGTACTGGGAACGATCCTAGCTTCTTTATTTTCTTTTTACCACTAGCAATTACGATAAAGGTTTCAGCAACCAAATCGATCATTTTTTCTCTTACTAGTGAGCCGCCCCCACCTTTAACTAAATACAGCTGGTCATCGATCTCATCTGTTCCGTCAATTGCAATATCAACGTTTTGATAAGTAGCAAAAGTAGTTAAAGGGATTCCAAGCTCCGTTGCTAATCGCTCTGATTTTTTCGACGCAGGTATCCCTACTACTTGTAATCTCTCTTTTCTCATTCTAGCTGCTAAACAATAGAGAAATTCATTTACGGTTGATCCAGAACCAATTCCAATAACCATACCATCTTTGATATACCTTACCGCTTCTTGTGCTGCAATTTGTTTATCACTGTATTCCACTATAATCGTTCCTTTCTACTAATTAGAATAAGCTAGGATTAATAAGTTTCGGAATATAGAATGCGATATTCGGGAAAAACGCAATAAATAACAGGACTACTATAACGATCGCAATATAAGGCATGACTGCTATAAAAGAGCGTTCCGTCGACATATTCCCAATTTTCGCAGCCAACAATAAACATAATCCATATGGTGGTGTAATTAATCCAATTGCTAACGTAATGACGACAATTAATCCCAAGTGTACGGGATCCATTCCAAATTCCAATGCAGTAGGTAAAATAACAGGAACAAATAAAATCATTGCTGGTATTGCATCCATAAATGTCCCTACAAATAAGAAGAAAACGATAATAATTACTATAAATAACCACTCTGCCCCAATATTATTCGCAAAAAATTCTTGAGCCATTGTTCCTAATTGGTAATAGCTCATTAACTCACCTAATGCACTCGCAGCTGCTAAAGCAAATAAGGATAACGAGCTAAGTGCTAGTGTATCGAATAATATCTTTGGAAAATCTTTGAGTTTCAAAGTTTTATAGTAAAACATGCAAATAATAATCGTATAAAGTGATGCTACCGCAGCTGCTTCTGTTGCTGTAAAAAATCCGGTGATAATTCCACCAATAATGATTACCGGAGTAAGCAATGCTGGAATCGCTTCCAATAACAATTTTAAAAATACTTTAAATTCCACTTTTGCATCTTTCGGATAGTTTCTCTTCAATGCAATGATGTAAATAAGAACCATCATTCCAACACCAATTAGAATACCAGGGATAATTCCTCCTAAAAATAAAGCACCGATAGAAGCATTCGTAAGACCAGCAAAAATAATCATCGGAATACTTGGGGGAATAACAACGCCAACTGTCGAGGATGCTGCAGTAACCCCTACTGCCGTTTCTTTATCATAGCCCTTTCGTAACATACTCGGTATTAAAACTTTCCCTACACCAGCAGTATCCGCTTGTGCTGCTCCAGAAACACCAGCAAACATCATAGACACCAATACATTTGCATGAGCAAGCCCTCCACGTATTGGCCCAACAATAGCTAATGCTAACTCAATCAGCTTCTCTGAGATTTTACCTGAATTCATTAAGTTTGCTGCTAGAATGAATAAAGGAACAGCTAATAAGACAAAGGAATCAAGACCATTCACCATTTTCATTGCTACTGTAGCTTCTGGTGTATAAGGAATTCCACTGATCCCAAGTAAAGCAACTATTCCAATAACAAACGCAATTGGTACACCTATAACCATTAATACTAAGAAGATGGCTAATAATAGAAATCCCATTATTCAAATACCTCCTTAGCTTTAATTACACGAATGTGCTCTACAAAATGAGAGATAGTGTATATAAGCATGGTAGCAGCCATTACTGGAATTACTAACCAAACATAGCCCATTTTCATTTGTGGTATGGACGACCATGTATAATTCCAAAACTCGCTTACTACTTGAACTCCTAATAAGAAAATACATATATTAAATATGAAAAGGATTGCATCATTAAATATACTAAGATAAGCTCTTTTTTTGCCTTTCAGCTTTTGAACGAGAAAGTCAAAATTAAAATGCTCTCTACGATTTACCATAACTGCTGCTCCCATAAATACAGCCCAAATAAATGAATAATTAGCCGCCTCTTCTGTCCAAATCACTGAAATGCCTAGATGTCGAGTAACGATTTGTAATACAATAATTCCAAAAAACATACAGAGAAAAATAACACCAATGGTGATTTGTATTTTCTCGATAACATTTGTAATCTTCTTCATAATGCTCCCTCTCCTTTCGTTATTCTTCTAATTCTCGAATCTGTTGAAGCAGTCCTTCTACTTCAATTTCTTTAGCAAATTCATTTAAAATTGGTGTTGCTATATCAATGAAAGGCTGACGATCAATTTCATTCACTTCTGCACCATCTGCAATTGCTTTTTCCTTATATTCTTCATCTTGTTTCATTGTTGCCTCTCGTTCGGCTACTACAGATGCTTGTGCAGCTTGAGAGATAATTTCTTGTTGTTCCTTCGTATAATTATCGAACTTCTCGCCATTTGTTAATAAGAAACGAGTCGTGTAATCATGTGCTGTTTCTGTTATATACTTTCCATTACTTGTTGTGTGATGGGCTTGTTGAACGAAAAACGGATAAGCATTCTCTGAAGAATCTACGACATCCTGTTGTAGACCCTGATATAGCTCACCCCAAGCTATTCCAGATGGAATTGCGCCTGTAGCCTTCCAGAAATCAGAAATTACTCCTGAAGTTTGTGTACGCAAGGATACGCCTTCTAAGTCTTCTACTGATTCAATGGGTTTCTTTCCATAATAATGTCTTACACCTGCGGACCAATAGCCTAGTAGTTTAAATGAATTATCTGATTTTTCATTAATGATTTGTGCCATCTCTTGTCCAACTTCTCCATCAACTGCCGCTAACCAATGTTCGTAACTATTAAATAGATATGGCGCTGAGAATAAATCTACTTCCCGAATTCCTGTTTGTGTCATAAACCCAGGAGATGCTAATACGACATCCGCTGCTCCTAGCTGAAGCTTCTCTACTAATTCTGATTCTTCCGTTCCAATTGTACCTGCATGCACTTCTACTTCCATTTTTCCATCAGATTCTTCTTCCACTACTTCTTTAAACTTGAGTAGTCCCACTTGATATGGATTATCGGGTGAAGTCTGGTTATGAGCAGCAATAATTTTGATTTTACCGTCTTTTTCTGCATCAACTTCATCTGTATTGCAAGCAGAAAGTACAAAAGCTATTAAACTGATAACCAACATTATGAAAGCGATTTTATTTTTTCTCATAAAATGTTCCTCCCTCTTGGTGTTTTAGCAATTGTTTTTCTAAACTTCTTTTGCGCTTTGAATATATTGTTTCGCACGTTCTGTTAGTTCATCATAATCTTCTTTTGTTTGCAGTAACGGAGCATTTACTAAGCTACTTCCTGTTCCAACAGCAAAACTTCCTGCTTTCAAATAATCACCGATATTATCCAAGGTAATTCCACCAGTTACCATCGCTTTCACATGTGGTAATGGCCCACGAATATTTTTCACATAGTTTGGACCGACTGCATCGATAGGAAAAATTTTCACCATTCTCGCACCATGCTCATAGGCAGTTAATACTTCAGTCGGTGTAAATACACCAGGAATATGTTCTACACCATACCGTTGACACATTTCTACTGTTTTTATATTTAATGTTGGAGATACGATAAACGTTGCTCCAGCTAAAATTAATGTTCTCGCAGTCTCTGGATCTAGTACTGTACCAGCACCAACTTGAATTTTTTCATTTACGTTTTGAACTGCTGTTTTAATTACATTTTCTACATTTGGGGTTTCAGCTGTTATTTCAACATGATGAATCCCACCTTTTGCTAACGCTTCCAAAATAGGTACAATATTATCCGAATTTGCTTTTCGGATAACTGCTACTACTTTTTCTTCTTGAATACCTTCTATTACTGACATAAATAATCCCACCTTATTCTAAATTAGTATGTTTTTGGTTTAGACTTTCCACAGTACGGTTAGCTGGATACGTATCTAATAAATACACCACGATGGCATCTAATAATAGATGCGCCGATTGATCAAATTGACTACCCAGTGGTTGAATTGTCTCTGGTTCCTGCGGCAAACGCTTTTTAGTGGCAGCAGGGACACGTACGATATACGTACTTTGAGAGCCAATTGCCGATTCTTTGTTTGTGGTTACTAAAGCTACTTTCGCATCAATTTCCTTTGCTTTTTTTGCATAGTTTAATAATGAAGATGTTCCCCCTGATCCAGAAATTAATATCAGTAAATCATTTGATTCAAGACTAGGTGTATTTGTTTCTCCAACAATATAAATCTGATAGCCACTATGCATAAGGCGCATACCAAACATCTTTCCAACTAACCCAGAGCGTCCGGTACCCGCAATAAATACGCGGGATGCTTGTTGGATACCTTCCGCTAATTCAATTAGTTCAGCTTCATTAACTTGTCCAAGTACTTCCTGAATTTCTTTAGCGATAGTATTTACTTTTTGTTTCATCATCCTTATCTTTCCTTTCTGTTCAACACGATTTTCTCCGATTCACCATTGGTTCGAAACGGAAGGTTTCCATTGTACTTCTATCTTGTGGATTTTTGATTTGTGTAAATAATAGTTCAGCTGCTTTCTTTCCCATTTCAAAAGCTGGCTGTGAAATTGTTGTTAATGCTGGCTGATAAAATTCTGCAAACGAGACATCATCAACATTTACTAATGCTACATCTTCTGGAATTCGGATATGTTGATGATTCATAAATGTTAATACTTCGTGTAAAACTCGATCATTTATCGCAAAAATGGCATCAGGGGCTTTAGTTAACTGAAAAAGCTCCGTCAGCTTTTTTTGAATTTCACTAATTTCACCACAAGCAATATATTCATCAGGCAATGATACCCCATGTTTAGCTAGTTCATTTTTAAAACCAATTAATCTTTCCATTCTTGGTGTCAAATTTTCTTTTAAAGGTGGAGTTACGATGGCTGGTCGTTGATAATCTTTTAGTAAATCGACTGCTAGTGTTGCAGCTTTATCGTTATCGAGTAATACAGTAGGTATATCTAATCCATCTACCAATCTATCCATAAATACGAGTGGATATTGTTCCTCTAAAAGACCTTGATAAAGCGCAACATTGTCACCGGTTGGAAAAGCAATGATTCCGTCTACTTGTTTTGCCCGAAGCATATCAATATAGGTTTTCTCTTTATCAGGATTGTCGTCTGCATTACATACAATGACATGAAATCCTTTCTCATGGCAGAAATCTTCTATTGCTCGGATGACCTGTGTGGAAAATACATGAAGAATATTTGCCACAATAACCCCAATGGTAGTCGAGGATTTTTGTTTCAAACTTCTGGCCACCATGTTGGGACTATACTTTAACTCTTTGATTGCGGACTGAATTTTTTCTTTTGTTTTCTGTCCCATATAATCATAACGTCCGTTCAAATACTGTGATACTGTGCTTTTTGAAACGCCTGCATGTATCGCAACATCTGAGATTGTGATTCTTTTTGTCATAATATACCCCTTCTATCTCTATAACTAAAACGGTTTAGTAAATCGATTTAGTAACAGTATAAAATAAATGTAACCGTTTTACAATACTAATTTTTGGATGACAGTTTTGGATTATTCTTTTGAAATGAGATATTGCACTATCCCAAATACAAATATAAAAAGAGGCTGAGACAAAAGTATTTAATCAAAAGACAAATCCAAAATTATTGGACTATAAAAACCCGCTTCAGAAATATACAGCGCTTATCCTAAGGCGGCTGGCGAGCCTCGGATGCTTATGCATCGGGGTCTCCCCTAGGCCTTGCTTCCATAGGACAAGGAAGACTGCGACAGCATTACATCGCACGCAGAAAATCGTTTTTTTGATTTTCAAGGAGTCTCCGTATATTTCTTACGCTTATTCTAGCTTTCATTCGTCTTTTGACTAGCACTTTTTGTTATGTCCCAGCCAACTTTTATTAATTACCATCCGTATGGTGGATAGTATCCATACGGGGGATATGGGGGATATGGAGGGTAGTAATAAGGTGCTGATAATAATTCACCTGCTAATAAACCTCCTGCTAATCCCCCTATAAATGGCGCTCCGCCAAATCCAAAAAATGGCCCTCCAAATCCTCCGTGAAAACCATGTCCCCCATGAAAACCTGGTCCATGAAAGCCTCCACCATGAGGTCTTGACTCTATATACGTTTCATAAGGTTCCACATAATCGTTTTGATCAAATTGATAGTTATTCAATTTGTAATCCCTCTTTCCTCCAAAATATATATCTTTCTAATATATTCTATGCAAATGTCTATATTTTGGATGGGCGAATTTTGATTACAAATCCAATGTACCAACGAGCAAAGGTAATATTAAATATTTATTTAGGAATATGGGAATTGGCGTTTTGTATGTTGAATAGAAATCCATTTTGTTGTTGTAAATGCTTCTAAACTCCACTCTCCATTTAGACGACCTACGCCGGAATTTTTCACTCCTCCAAATGCTACATTTGGCTCGTCATTAATTGTTCCATCATTAATATGGATCATACCTGACTCTAATTGTTTTGCCACTTCTGCACCACGATTAACATCGCTTGTATGCACGGCACCACTAAGACCATATGAACTAGCATTTGCATAAGCAATGGCTTGCTCTTCTGATGATACTTTCATAATCGCGACAACTGGCGCAAAGAATTCTTCATTGGCAATTTGCATATCTGGAGTTACTTCTGTAAAGATGACAGGCTCTACTACATTACCATTTACCTGTCCTCTTACTAATGGATGTGCGCCTTCTTCCACCCCTTTTTCTATAAGGTTAACTGTATTTTGCACTTGACGCTCATTAATTAATGGACCGATGATCGTACTTGAATCTGCAGGGTCACCGCAAGTCAAAGTCTTAACTTTATCTGCATACTTCTGGACAAATTCATCATACACATCTTCATGAACAATAATTCGATTTGCTGACATACAAATTTGGCCTTGATGTGTAAATCTACTAAATACACCAGCACTTACTGCATAATCAACATCTGCATCTTCTAGTACGATTAATGCGCTGTTTCCACCTAGCTCTAGATGAACTTCTTTTAGATTACGAGAAGCAACTTCACCAATATGCTTCCCTACCTTTGTAGAACCGGTAAAGGAAATCGCAGCTGGAACGGGATGATCAACAAAACGATCACCAATTTCTGAAATCTCTGTTGTTACTACTTGAAGTACCCCTTTAGGAAGCCCAGCTTCTTCAAATATTTTTGCAATCATTGTCCCACCTGTAATTGCTGTATGTTCATGTGGTTTTAATACAACTGCATTACCAGTAGCTAAGGCAGGAGCAACAGATTTCATAGATAGGAAGAATGGGAAGTTAAATGGACTAATCACACCTACAACTCCAACTGGTACTCGATAAACACGATTTTCTTTCCCATCAATAGGTGAAGGTAAGATACTTCCGCTCATTCGCATTGGAAAAGAGGATGCTTCCTTAATCATATTTGTAACAAGTCCGATTTCAAATTCAGCCTTCAGACGGGTTCCGCCTATTTCTTGAATGATAATATCAACTATTTCTTCATGATTTTCTTCCATATAAGTAACAGCTTTGTCCATAATTCTTTGTACAGTAATCGGATTTTCCTTAGCCCAAGCTTTTTGTACTTCTTGTGCTGTTTCATACGCATCATCTAAATCTTGTAATGAAGCTGCACGGTAAGTAGCAATAACCTCTCCACTATATGGATTCGTATTTTGAATCGTAGCCTTTCCATTTCCATCTTTCCAAACACCATTGATATATTGGGAATCTAATTGACTATACATTGACATGATATTCGCTCCTCTAATTTCGTATTTCTGTATTTTCCTTAGCCATGGCAGCTAAGCTTTGAATATTGCTATTTACTTCTTGCATTGTTGCTGTAAGTTCTTCAATAGCAGCTGATTGAGAGTCTGATTCAAGATTAGCTTTTTGAATATCTTTATCAAGACCATCAATAACGGATTTAATTTTATTCGTAATCGTATAGATTTCATCTACTTGTGTTTTAGAATTAGCAGCCATTTTACGAACTTCACTGGCAACCACAGAAAAACCTCTACCATGTTCTCCTGCTCGAGCCGCTTCGATAGCAGCATTTAAACCGAGCAAGTTACTTTGATCGGCAATTCCTTTTACCGTTTGTGAAAATTCTTCAATTAACTGGACACTCTCTCCAACTTCAACTGACTTTTGTGATACAAAGTTCATATTCTCTGACAATTGAGAGATAGATTCTGCCATATCTGTAATCGTTTTAGTAATATCTTCAAAAACATCGGATAAATTCCCAGATACATCTGACAGTTGTTGTGCTTTATCCACGTTCATTCCTAAGCCAACACCGCCAACAATGTTGCCAAATTCATCTCTTATAGGAACTGCCTTTGAAATTAATTTCACACCGAGAACATGAGCAGGAACTACCATAGACTGGTTCTCCCCTTCTTGAATCGCTCTCGTTACGATATCTCCCTCTAATAACGGGTCTCCTGCTGAAACATCCAATGAAAATGTTTGACCCGGAAAATTCTTCAATAACTTCTCCGTGTCATATATTCCAATCGTTATGTCATCATTTACTAATTGCTGTATAAAAGGCCCAACCTGAATAAAAGCCTCCAATAACGGATGGGTTTTTACATTTACTACATCCATTTCTCCTTCCCCCCTAAAAAATTTCCTAGTCTCTAGATTTTATATCGGTATGAATAAAGGATTGTGAAGACAACTATCTATTTCCATAACTTTCTAAATTACTTCATTATATAATCAAAGGCTGATAGTGTAACCAACTAACCCAATTTTGTGATCGTTTATTACTTAAGTACGAGGGGAAAGACAAATTACCTTTATAATAATCGACAGCAATATACTTAAAACTCATGTTGAGAAGGCGCTCGATTTAGTTAATGAATAAAATATCAATGTAAAAAATCCCTATCTAGAATATATCTCTAAGATAGGGACAGCATAAATTTTCTATTTATATACATCTAATACTGCTTTTGTTAGAATTCCCACTCCATTTTCAAGTGCATGTTGATCAAATGTCATTGTCGGATGATGCAGACCAGGAGTTAGTGAACAGCCTAAACCAAGCATCGTGGCTTTCAGTTCTGGACGTTTAATAGTATAAAAATGGAAGTCATCCCCACCAGGTGTTATTAATGGTTCGAGCAATTTCTCCTCTCCTAGATGAGAAGTAATAGCACTTTGCATAATATCGATAGCTTCTTCATTAATTTCTGCTGCAGCAATCCCATGTACATCTGTTATTTCAATTTTAATATCATATAAATCTCGAACTGCATCAAAGATATTATGAACCTTTCTTTCCAAATTCTCCATTACCATATTTGATTGCGCTCGTAAATCAAGGCTAAATGCAGCATTTCCGGGAATAATATTAGCATTCTTTCCACCGGACTGAAATTTTGTCATTTTTACAGAATGAGGAATACGTGGATCTAAGTGAATTTGACGGATCATATTAACGATTTGGGCTCCGACTTCGATTGCATTATGATTTAGATGTGGTCTAGCTCCATGCGCATCGTCTCCTTGAATCTCACCATGAAACATTCTAGTGGCACCATGTACAATAACCGGAGTTGCTGTCCCCATCTTCGCTTCTTGGTCTGGACGAAGATGTACACCGAATAAATAGTCGACGTTGTCTACCACACCTTTTTCTACCATTTTAAGTGCACCGCTACCATTTTCTTCAGCTGGTTGAAAGATAAACTTAATCGCTATCTTGTCTTTCATATTTGGAATTTCTTGTAATGACCATAGTACACCAAGGACCATTGCCATATGTGCATCATGTCCACAAGAATGGTTCGCTTGAAAAATCCCATTCACTTCTTGCCATAGTGCATCCATATCTGCACGAATACCTACAACCGGAAGTCCCTTATTAAAATCTCCATATTCTCCAATTACCCCTGTACAATCCGTAAAGGTGGTCACATTACACCCTGCTTTTTCTAGTTGCTGCTTGATATACTTGGTAGTTTCCACCTCTTCCCAACTAATTTCAGGATGTTGGTGTAAATAATGAAACACATCTCTTACTCTTTGTTCAATACTCGTTGTCATTCATCTTCCCCGTCCTTTATATAATACTTAAATGTCGGTAATATTTTACCTCGATCTTGAACCTGATCGATCAATTTAGATAAGATTGAATTCATCAGAGACATGGTTATTGGTCCTTTTTGTAACAGAACATTCGAATTATCCGATGAGTAAATCGAAATAACAAAATCAGCATATTCGGCTGCAGGCGATGCCCATGAATCAGTAATTACGATTACAGGAACCCCTTTTTTCTTAGCTTCTTCCGCTAAACGAATCGTGTCTATTGCATAGCGGAAGAAAGAGAAAATAATGATACAAGATTTTTTAGGCATTAATTCGAGTATCCCTGCATCGCTTTCTGGTCGAAATAAAGAAGCATTCCCTACAATGTAATTCAAATTAAATGAAAACCAATGCGCAAAACTGAAAGAATGATAGTAGCCTGCAACTATAACTTTCTCACTATCTAGAATCCTCTCTATAACATCGTTTAATACATCTACATCTATTATATTCTTCATCTGCTTTAAATTCTTAACATCTTCTTCTATAAATTGTTCAAAATTAGATTCTTTCGTGGAAACATTCTTCTTATCGTTGCTATTTTCTAGACTTATTAAATGATGTCTCACTTCTTTTTGTAGATCTGCATATCCTCGATATCCTATAAAATGACAAAATCGTATCACCATTGTTTCACTTACGTCTATCATACTGCCTACTTTTTTAGCTGGGTGTATGGCAAATACGATCGGCTCGGCTAACAGATATCTCCCTACTTTTTTTAATCCTTTAGTCATTTCTGGGAGATTCGTTTTTGTTCTTTCTACATATTCTCGGTTCATAAACGTCACCTTTAAAGTTTTTCCAATATTTTGTATTGCTTTAAAGTATAAACTTTATTATAATTTATTTCAACTTAAAATATTTAGATTTTTTAAATAAAAAGGAGGTTAACGATGAACAATCAACAAAAGAAAAAAAGGAAGCTCAACCTACCAGATGCTTATGTGATATTATTCGCTATACTTCTTATCGCAGCCTTACTAACGTACATAATTCCAGCCGGTTCATTTGACCGGGAAACTTCTGAAAATGGTATTGATGTAATTGTTCCTGATAGTTATAGCCAAATAGAACAGCAACCCACTTCTGTAATTGATATCTTTCGTTCTATTCAAGACGGCCTTATTGGAGGAGCTGGTTTAATATTCCTCGTTTTAATTATAGGTGGTGCTTTTGCAGTTATTGAAAAGACAGGTGCTATCGACAATCTTATTATGAAAACAATTCGAGGAACTCAAAACAAAGAGTGGATGTTAATTATTATCGTGGCTAGTTTGTTTTCTACCTTCGGAGCACTCGGTATTATAGTAAATGCCGTCATTGCTTTTATCCCGATTGGTAAATTTTAGCCAGAGCAATGAAAATGGATGCAATTGTTGGAGTATCTATTATTTATCTAGGTGCCTATTCTGGTTTTGCTATCGGATTTCTCGACCCAATGACAACTGGATTTGGACAACAAATTGCACAGCTTCCTTTATTTTCAGGAATTGGTTTTCGGTTAATCATATATGTGACTGTTGTAAGTGCTACGATTTCTTACATTATCTGGTATGCAAATCGAGTTAAAAATGACCCGAATAAAAGTATTATTCGTGAAAATCGTTTTCCTAAATATGACGAAGGAAGTATCGATGAAGTAGATGGAACGTTAACCACTGTTCACAAAATTGTTTTGACGATACTTGTACTTGGAATCGGAACATACGTCTATGGCGTGTTTCAATTAGATTGGTCCATTAATGAAATGGCAGGAGTATTTATTGCTATCGCCATGTTAACTGCTATTGTCTCAAAAATGGGAGCAAATCACATGGTAGAGGAATTTATGCATGGTGCTAAAGGTGTTTTATATGGTGCACTAATCATTGGTATGGCTCGATCTATTGTCGTTGTATTAGAAAACGGCTATGTACTTGATACTATTGTCAATGGAATGGCAATTATAATGGAACCTTTTTCAAGTGTATTAGGAGCAATTGCTATGTTTATCGGTAATGGCCTGTTTAACCTTATTGTTTCTTCCGGCAGTGGGCAAGCAGCCATTGTGATGCCAATTATGACTCCTCTTGCAGACTTAATGGATGTACCAAGACAAGTAGCCGTACAAGCCTATTCAATGGGTGATGGATTCACAAATATAATTACCCCATTATCTGGGGTATTGATGGCTAATCTAGCAATCGCAGGCATCCCATGGACCAAATGGATTAAATTTGCTATTCCATTAGTTATTATTTGGTATATTATTGGCATTATTTTCTTAAGCATTGGTGTTATGATAAATTGGGGACCGATGTAGTGGTATTCAAATCAAGATTATTTTTCTAAAATGCGTTATTCTTATATAGACAAACATATCTTGGTGTGAACGTTTGCTATGCTTCCCTTCATCTTCTTTAGCTAGAAGTAGAAGGGATCCACCATACCGAATATGTAAATAAAGGAGTTAATAAAATGAAATTTCAAGAAATCACCATGCATAAAGTAAGCATGCGTATGAAAAACCCATTCACAACAAGTTTCGGTACCGAACAAGACCGCAGCTTTGTTGTTATCGAAGCAAAAGATGAACTCGGAAATACCGGCTGGGGAGAATGTGTCACATCAGATTCCCCATTGTATATCGAGGAATTCACGGATGGAAGCTGGGTAATGTTAGAACAGTTTCTCGTACCGCTTGCATTGCAACATGAGTGGGAACATCCAGATGAATTAGCAGAACTGTTCGCTCCTTTTAAACGAAATAACCTCGCAAAAGCTGTAATTGATGCAGCAGCCTGGGATATATATGCAAAGCGACAAGGAATCTCATTATCAGAAGCTATTGGTGGAACAAAAAAAGAAATTGAAGTTGGTGTCAGCCTAGGTATTGAAGATGACATGGAACAATTACTTACGAAAATTAAGGAAAAAGTGGACGAAGGATACAAACGAATTAAAGTTAAAATTAAACCCGGTAAGGATGTTGAAGTAGTAAAACAAATAAGAGAACATTACCCTGACATCCCTCTAATGGTTGATGCAAACTCCGCCTATACATTAGATGATATAGATTTATTAAAACAACTGGATCCATATAACTTGATGATGATCGAACAACCATTAACTGCTGGTGACCTTATTGACCACGCAGAATTACAAAAACACTTGGAAACCCCTATCTGTTTGGATGAGAGTATTCATTCTTATGATGATGCGAGAAAAGCTATACAACTTGGTAGTGGAAAAATCATAAATATGAAAGTTGGTCGTGTAGGCGGACTTTCTATCATGAAAAAAATCCATGATCTTTGTGAGGAAGCTGCTATTCCAATGTGGTGCGGTGGCATGCTTGAATCTGGAATTGGACGTGCCCATAATATTGCAGTAACTTCCTTAGCAAACTTTACATTACCAGGTGATACTGCAGCTTCTTCTCGCTATTGGCATGAAGACATTATCGAGCCTGAAGTTTTTGTTCATAACGGTATTCTACAGGTCCCAAGCGATCCTGGCATTGGATATAACGTAAGTCGAGAAAAACTAGAAAGATATACAGTGCAAAAGAAAACTTTCAAGCGTTAAAAAAGCTGAAAGCTGAACAATAGTCAGTAATGGAATTTTCATGACCGGCTATCGTTCAGCTTTTTTTCGTTTTATTTTTACGTGAATATAAGAAAGGAAATTAAATCCCGTCAGCCATGGAAATCTAATCCCGTAAGATTCGAATTTATGTTTCCATTTCACCTCTTTTACATACACTACATAAACACCCAAACATTTTTTCTTGATTAAGGCATAGAATCATTGTATAGTTTAATTCGTAGTAAATTAATTGGAATTATATGTTTTTCACAAGGAGGGTATTTGTTAATGGATAATTTGTTTATTTTAATCAACGTCGTAGTTTTACTGGCACTTATTGGACTACTAATTTATATGCAGAAAAAACATGTATCATTTGCCAAACGAGTATTTACTGGTATGGGTATAGGGATTGTCTTAGGAGCAATTCTGCAAGGGATATATGGTGAAGGGTCTTCGATTTTAAATGGGACACTCGATTGGTATAGCATTGTTGGTAGTGGATACGTAAGATTCCTTATGGTAATAGTCGTACCTCTAGTAATGATATCGATTATTCGTGCCATTATAAATCTAGATAAGTCCAAAGAACTTGGAAAAATGGCTGGTTGGATCATCGGAATACTTATCTCTACAACATTAATTGCCGCATTAGTGGGTATTGGATCAGCATTGGTATTTGATCTAAGTGCCGAACAAATAGAAGCTGGTCAAGCAGAAACAGATCGTGGGCTTTCAATCGAACAGAGCTTTTCTGAAATGGAAGGACAAACAACACCACAACGAATTCTAAACTTTATTCCGAGTAATATATTCTTGGATATGACTGGTGAACGTCCAACTTCTGTTATTGCTGTAGTAATCTTTTCTGTAATTATCGGTATTGCCACACTCGGTGTTCAACGAAAACAACCAGAGCATGCAGCAATATTTACGAAAGGAATTAACGCCATATTCAGTATCATCATGCGAATAGTAACTCTTGTTCTTCGTTTAACACCATTTGGCGTACTTGCTTTAATGACAAATATGGTTGCGAGTACGAATTATGAAGGAATCATCCAGCTAGGAAAGTTTGTTATCGCGTCCTACGCTGCATTATTAGTGATGTTCGTGATTCACTTAGTACTTGTTGGTGTATTCGGACTTAATCCGATGACCTATTTAAAAAAAGTTATTCCAGTCCTTGTTTTTGCATTCACATCACGTTCAAGTGCTGGAACAATTCCATTAAATATCTCAGCGCAAAAGAATGCACTTGGCGTAGATGATGGGGCAGCAAATATTTCTGCATCATTCGGAGCTACCATGGGGCAAAATGGTTGTGCGGGTATTTATCCGGCCATGTTAGCCGTGATGATTGCTCCGACAGTGGGAATCGATCCTTTATCTCTTGATTTCATTATTCAATTGGTGTTAATTACAGCTATCAGTTCATTTGGTGTAGCTGGTGTTGGTGGAGGAGCTACCTTTGCAGCAATTATTGTTTTATCCTCTATGGGATTACCAGTAGGTCTTGCAGGGTTATTGATCTCGATCGAAGCATTAATTGATATGGGTCGGACCGCTCTAAATGTTAATGGAAGCATGGTATCCGGAACATTAACTTCAAAAGTGATGCGAAACCTTAATCATGAGAAGTACCAAGATAAGAAATCCGTTGTCGAAAACGCAGGAATTTAATATTAAGAATAGAGTAGAAGGGGGCGACTAACCCCCGTCCTCTCACACCACCGTACGTACCGTTCGGTATACGGCGGTTCAATTAAGTATTACGAATAAATTCATACCTTTGATACAGACTTTTGAGCCCTAGTCTACTCCAATAGGAGTTGCCTAGGGTTCTGCTTAAGATTGGACTCTTGGAGATACGCCAATAATTCTTTCTGGTGTTTCCCCATTCGTATGCTTTGTGGTCAGGAACACCCAAGCTAATCAGCTTTCGGACTTTCGTCCGTGGAAGCTTCCATTGTTTCCACATACACATGCGCAATCTTCTTCTTATCCACTTATCGAACTCCTCAAACTTTGAAGGTGTCTCCGCTAAAGCGTAATACCCGCACCAACCCATCAGGTATTTGTTTAATTTCTCAATTCTTACTTCCATAGGAAATGGCTTGGAACGTGAAGTTATTTCCCTGATTTTCTGTTTTAGACGCATAATACTTTCTTTTGCGATTCTAATTTTTGGATTCTTTCCATTGGTGAAACTAAAACCAAGAAACTTACGTTTCCAAGGCCGGTCCACTGCTGATTTCTCTTTATTTACTTTCAAGCGAAGTTTCTCTTCGATAAATGTAGTAATGGAATTCATTACACGATTCCCAGCTTTCTTTGTTCTCACATAGATGTTGCAGTCATCCGCATAACGAACGAAACGTAGCCCACGCTCCTCCAGTTCCTTATCTAAATCATCTAATATAATGTTAGAAAGAAGAGGGCTCAACGGCCCGCCTTGCGGAGTGCCTTCTTCGGAGCTAACTACTATCCCATTTATCATGACGCCAGATTGTAGGTATTTCCGAATAAGCCGAAGCAGTTCCTTATCCTTGATGCGCTTCGCTAAAACACCCATGAGCTTATCATGGTTCACCTTATCAAAGAATTTCTCTAGGTCCATATCAATTACCCATCTGTATCCTTCTTTAATAAACCCCCTTGCCTTCCTCACAGCGTCATGTCCTCGACGGTTGGGCCTGAATCCATAGCTATGTTCTGAGAAGGAGGGGTCAAAAATTGTATGAAGTACTTGGGCAATAGCCTGTTGAATGAAACGATCCGTCACGGTTGGAATACCTAACATCCGAACTCCTCCGCTTGGTTTCGGGATTTCGACACGGCGGACAGGAGAAGGTGTATAGGTTCCTTTCCTCAAGTTCTCCCGAAGGGAATCCCAGTTATCATAGAGATGTCTTCGTAGGAATTTTACGGACATTTCATCTATGCCATGACTTCCTTTATTTCGTTCGACTCGCTTTAGTGCGAGAATGAGATTGTCCCGTGACAGAATTTGGTTCATCAACATACTTGGGTTTCCTTTCTTCGTGAATGTGACGTTCTATTTGTGCAAGTTCCACTCCACCCTTCCAAAGTCCCCTGTAGATTCACTACGTCCTCCTTTGGATAAGCCCTTCCGGGTTGTCTGTGTCTGCATGAAATCTTAACGCCTAGTGTCACATTTCTCCTTAATTGTTCCGTCCTTCCCCTTACATTCTCGAGTATGCAGGGTACTATGACTTCTGCTGACTTCTGACCGTTCAGCCATCCATTGCTGAATGGGTTACCAAGAGTGCTTGGCGTTTCGATCAGACCTCCCCGGGTAAGAATGCAGTCTTTCCCTTCATCAATCTGCTTCATTTACTCTGTACCAACTTTGGCAGAAAGGACTTTGTTTTGTTATGCAAACTCATCCATTGATACCTAGCCTCATATGAAGTTCGTGTTCCTCAGACCGAAGGTTTGCCGTCCGCTTCCTTCAGATTCCATGTCGCCACGGACACCCTTGCGTTAGACTAACTGTTACTTCTGCCTTCACAGTTCGGGATTCTCACCCTATAGACTGCACCCATGCCGGGCACACATAAAAACAGCAGTTTGACATAAACCAACACTGCTGTTTTTTTATTAATCAGCCTGCATTCCACCGTCCACATTGTAAAGCGATCCATTCACAAAGGATGCATCATCAGAGGCTAAAAACTTTACCACCTGAGCAACTTCTTCTGGAGCTCCAAATCTTCCTGCTGGAATTCCCTGTTTTAAAGCCTCTCCAGATTTTTCAGGTTCTCCAGGAGTAAGGTTATTCTGAATATCAGCAAGCATTTGGGTATCGATTGCAGCTGGAGCTACAGCATTTACCCGTATCCCGTCTGATGCTACCTCTAACGCAGCAGTTTTTGTAATACCAGCAACTGCATGCTTGGAAGCAATATAGCTAACCATACCTGCTGAACCAATATAAGCAGCATTGGAAGCTGTATTTACTATACTCCCGTAACCTTGCTTTTTCATTTGTTTCATTACATGCTTTAAACCTAAAAATACCCCGGTTACATTAATGGACATTATCTTTTCAAATGTAGCTTGATCCAATTCTGTTATCGGTGATACCGGTCCATTAACTCCTGCATTGTTAAAGAAAACATCAATCTTTCCAAAACGATCTACTGTTTGTTTCACATAATTTTCTACGTCTTCTTCCACTGTCACATTTCCCGTAATTGTAAAAACACGGTCATCTTCTACATGAAGTGATTCCTTTGCCTTTACTAATGAATCTTCATTAATATCTACTAAAGCTACCTTCGCCCCATAATCTAATAGTAGTTTAGCAGTTGCTTGTCCGATTCCTCCTGCGCCACCAGTAATAAGTACTACTTTTCCTTCCAATATTATCCACTCCCTTTTAATAATCTACTTCTTTTTAGTAACTTATCTGTCACTTTTATTTTATGAAAACGTTTACAAAATTACAAGTATTTTGATTTTAAAGTTTATAAAGCATATAACCAAACCAAGCGCTGCATATACTAATGATTACCGATACTACGACATACAATATTAATAGAACCCACTTTTTCTTTTCTATCAGTGACACAGCCTCTAATCCAAACGTAGAAAATGTAGTAAATCCACCACATACTCCCACCCCTAGAAATAGCCACCATCCTACAGTTATACTTTCAGATACATAATATTGCATAAAAACACCTAACATAAATGATCCGAATATATTAATGAGGCACGTTCCAAATGGAAACAGTAAAAATTGGTTTATCCACTGCCCTAAACATACCGGGCTGCTGCTCCAACGGAACCTCCTATTCCGATTAACAAAGTCATCATGCTATATCTTCCTCTTTTTTACAGTATAGTGCCAGTCTTACTCCAATATAAGCTAACCCAATTCCCAAAAATATACTCCCGAACACATATAAGCTTGCAACTATATATTTAGCTGACTCTATAAGTAGTAATGTTTCTACAGAAAAAGTAGAAAAAGTTGTAAATGAACCAATCAATCCTGTTCCCAACAGAAGCGACCACTCTTTACTCAAAAGTCTATTTTTCTCAGAATAAGTTAAAAGCCATCCAAGTAAAAAGCATCCTATTGCATTAATCACAAACGTACCGGTTGGAAATCCACTACTTGATGACATCCATTCTCCTAACCAGTAACGCAAATTTGCACCTATAAAACCACCGAGCATAACGATAAGAACATTCCTCATATTTTCACCTGTTTCTTGTAGATCTTCATTCTATGATAGCTTATACATTATCGAATTACTATCCTTTAAAATTGCCGCAATGATTATTCTCTTCCCAAAACTATGGAGCTAAACATCTTGGTAAGAATTGACCGTAAGTTTTACAAAGACAAAGATAATAGAAATGGATTCATCGCCCACATGAATCCATTTCTTTATATAATATTTATTTCATTTCAAAAAAACTTATTCTAAATAAGATAAGCTGGATTACATATTACATTCCTGCATATTTTAGAAGTAAAGCATGTTTATTAAGGTAATTAAAGAAATAACGATTATTGCCTAGTTTGAATACAATAAAATAAAAAGATTAAACGAGGAATGTTTATGCCGAACAATAAATTTAACTCTCCCAGTGCTACAGGAGAAGAAATTGAGATAACAAAAAGCTTAAAGTTAGGACTGATTGCTGGTCTACTTACAACCGTTGGTGATGCTATTGCCACGTACGCTGCAGGGGTTGCAATTGAAGAGTCTATTGAAGCCGGTTTGGAGCAAAACTTAAAATTGAAACAACAAGATGAACGCTTAAGCAGGATTGAAAAAAATATAGAATTAATTCAAAAACAATTGGTAGATGACAAAATGAACCAAAATAGTTATCTACTCAAACAGAAAGATAGCTTTTATTTAAGCTACGGCTTTCTTATTATCTAAACGAATAATAACACGAAAAACATCCCATTTAGCTAGTCTATCAAAACCTTCAAATAAAAGGATACTATATTCACCTCAAAACAGTTTCATGTGAGTCTTACTTTATACAGCTTACTACAGAATAATACTTGTCCTTGTAGAATAATATGGTATAGATAACGAGATGAATTTTATATTGTAGAAAGGATGGATAGATTGGCTTATATCGTGGATATTGTTCAGTCGCAAGTCATTGCCTCTGTGAAGAAGGAACAAGACCTTCAAAAAGCGGTTACCTCAAACGCAAACGTTATATTTTTATTAACTGGAGATTTACTCTCCACGAAGAAATATATTGATAGATTAAAAGAAGCAAATAAATCGACCTTTATTCACCTCGACTTTATCGATGGGTTAACCAATTCGAGAAATGCTATCCAATATATCGCTAGAGAATGGAAACCTCTTGGTATAGTCACAACAAAAAGTAATCTGATTAAATATGCGAAGGAAGAAAATCTAGCGACCATACAACGTATTTTTGTAATAGATAAAAATGCTTTAGCAAAAGGAGTAGAAATCGCAAATTCTGTTCGTCCTGATGCCATTGAAATACTACCAGGATTAATGCCGAAAATAATTGATCAAATTACAAAACAAACCCACCTGCCAGTAATTGCAGGTGGATTGATTAGTGATAAACAAGAAATCATGAATGGACTAAAAGCCGGGGCACTTGCTATTTCTTCCGGGGATCCTTCCCTTTGGAATTTAGATTTATAATTGTGTCTATTATATCTCGAACACTATCAACGACAAATTCAGGATGGTATTGTGATTGGTTTATCATTTTTTTCGTTGTGATGCCTGTAAGTACTAATACGGTATGCATCCCACTCTCAATGCCCATTTTTATATCGGTTTCTATGCGATCACCAACCATGTAGCATTGCTCAGGCGGAAGTTGCATCAATTCCTGTGTAATAAATTGTGCTGCTTGGACAGACGGTTTTCCTAGTATCAACTCAATTTTTTCCCCAGTTGCCCCTTCTAAAGCTCCAATCATCGCTCCACAATCTGGAATTTCGCCATTTTCCACTGGACATGTTCGGTCCGGATTCGTCGCGATGATTGTTGCTCCTTTTTTCCAAGCTTGAAACACAAGATTGAGCTTTTCATATGTGAACTCTCGATCCCAACCGATAATTACATAGGACGTTTCTAAAGGATCCCACGTACACTTAATACCTTTCTTTTCTATTTCTTCAATTAAAGGATTTTCACCTATGACCATCACCTTTGCTTGGAGTGAGATATTTTTTTCTAAATATCGAGCAACTAGATAATTAGAGTTCACGACTTGGTTATTTTTCACTTCGATACCTAAAGCCCTTAGTTTTTGTACATAAGTGGCAATACTTTCGATTGATTTATTTGTAAAGTAGATAACCTTATCTCCACGTTGAATGAGTTGTTGTACAGTTTCAAAAACTCCAGGAATTAATTGATTTTCAATATAGATCGTACCATCTAAATCAAATATGAATCCTCTCTGCAACGATCTTCCTCCCCTTGATGAAACTCTCTATTTACCTGAAGATGAAATTTTGTTGGCAATCATTTGCAGTGTAACAACCATTAATACTAAAATAATCGACATTGCTGCGGCAGAATAATATTCCGCCCGCAATACATTTTGAAAAATTGCCAAACTCATCGGTGCCCACTCCGCAGGCGCCATTAATATCGATATACTTGTTTCTTTAATAACCGTAACGAACACCAAGATTGAGCCAGCTGCAATCCCCGGCAACATTAATGGTCCAAGAATCGTTACAGCAGATGTAAATGTTGAAGCACCTAAATTCACTGCTGCTTCTTCAATGTCTTTTTTTATTGATTTCATCGTTCCGACTGTTGAACGCACCATATACGGCAGTCTTCGTATCGCATATGCAACAATGAGAATAAATGCTGTGCCCGTTAATTGTAATGGTGCAACATTAAAGGTTTGTATTAATGCAACGCCAAAGGCAATCCCTGGAACAATCAACGGTATCGTAGTCATAAAATCCAGTGAAGTTGATTTCTGCCTCACTACAAAATAGGATACAAATACTGCGATCAACACACTAATAAGTAGTGCACCAGTAGCGAGAATTAAACTATTTTGTATATTTCCCAATGATGAAGAAAAGATCGTCTTATAATGGTCGAGTGTATATCCAGTCGGTAAGGGATCCTTTCCCCACGTTGTGGCAATCGATTGTAAAAATACAGTTATCATCGCAAGTAAAGGAACAAAAACAACAAATCCAGAGAAAATAGATAGCGGAATTGTTACTCTTTTATTTTTATTTAACTTAATTTGTTTCGGTTTTCCTGATACCGTATCGTAATTCTTTCCTTTCAAGAAAAAGTTTTGAAGCCAATAAACCACAGCTGCCACTGCGATCATAATCACTGTTAAAATTGCAGCCCCACCCCAATTAAAGAACCCAGCAATTTCTCGATATGCATCGACAACAATTAAATTCAAATCCGTTGGCGCCAAAATGATTGGTGTTCCAAAATCGGAAAAACTGACTGCAAAAATAACCATTAACGTCGATAGCATTCCTGGAATCACTAACGGAAATGTCACTGTCTGAAAGGTCAACCATCCTTTTGCTCCCATATTTCGAGAAGCTTCTTCTAAGGAAGCATCACTGATTTTAAACGCAGCAACCATTGGCCAAAGTGCATATGGAAAGAAAAAAAAGATTTGCACAATAGCAATTCCCATCATTGAATATGGATTGATAAAGAGTCCCTCACCACCAAGCGCCTGATAAATATACGTGACCCAACCTGAACGTCCAAACATAATTATAAATGCGTATGCCGATATAAAGGTTGGGACAACGAGAGGTATCGTACATAATGCACTTATCGTTTTCTTCCATGGCATGTTTGTCCGTGCAATCCCATATGCTATCGGAACACAAAGTAAAATGACCGCAACTGAAACGATAAAGGACAAGATGATACTATTTTTTAAGCCTGCAAAATAATGTCCATTGGAAAAAATCGACTTAAAGTTTTCTAATGTTGCGTTTTGAAATTGCTCCAAGGATGTGCGCAATGTTTCTGTACTAATAAACGATCCAAATAAGTTGATTGGCTCATTAGTAAAACTAACTAAAAATACTGCAAGTAATGGTAGTATTAAGAACAAAAGAAAAAATGCGTAGATGAGCCATTTGATAGCTGTCATATTTGAGAATTTCCGGTGTTTTTTCATATTAATAACACCCTCTCAGGTAACACGCCAAGTTGGACTGCTGTACCGTTTTTCAAAATACTATCACCCGATTCATATGTGGTATCAATAATAAGTAACTGCCCTCCCACCTTGACTTCATAACGGACAATAGATCCTAAATAAGTCGCAATTTGGATGGTTCCTTTAAATTGATTATCATATGCATGCTGATCGGTATCTTTTATGATAATAAAATTTTCTGGTCGAATAATTACTTGTACTTCCTCTTTGTTCGTCTCTTGAGCTGATTGGATCGTCTGATCACCAATTTGAATCGTTGTCCTACCTGGTTCTGAAGAGATAACTTTCCCCATATTAATATTCGAAGTTCCTACAAAGTCAGCGATAAACGGTGTTTTCGGATGACTATATAAATCGGTTGGTGTTCCAACTTGTAAAATTTCTCCATCTTTCATCACCGCTATACGATCAGCCATACTCATCGCTTCCTCTTGATCATGGGTTACGAAGATTGTCGTAATCTTGAGATCTTGTTGGATACGTCGAATCGTATTTCGCATCGTATGCCGAAGTTTTAAGTCTAAGTTAGATAATGGTTCATCCATTAACAATACTTCTGGTTCCATGATTAACGCCCTTGCCAGGGCTACCCGCTGTTGTTGTCCACCAGATAATTCTCCGGTTAATTTATGGGCATGATCTAGCAACTCCACATATTCTAAGATCCCCATCACTTTTTCTTCAATTGTTTTTGTATACTTTACAATCCTGCTATTAAGCATGCGCGTATATACTGCTATTTTTTTAAACGGGTTTCCTTGCCGTAACTCTTTAATATTTAAACTATAGGCAACATTATCAAATACATTCATATGTGGAAATAATGCATAACTCTGGAATACCATGCCGCAATTTCGTTGATTTGGAGCAAAGCGATTTACTTCTTGATTGCCAATTTTAATTGATCCGCTTGTTGGATTTTCAAAACCAGCAATACAGCGCATTGTCGTCGTTTTTCCACAACCGGATGGACCTAAGAGAGCGAAAAACTCACCCTCTTTAATATCCAAATTTATATTTTTAAGTACCGTTACTTTACCAAAATCCTTTCGCACATTCTCTAGAAAAACTGCCCCCATGATTGATCATCCTTTACTTAATTTTGCTATTCCATTCATTTCGTATTCGATCATAATTTTCATTCACCCAGTCGATATCAAGTTCTACCGCATGATTACTAATATTATCAACGGACAAAGGTGTCTTCGATTCGATGTCTGGATTAATCGGAATATGATACCAGTCCGCAAGAATTTGCTGTGCATCCTCACTCAGCATAAACTCCATAAATTTCTGCCCGCCTTCAGGATTTGGTCCATCTTTTACTAGTGTCATTGGATTAGACAGTATTGGCGTTTTATCTGGAACAATAAAGTCAACAGTCTCTCCATTCGCTTGGTGTTCATATGCCATAAAATCAAACCCAACCGCAACATGCGCTTCTCCCATCGCTACAGCTTTTGTAGGCGCAGAACCAGAATCCGGAATTGAATTTGCTTGATCCTTTAGTTTTTGAAAATATTCCCATCCTTCTTCTTCACCATATTGCATCATATAACTAAGCACCATCAGTGTGGATGTACCAGATGCTGCTGGATTAGGAAATTGAATCTTTCCTTCCCATTTCGGATCCAACAAATCTTCCCAAGTCTTAGGAGCTTCTTCTTCGGAAACAAGGTCGGCATTATATGAAAATCCCAGTACGAATAATTCTACCCCTGTATAATACCCATCCTGATGCTTCATTTTGATACCGTTTTCAATAACTTCCCAGTCTTCAGCACTTTCCGGAATAAAAGAAGTAATAATTTCTTTATCTACTGCAGATTCGAATGGAAGGATCCCTCCACCTCCATACCAAACGTCCGCTTGCGGATTACCCTTCTCCGCCATCATTTGATTCACCAATACATTCGTTCCTGCATAATGCACATTCACCTTACCGCCATGAACTTCTTCATATTTTTGTGCAAGCTGCTTCGTCAAATCAGGTGTCTCCGGTGAATACAACGTGATACTATCGCCTCCACCATTATCACCATCGCCACTATCTCCCCCATCTGCACAAGCTATAAGCAGAAACAACGGTAAACCTAATACTAAAAAGAATAAAAAAAGCCTCTTCATATAAGACAACCCCCTCTTGCTATATTTATATCTCATAAAAAAAGAGAAAAGACCAAATAATCCCTAAAATATAAGGGGAAAATTTAATCTTCTCTCGTCATCTCTGAGATATATGAAGTTATACACATCATAGCAAGCGGCTATGTATTTGTGAATAGCGAAAGATAGGAAGTTTTGTAGAAAATTGAAGTGTTAATTTACTTTTCAAGAAAACAATACCCATATATCAAACATAGATCGTACTATTTGATTTCCATTGCAGACGGACACTTTCCACGGGCCCAGCATCAGTTAACTTAGAAAATAAGTACACTTTTCCAAGTGGATCTTCTGCTCGTGCTTTCCCGTTGGAGTCGCCGTCTTTCATTTCAATCAAAACCCTAGTATGCTCATCATATAATTTAGAATATGAACTTGATTCGATAAAAATATAAAAGCGCCAACGATTTCGAATAAAAATTCGCCGACGCTTTTTATGTTGTTTGCATGAAGTAAATTTTTATCCTTTTATATCTATAGATTGACCTAGGTTAGGATGCATCGGCTGATCGAGCATTTTTAATAAATCCGAACCTTGTTGCTCCGATTGATCCATTACCTTATTCATCAAGCCAAAGGATATTTGTTGCTTTACATTCGCCTGACTCATTGCAATGGATAATCCTGCTATGTCCATGTACGTCACCTCGTCTATTAAATATTCATACTTAAAAGAAAAGACTCTACTAAGAAAGTAGAGTCTTTATAATAAGGTTATATTATTGAAGTAATTGTAATACACCTTGTGGTTGTTGATTTGCTTGTGCAAGCATTGATTGAGCTGCTTGAGAAAGAATGTTATTCTTCGTGAATTCCATCATTTCTTTCGCCATATCAACGTCACGGATACGAGATTCTGCAGCAGTTAAGTTCTCAGCAGAAGTTCCTAAGTTGTTGATAGTGTGCTCTAAACGATTTTGTACTGCACCAAGGTTAGAACGTTGAGCGGATACAGTTTGGATAGCTGAATCAATTGTAGTAATTGCTGCATCTGCTTGATCACGATTTGAAATGTTAATTCCTACACTACCTGTAGTATCAGCAGCGAATGCTTCATCTGCTGCAACAACTAAGTTTCCAGCTCCATCATAGTACCCAGCTGCTTGTACATCATCTTCAGTAGCAGGAGTCCCGCTTAAATCATCACCGACATTAATAGCATCTTCAAAAGTTGCTGTTGATCCATCAGAGAACTCAATCTCTGTAGCACTTGTAGCAGTATACGTATCTCCAACTTTTAGTGCACCTGCAGACATTTCACCTACAGAAATACTAATATTTTGTCCGGAGTTAGCTCCAATTTGGAAAGTAGCTGAGAAATCACCATCTAATAGAGTTTGCGTATTAAATTCAGTATCAGATGAAATACGAGTAATTTCTTCTGCTAATTGATCTACTTCTTTTTGAAGTTCTGCACGGTCTGCTTCAGTGTTAGTATCACTTGAACTTTGTACAGCTAATTCACGCATACGTTGAAGGATAGAATGAGTTTCATTCAATGCTCCTTCAGCAGTTTGAATTAAAGAAATACCGTCTTGTGCGTTTTTAGTAGCCATTTCTAGACCATTAATTTGTCCACGCATTTTCTCAGAGATTGCTAGACCTGCAGCGTCATCTCCAGCTTTGTTGATTTGAAGTCCTGAAGAAAGCTTTTCTAAAGATCCTTGAACTCCGCCTTGATTTGCTCCTAATTGACGATGTGCATTAAGAGCTGAAATGTTGTGATTGATAATCATAATTTTCTACCTCCATGTAGTTGTTTTTTTCAGGTCACGTCCTTGTGTCCTGATCATCTATATTAACCATTTAGGTCAATATCAAAATAAACCGATTGTGACTTGCTTGAGCTTCCCCCTCAAACACTTGTCTTTCTTTAACGTTAAGGCCCTAACCAATCATCTCTTTAGATGATCTATTTACTATATCGGATCAACTAATAAAAGGTTTAATAGTTTTTTAAAAATATTTTTTCTAATGGAATTAAATTCTTTAACTGCATGTTGTCATTAAATAGTAAAACGATTTAGTACTTCATTCCCTTCACAACTGAACAGTTATTCATGTATAATTATTTAAATTCAAGATTCTTTTAAATGAACTTCTCCATCACATACATTTATTATTAACTAATTAATTGGTTAAACCGAAGATATAAATACATAACTAGTTGAAGTAAAGTCTATATTATTTATTTTTACAAATATTTACAAAAAATTCCCATAATATTATAATAGGTATTAAGAACTGTATGATATCTGATTTTGTCAGCAGTGTAAGTGTCATCTATTTATGAGGAAGATATCACATTATAGTTCTTGCCGTATCCAGCAGCAAGAAGTTGAATATTGGAGAGGGCGTGCAATGATGACCAAAGTAGATAAATTGAATCAACAAGTAGAAGCTACACGAAGAGAAATGTATGCAGCATATGAACAAAATCCCAATGACCCTTATGTGCTTCAACTATCACAGTCATTAGACCATCTATTAAATGAACTCACGCACGCTTTAAACGAACATCCCAGAAACAATATTAGCCGAAATTTATAAAACTTATCATGCAATCAAAAAGACAGGAGCTTTGCTTGGCTATACGAATAGTAGTAATCATCTATCCGTGCAGCCATCTTCATAAGCTCCTGTCTTTTTTTATGCTACATAGTTAATAATTATATTTTGCGATTTTTTCGGTTAACTCTTCTGCCATATCTGTTAAAGATTTGGCTGAAGCAGAGATTTCCTCCATGGATGCTAGTTGTTCTTCTGTTGAAGCTGCTACTTCTTCAGAGGATGCGGCATTACTTCTTGCAATGTTTGCTAAATCGATCGCTGTTGCAGTGACTTGTTGTACTGCTGCAGCCATTTCTTCAGAGATGGCAGTTACTTCTTCTACTTGTGGTCGGATTTTAATACTCGTCTGCATAATTTGACCAAATTTATCTATTGCATCATAGGACACTTCTACACCTGAAGTAACCTTATCTGTTACGGTTGACATTCCATCCACTGTTGTTTGGATATCATGTTGAATTCCTTCTAGAATAACGTTAATATCATTTGCCGAGTTCTGTGATTGCTCCGCTAGTTTACGGACTTCATCAGCAACAACTGCGAATCCCCTTCCATGTTCTCCAGCTCTCACTGCTTCAATTGCAGCATTTAACGCTAGTAGGTTAGTTTGTTCGGAGATATCCGTAATTGCGCTTAGTATTGTAGTTACTTCTTTCGAACGTTCTAATAAAGACCCAATCATTTGATTCGAGTTGGACACAGACTCCTGAATTGCATTCATCTGTTCTAAAGTATTGTGTACCGCTTGTCCACCAACCTCTGCTTGACTATTCATTTCTTCCACATAACCTGATACCGCTGTTGCACTATCAACAATTTTTTCGACTCCTGCTGATACTTCTTCTAAAGAATTAGCACTTTCTTCGGTACCATTCAGTTGACTTTCAGCACTAGAAGAAACTTCTTGAATTGCTGTTGACACTTGCTCCGTTGAGCTTGTCATTTGATCTGCATTGGCATTTAATTGTTCTGCAGAAGCGGCTACTTGTTGTGCATTAAATTCTACATCACGAATTAGTTCCTTTAGACCGTCTTGCATTTGATTAAAGGCCATTCCTAACTGACCAATTTCATCGTTTGTTCTCACATCAATAGTCTGAGTTAAATCACCAGTGCTAATGATAAGTGCTGTTTCTTTCAACGCATGAATCGGTTTCAATACAGATCGAATAATAAGGAGTATCATAATGCCTCCTAAAATGGTGGAACCTATGACGAGGCCTAATGTTGTCCAAAAAACAGGCAACATCATGTCTTTGATTTCTCCTCGATCCATCGTTCCGACAACCTTCCAACCTGTCAGCTCATTTGTATCAAAGTGTAAGAGCTTATCATCACTATGGTACGTATAGGTTAACTCACCATTTTTGTTCTCATATATTTTGCTATAAATTTCTTCTTCACCCTTCGTACCAGCTTCTTGCTCTGGATGATAAATAATATTTTGCGCTTGATCTAATAAAATAACATAGCCATCTTCACCAATATTTACTCCAGATGCGATTTCTTGAATATAGTCAATCGATAAATCTAATGCTACGACCCCTGATCCATCTTCCATTGCTTTAGATACTGTAACCACAAGTTCCCCAGTGCTTGCTGCATGATATGGATCAGAAATAATCACATTATCTTGGTTTTCCATCGAAGCCACGTACCATGGACGTTCTGTTGGATCATAGCTTGAGTCTTGAACCAAGGAAGGCTCTTGCAAGAAATCTCCTGTCTCTGTACCAATAAATACACTTAATACTTCTGGTCGTAATTCTATATACTGCATAAAACGTTGAAAGACTTGTTCGCCGTCATCTTCATACATGGATGCTTGTATTTGCTCTGCAAAAACCTCTAAATCAAATACTTTTGATTATAATGTATTATTTGTTGTCTGTTGAATGATTTCTATACTTTCATCAATAGAATCTTCCATTTGATTTTCAAAGATATTGGAAGAACTAAAATACGTTAACCAACCAATTAAAGATCCAGGAATAACTAACATTAAAACAAGTGATAAAATAAGCTTGAATCGAATCCCCTTTTTCATAAAAACCCTTTTCACCTGAGCATCTCCCTTTACATTATAATGAAACTTCTCTCACTCCTCTTTATATTTCGGTTCTTTGAAATGGAAAATAAATACATTCTAAAAAGATATATAATTCAGATAAATAGAAGTTTGATTTATCCTCTTTGATTAGACCATAAGCGTCCACCTATTTATTCATTTCACGCTTTTATAATGATACAATTAATTGCACTCTAGAAATATAAACAATAGAAAGGCAGGCATCATATATGAAGAATTATGCTTTCTTAATTTTAGGTACCTTCTTTTTTGCTGTGTCCGTAGCAATATTTGCAATGCCGAATTCATTAGCCGAAGGTGGAGTACCTGGTCTCTCACTGCTTATCTATCATAGTATGGGGATTTCTCCTGCGCTTACTACGCTCATCATAAATACACTCACCCTTTTAATTGGTTATCGTTACTTGCCACCAGATATGATTATCAAATCAATTGTCACCATCCCGTTATTCTCGTTTTTCATTTTTGTATTAGAAGGGCTAGATACTGGCATTCCTGATCCACTTTTAGCAGCATTATTCACCGGGGTATTTACTGGAATTGGTTTTGGATTTATCTTTCGTTCCGGTAGTACAACTGGTGGTACATCAACGATCGCAAGAATGTTAAATTATAAATTTGGTTGGGAATTAACTGGGACAAATTTCGTTTTAGATGCAGCGATTGTTCTTTCTGGGATATTTGTCATTGGTCCGCTTTACACGATGTATACTGTTTTCGCATTATTTGTGGGAAAAAGAGTGACAGATTATGTTCTGGAAGGGTTTGAATCTAAAAAAGTAGTTCATATATTCTCTGTTAAAACAGAAGAAGTTGAAAAAGCAATCCAAACAAATCTTGGTGCGCATACGACTGTCTTAAGAGCAAAAGAAAATGAAGATGGTATAGAGGAAAACCTTATTTATGTCGCTATTCCCAAACAGCGATTGTTCTATCTAAAGAAATTAATACAAAGTATTGATGATTCAGCATTCACGGTATTTCATACAGTGAAAGACGTTACCGGCGGAAGTTTTTCAGAAGCATATCATCCAGGTCAAAAAACGTTTCGAAATAAAAAGCAGGAACAGCGATATTATAAAGAACAAGCCATTGAAGAAAAAGAAAAAAACTAATTAAAGTAGCCTTTATTCCTGCATAGTTTTTAGGCATTAATTTCAAATCTATACACATACTATATACAGACAAGGCAAATTTTTAGGTTTATTTTATTTGTATTTTGGAAATATAACTTTAAGTAAACAACAAGAAAGGATTGATAAACATGTTAAGTTTTATTTGGAGTTTAATTATAGGTGGTATTCTTGGTTGGATTGCTAGCTTGATTGTCGGAAAAGATTTACCTGGCGGGATAATTGGAAATATATTAGCAGGTTTTGTTGGTGCATGGTTAGGGTCATTGATTTTAGGAAGTTGGGGACCTGAAATTGGTGGGTTCTTTATTGTTCCTGCATTAATCGGTGCAATTATTTTAATCTTTATTGTTAGTTTCATTATGCGCGCAATAAGAAGATAACGAACGTATACATCAAAATTAATTAATGACTAAAAAAGATTCCAGGTATCGTCATCAAGACGATACCTGGAATCTTTCACCTTAGGTTTTAATTTACTTCTGTGAAGACCATTATAAATCCAGCCCCTCTATCTCATCCATTTCTAAATTAGGCTTTTTAGAAGCATCTTCCTCAAAATATTGAATGGCCAAATCGGATAGTGTCCCATCATTGCGCATTTCTTCGAGAACTTGATTTATTTCGGTTGTTAGCTTCGTTTCACCATTGGGGATCACAATTGATTGCTCCGTAGTTCTAAATCGTAATTCCGGATGGAGATGGATATCAAATTCAGGAAATTCGGCAATCCCAAATTTCTGCAGATAATAATCATTGATTACTACGTCTGTTCTTCCATTATGTACATCACGTAAATATGCTTCATTGGGCGCATTTCCATAAGTAACCACTTCTGCTCCAAAATGCTCTGCAATCTGACTATAGACGGTTGTTGCTCCACCGCCAGCTTTTTTCCCCTCTAAATCTTCTAATGAATTGATTCCAGAATTATCGCCTTTACGCACTACCATCGTAGTATACGAATATTTATATGGTTCACTGAAATTAAATTCCTTCTGACGTTTCTCCGTTGGTTCGATTTGATTGGCTGCAACATCAATTCTTCCGCTTTGAATTGCTGACAGCATGCTATCGACGCCCATAGTTTCAAAGGTAACATCTAAATTCAATCTCTTGGCAACTTCTCGCATCACTTCAACATCGAATCCAGTTAGTTTATCCCCTTCATAATAAGATGCAGGAAATAACGTACCAGATGTACCAACTACAATTTCTCCACTTGTATTAATTTCTTCCCATCGCTCGTCGCTTGCATTTCCTTCCTCATTATTGGAACTGCCACATGCACTTAGTATTAAAATTAAAATTAAAGTAAGGATTGATTTTATTCCTTTCAAACATATACACCTACTTTCACTTTTTTTTATTACAACAAAACTCTACTTAAAATAATTAGTGTTGTCAAAATGTTTCATCACCGAATTTCTAAATGCTTATGAATATGCATAACCACATGTTATATAGTGATTATCAAGTTACATAGATTTCTCACATCCAATTTAACATTAGGCCACTGTACTGCATATGTTGTTATATAGGATTGTAGAAAAGAGGGATGCATATGAACAATGATTCTCATGAAGATCAAGTAGTGCACCAAGAACAGCAACTAGTTCCTTATCAAACGAATGCTTTTAATTGGCACGCGCCTTATGGATATTATCCAAATTTTCGTATAGAGAATGGTGTTCCTGTTGCGCAAGATGGTGAACGCTTCATCTGGCTAGCTCCTTTTGTTGGTGGATTAGCTGGAGGATTGTTAGGTAGTGCTCTATTTCCTGGACCTGGATATTATGGACCTCCAGGACCACCTGGGCCACCGGGACCTCCAGGGCCTCCAGGACCGCCATGGGGATATGGACCTTATCCACCAGGCTACGGACCAGGACCTTATTATTATGACGGACCGTATTACTAATCGTTTAAAGGTCTATACAACAATACAATGATCATAAGAGAATGAGACATAATGAAAATTTTTGGTCAAAAGACGAATGATCTAAAACATTCGGACTTTTCTTTTGATTAAATATGTTTGTCTCATTCTCTTTTTTGTTATTTTGATGAATTGTTTATAATCTATAAAATGTAAAGGCTATCAAGAATTGTTCTCGCGTACTTACTAGTTTTTTTAAAAAAAGTTTGGTATAGTGTTACTCGTATGAACAAATTAACTTGATAGGAAGACATAGAATGAGAAACATATGGAATATTTTTTCGACCGATGTTCGTAAAACAGGTACGAATTGGATTGCACTTATTATTCTAGGCGGTCTATTAATTTTACCGTCCTTATATGCATGGTTAAATATTAAAGCTGCCTGGGATCCTTATAGTCAGGTCGATGAAGTACCAGTTGGAATTGTAAATGAAGACATCGGTGCAGAAGTGCGTGGGGAAAAAATTCATATTGGAGACGAACTTATATCCACTTTAAAAGAGGATAACTCCATGAATTGGCAATTTGATGACAGAGAAGGCGCGATGAAACACATTGAAAATGGTGACTATTATGCAGTCATAATTATCCCAGAAGACTTCTCTAAAAAACTAGGAACCGTTACCACAGGAAACCCTGAGAAAGCAAATGTAGAATACTATGTGAATGAAAAGGTAAATGCAATTACTCCACAAATGACCAACCGTGGTGCAAGCACAATTGTTGAAAATGTGAGTAGTCAGTTTGTATCAACGGTAAATGGTGTTATTTTTGATTTATTTAATCAAATTGGTGTACAACTAGAAAATGATTTACCAGATATTGAACGATTTGAAGAATACTTATTTAATGTGGAAGCTAGTTTACCGGAAATAGAAGAACTGTTATCAAGTACCTTAGCCGATGCAGAGAATGCAGCTAATTTAATTAATGAAGCACAAGGGTTAATTCCTCGTGTAGAAGTTACAACGAATGATGGACTAACTACAATAGATGATACGATATCTTTCCTTCATGATGCAGAGGACCGTTTGAACGAAATGGCTCCACAAATTCAACAAGATTTAGAAACGATTCAGGAAGTGACACAGTCAACAAATGATTTCTTACAAGATGTTCAAGATTCTACTATCGACATTGGTAATGGTAATGACATAGCACAACAAGTTGATACACAAATAGAAGATGGATTAGAACGCCTTACAACAATAGAAGATGCACTAACTCAAGTACAAGAACAATTAGATCCTGAGCAGCCTGAATATGAACAAATTCAACATTCACTTGATCAGATAGTTTCTTTAAGAGAAACTTTAGAAACTGTCCAAGCAGATGCCAAAGAAATTAATACTGTTATGCAGAACGCACAAGACGAAGTATCCACTTTACTTGATGATTTAAAAGAACGTGCTCAAACCGTTAATGAACAAGTAGATGCGTTTGTTGTTGAATATAACGATACGATTGAACCAACGGTACGTCAAACAGTTGATGAAGCTCTTGGCACATTACAACAAGCAAGGGGAATACTCGTAGATATTCAAACAACTATCCCAGAAGTGGAATCGATTCTTGCTTCTACAGACGGGAATTTACAGGAAGGGACCGATACAATTAATACTGTACTCGGTGAATTCCCTTATGTGAGTACGAAAGTAAATGAATTAGCGGATCGCATTCGCGAAATACAAGATGAAGCCGATTTACAAGAAATCATTGAGTTACTTCAGAATGACCCTGAGGCAGAGCAAAGCTTTTTCCAAGAACCAGTAACCGTAGATGAGACTGAGATATTTCCGATTGCCAATTATGGAGCGGGAATGACACCTTTCTATACGGTTCTCGCAATCTGGGTTGGTGGACTATTATTAATTTCATTGTTGTCGACTGAAGTTCACCATGTATCAAACTTCACACTTCGCCAAGAATACTTCGGTAAGTTGATGACTTTCTTAGTAATCGGGATAATTCAAACCATCATTATTACATTCGGAGATATTTTTATTCTTGGAGTAGAGATGGCACATCCTTTATGGTTTATCGTGTTTGGGTTATTTATAAGTTTCATGTTCATTACGATTATTTACACGCTTGTCTCTGTATTTGGAGACGTTGGTAAAGCAATGGTTATCGTTTTTCTTGTATTACAAATTGCTGGTTCTGGGGGAACGTACCCAGCGATGTTATTACCAGAGTTCTTCCAAGCGATTAATCCATTCTTACCGTTCACGTATGCAATAGATTTATTACGTGAAGCAGTCGGCGGGATTATCTGGAGCAAAGCGATTAAAGATATGCTTGTGTTAGCATTATTTGGTTTTATATTCTTTGCTTTAGGAGCTTTCTTTAAGCAACCAATTAACAAACATACGAGAAAATTAGCGAAAAAATCACGCGAATCCGGATTATTCCATTAGTTAAAAGAGTGATAGTACAGATTCAGCCAATTTGAAAAAGAAATTTCTCTTTCAAATTGGCTGATATTATTACATAAAACCTAACTCATATTCTGTCTTTGGCATTATGCCTCGACAACTTGCGTATGCTGATACCTACACCCATTTGGTAGTAAGTACTTTTTTACGTGTATAAAATTGTAATCCATCTTTTCCGTTTGCATGTAAATCCCCATAGAATGAATCTTTCCAACCAGAGAATGGTAAGAATGCCATTGGTGCAGGAACACCAATATTTACACCAAGCATGCCAGCATCGATAGTCTCTCTAAATCTACGCACGCTTCCCCCATCTCTTGTAAAGATACATGCCCCATTTGCAAACCGAGATTCATTTGCTAAATCGACACCTTCCTCTAAATTATTCACACGGGCAATCGACAACACTGGTGCAAAAATTTCATCTTGCCAAATTTTCATCTCTGACGTTACATGATCAAAGATCGTTGGTCCGACAAAATAACCTTCTTGTTTGGCTGCTTCGTCTGTACGACCATCGCGAACAAGATTTGCACCTTCTTCTTCCCCTGATTCAATATACTGCAACGTCCGTTCCTTATGTTGGTCACGGATTACCGGTCCAAGGAATACCCCTTCATCTAACCCATTTCCAATTTTTATTTCATTCGCTTTCTGCGTTAATAAAGTAACAAATTCATCTGCAACATCTTCTTCAACTGCTACAACTGATGCAGCCATACATCTTTCGCCTGCAGAACCGAATGCAGCATTTAATATTTGAGTAGTGGCATTTTCAAGGTTGGCATCACTTAGTACGATCGAGTGATTTTTTGCTCCTGCAAGTGCCTGTACACGTTTCAAATTCTGTGTTCCTCGTTTATATACGTATTCAGCTACTGGCTGAGAACCAACAAAAGAAATAGCAGCAACTTTTTTATGATCAAGTAACCCATTTACGACATCATGAGCACCATGTACAATATTGAATACCCCGTTTGGAAGACCTGCTTCTTCTAATAGTTCTGCCAACCGATTTGCTAATAATGGTGTACGTTCAGAAGGTTTCATTACAAACGTATTTCCAGTAGCAATTGCCATCGGGAACATCCAGCACGGTACCATCATCGGAAAATTAAACGGTGTAATTCCACCAATCACTCCTATCGGATAACGATATACACCAGATTCTAATTCCGTTGCAATAGAAGCGAGCTGTTCTCCCATCATTAATGATGGTGCACCAGTCGCAAATTCTACATTCTCAATTCCACGTTGTACTTCTCCATAAGCTTCGGCGTAATTTTTTCCATTTTCCAATGTAATTAACTTCGCTAACTCTTCCCAATGTTCCACCAGTAATTGTTGATATTTAAACAAAATTCGCGCCCGTTTTGGAACAGGAACTTCCTTCCAAGTCTTAAATGCTTCATTTGCTACCTCTATCGCATGATGCACATCTTCAGTTGTTGAAATTGGTACTTGTGCAATTACTTCTCCTGTAGCTGGATTAAAGACATCCTCTGTTTTTTCCGTACGTGATTCAATCCATTCTCCACCGATATAGTTTTTTACATTTTTTACTGTAGTTTGTGTCATATAAAGTCCTCCTAAGTAGATTTAAAATATGGTGTACAAAATAACTGCTAACGCTAAAATAATCGTAGGTAAGACAACACTTACCATTAAAATTGGTTTATATGCTCTTCCATGTGATTCTCCACATATCGCACGAACAGTGGTTACAACATATCCGTTATGCGGTAGAGAATCTAATCCCCCTGAAGCCAGTGCCGATATACGGTGCATCGATCCTGGATCTAACCCTTGTGCTAAATATATTGGAGCTAGAATTGGCAGTGCGATTCCTAATCCTCCTGAAGCAGATCCTGTAATAGCACATATGACGGTCACACCAATGGCCAAACCAATCAATGGCGGTCCCGGCAAATTCACCAAACCAGTGATTATTGAATCAAATGCTGACACTTGAGCAGCAACACTTCCAAATCCTACTACGGCACATGTATTAGCTAAAGCAACTAATGCATTTTGTGCTCCTGTTGCCAGAGAATCCCAAAATTTAGTGAGAAATCGAAGCATCGTCAAACAAGCGACTACAATACCTATTAGTAGAGCAATTAACAATGCAATTGTAGGATTCATAAATTGTCCTAATACATTCAAAACCACAATAACTAATACAAGTGGAATAGAGGAAATAATAATATTCGGCAAGTCCTCTTTTTGAGGATCGGATTCCTGTTTTATAGCGTTAGCTTCCATACTTGCAGCTGCTTCTCCCTCTCCATTTGGTAGTGCAAAGGTTTCCCCGCTGGCAAATGCTTTTTTCACCATAGAACCTAGCCATAAACCACCTAAAGTCATTATTAACAAAGCACATACTACACCAATCCATCCACCAGCTGTTGGAGTCGTTCCAAAGAATTCTGTTGGTATGATATTTTGAATTTCTGGTGAACCAGGTGCCGTCATCGTAAAGGAAATAGATCCAAATACGAGTGCTGCAGGGATAAAACGGTGTGGTAAATTTGCTGATCGAAATAAAGAGACGGCAATAGGATATACTGCAAACCCAACTACAAATAAACTCACACCGCCGTAGGTCATAATTGCTGCTGCAGCTACAACAGCAAACACAGCCCGTTTCGGTCCTAATATCTTTTTAATCCAATGAGCAATACTATCCGCTGATTTCGTCTCTTGCATTATTTTACCAAATATTGCGCCTAATAAGAAAACAAAAAACCATGACGCAAAATAGCCCGTAAATCCTGTCATATAATTATCCATTAATGCCGTATCAAGTCTTAATCCCCCTGTTAAGGCTACGATCACCGAACTAATAATGGCTCCAATGATGATATTTACACCTTTCATGGTAAGATAAATTAAAACGACGAGTGATACCAATAATCCAATCATACCTAGAAATTCCATCATTTCTCCCCCTGTTCACGGTTTAATTACTTACCGACTTTTGTGATGAAAATTGATAGTTATAACAAGTTTGATAAAGTTTCTCTATTTCTTGTTTGGTTGGTACTCTCGGATTATTCCCTGGACTGCCACTGGCTATTGCATCTTCTGCCATTTTACTAATGGCTTGCTGAAACTCCGATTTTTTAATTCCCCATCCTTCTAAGTTTGGAATATTTAATTCCAGACACAACTGTTTTACCGACTCAACTGCAATATCTGCTGCCTCTCTATCAGATACAATCTGATTATCAGGTTGAAAAAATCTTCCTAAATCCGCAAGTCGTTCCACACAATGTTCTTTACTAAATTCCAGCACAGCGGGAAGTAACATCGCATTGGAAAAACCATGTGGAACATGGAACAAGGCTCCTATCGGCCTGGACATCCCATGGACGAGACAAACTGATGCGTTCGTAAAAGACATACCTGCTTGTAATGAACCTAGAGACATTTCTTCTCTTGCTAAAATATCCTCTCCATTCTCATATGCTCTCTTTAAGCTGTTTACAATTTTCTCCATTGAAGAAAGCGCTAACATTTCTGTCATCGGTTGAGATTTCTGAGAAATATATGCCTCAATTGCATGACTTAATGCATCAATTCCAGTCGCAGCCGTAACAGTTTTTGGAGAAGATATCGATAATATCGGATCCACAATAGCAACATTTGGCATAAATGCTGGTTGTTTAATCATCATCTTTACGTTATTACTTGTATTGGTAATAATCGTAGCATCAGTAGCTTCTGATCCAGTACCAGCTGTTGTCGGAATGGATATATGTGGTAAAGGTGGCAGTACTGCTAATTTCTTCATCCCCATATAATCTCCTATATAGCCACCATTCGTTGCAATCACTGCAATTGCTTTTGCTGTATCGATACAACTTCCTCCACCCAGGGAAATAACAACATCACATTGTTCAGACTTTAATAATTGCAATGCTTCCTCCACATATCGATCTGTTGGCTCGGATTCCACACCTAAATAGATAGCGCTTTCAATTCCTTCCTTGCGAAGTAGATCTCTACATTCACTTACATACCCCAGATTTTCCATTATTTTATCGCTAATAATAACCGCCTTATTACCACATGCTGCTGCTTCTATCCCTATTTTTTTAAATGAATTTCGCCCATAATTTATCGTTTCTGGTGTGCGAAAAACTGCGTACTCTTGCATTTTCTCTTCCCTCCCCTTTTTTCCGTTCACTCATTACTATGCAAAATTCATGCCAACTAATGATGACTCCTATGCCGATAATTAAAAACAAAGAGTGTAGGGAAAAAACTACACTATTGTAGCGTTGTGTAGGCATTTAACTACACTACATCTCCATATCAAACTTTTTTAATTTTTGATAAAGCGTGGTTCGGTGTATCCCTAATTTCTGAGCCGCTTTGGATTTGTTCCCACCAGTTTGTTCTAACGTAAGTCTTATTAACTCGCTTTCTCGAATATGTTCTTGTTGCTTGACTTGGTGTATGGGGGATAAACGATTATCTATCGTAAACTCTTCTCTTTTCATATAGTTTGGTAGATGGTGATAATCTATCATATCATTCTCCGTTAATATAACGAGCTTTTCTATTGTATTAATTAATTCTCGAATATTTCCATACCATTTATATTTCATTAGTACCGCCATCGCTTCTGGTGTTATCTCTTTTTTCTTCATGTTATACTTTTTACAAATTGTTAGTAGATAAGAAGATATAAGTAATGGAATATCTCTTTCTCTGTTTCGAAGCGGAGGAATATATAATTCGATTACATTAATACGATAATATAAGTCTTCTCTAAAAGTCCCCTCCTCTACCATAACTTTCAAATTTCGATTTGTAGCAGCAACAACTCTGGCTTTTAACGGCTGCTTTGTCAATCCACCTACTTTTTCATACTCTTTCTCTTGGATTACTCTAAGTAATTTCGTCTGCATGGCAAGAGGCATTTCTCCAATTTCATCAAGAAATAACGTTCCATTGTCGGCAAGTTTAAATTTACCTTTTTTTCCTCCTCGCTTTGCACCAGTAAATGACCCATCTTCATAACCAAATAACTCAGATTCAAACAATTGTTCAGGTATTGCCCCACAATTCACACAAACAAATGGACCAGATTTATAATCGCTCAATTGGTGAATACTTTTTGCAAATAATTCTTTACCTGTCCCACTGTCCCCAGTTATTAATACTGTTGCCTCTGTTTGGGCGACTTTTCTTGTCATTCGTTTTAATTTAGTTAACTCTTCGCTTTGCCCAATAATTTGTTCCAAATAATTGTCAGGCTGTCCGGGATTACTATCCTCTTTTCTTGAATGTTTTTCGGTTATCATTTTTTGTTTCTTCTCTTGATAACGATCATAGATCTGGTAGAGTTCCGTCACTCCTTCAAAAATGAGCATCCCAATCGCACCTACTAATTCTTCATTTCTCCATACAGGTATTCGATGTACGACCATTGGCTGTCCTTGTATATATTGAATAACCCCACGTTCAGCTATTCCTGTCTTCACAGTTTGATGAAGATTTGTATTTTCAATTATTTCTTGTACCGGATGCCCAATGGCTTCCTTTTTATCGACTCCAGTAAAACGACTATACGCATCATTAAATTCAACTATTATCCCATTTCTATCTACCATTGCAACACCTTCATAGGCACTTTCAAGAATTACCTCTACGATTTCTGCAGAATGAAATGATTGATCTAATTTATGTATATAGTGTACTAACCCGCGCTGAATCTCATGGTATGTTAGTAACCCTACAAATTTATGTTCATCGTTCACTACTAAACAATTGGTTGTCGGAAGTTTACATGCATCGATAATAGATTGGTCAAAATGAATAAGCTGAAAATCATTTCGAGAAATATATTCAGTTACTGGCCTAGTTTCTCCATGATCTAAAAGAGCTTGTACAATAGATTTTCCGGTAATGATTCCAATTGGCTTGCCTTGTTCGATTACAATAATTACGTCTTCATTTATTTCATTATATAGTTTGGCAACTTCTTTCATAGAATGCGTGGAAAGAACATGTACCGATTTCGTTATCATCCAATCCGAAACTGTTGACTCTTCTTCTGTGATATGGTGACTCTGTTTCATGCTAATACCCCTCTCATTTCAATTTTAAGTCTATTATACATTGAAATTACTATGAGTTTAAAAATTCAAAATAATTTACTGCATATAAAAAGTTGTCCAGTATTCTCAGATTACTGGACAACTTCTTACATCGTACTTATTCCTCTAAAAATGACGTTCTTAATTGTTCGATCTCACTTTCATTAAATCCAATTCTATGGAGAAATCCTTCCGTGCTTCCATAGTTTTCATATAAATAACGTAAAAATTGTTCCATATATTCTGGTTCACATAATAACATGTTGCGATATTGTTTCTTCGTCATAAGGGGAGGTGTACTTCGTAATGCTTCTTCTGTTACCGGTTTATACTTACTTGTAAGTGCATAATCCTTTATAATCAAATCATGGGATACACCTGCTAAATCAAGTAACATGGCAGCTAAGACACCTGTTCGGTCTTTCCCAACTCGACAATGGAATAAGACGGGGTTATCACCTGTATGGATAAAGTGTTGAAATACTTGTTTAAATTGCTTTTGACTCGAATCCAACAACATACAATACATATCGACTAACGACTTAGGTATCTTCGTTTTGAAAGTCGCTGGATCTAGTAATGGGATATTAATATATTCGTATGACAATTGGTCAATGTGTTTGTACTTTCCTTCAAAGGACAAACGAAGGTCAAGAATAGATTGTACACCTTTTTCTTTAGCTAAATATTTTTCACTTTCTAGCGGTAAAGCATGTAACGAATCTCCACGAAAATATTTACCCCACTTCGTCATGTAACCTTCTTTCGTTGGATATCCTCCCAGGTCCCGAATATTGGCAGCACCCTCGATATTAATGTGTCTTGCCGGATTTAATAGTAATGCATCACTCATACTAAGATTCCCCCTCAATCGCTTCTATTTATATCTTAGCCTTCTATGATTTTAACGTGCACGGTTCTGTTTCTCGGTCCGTCAAATTCACTAAAATAAACACTTTGCCATGTCCCTAGAATTAACTCTCCATCAGAGATAATTAACGTTTCATTTGCTCCAACAAGCGATGATTTCATATGGCCATCAGAATTCCCTTCAAAATGCACGTAGCCATCTTTATTTGGAAAAGTTTCATTTAAACCTAGAGAAAGATCCTTCTTCACATCTGGATCAGCATTTTCATTGATCGTTATTGCAGCCGTCGTATGAGGACAGAACACAACCATGATCCCGTTTTGGACATTACTTTGCTTCAAAATATCATTCAAGTAATTATCTAATCGGATAAATGTTTGTTTTTGATCCGTTTGTATTTGAAATGATTGTACATTGCTTGCCATTCCAATTCCTCCTCGTTATTTCTAATATGCATATCATAACGGATATTTGATTTAACAACAAATCATTGAGTATATTCGAAACTTTTTTGACGGTTCATTCGTATACATATTTATCCAATTACATAAAAGGAGGAATCTATGCGAACGCTTGTAGTTATCGTATTGTTTTTTATGTTAGTAGCCTGTTCTTCAGATAAAACGTTGGAAGAACAATCCGAAGAGCTTATCGACAACTTAATTGCAGGGAACTTTGAAGATGTAAGAGATAGCTATTTTAGTCCACAGCTACAAGAGACCTATACTAAAGAAGAACTTCAAGCATCTTGGAAAGAAATGACCGTTAATGAGGATGCAGAAGTCACATTGGAATCAAGCAAGCAACAATCATTTGATGTTATTGAAGCTATTGTCGAGCAAAAAGAATCTTCCATGAAGGTACGTATGACATGGGATGAACAATCAGAACTTGTTGGTTTTCATATGGAACCTATGCAAACAAAAAGGACGTTACCAAGAAATGTAGAAGAAGAAGTGATGAAAATAGGTGAAGGTACTGATTTTGAGTTAGAAGGAACATTAACATTGCCGAAAGATCTTGATGAATCGATACCCGGTGTAATTCTTGTCCATGGTTCTGGGCCTTCAGATCAGGATGAAGCAGTATATGAATATGCACCATTCCGAGATCTCGCCTATGGTCTAGCCGAACAAGGCATAGCCGTACTTCGTTATCCAAAACGCTCGTTTGTATATCCAGAAATGCAAGCCACATTTGGTAATGATTTGACTGTGAACGAAGAAACGATGGATGATGCGGTTCTAGCAGCACAACTATTAAAAGAAGATAATCGGATTCAAACAGACGAAGTCTTCGTGGTAGGACATAGTCTTGGCGGAATGCTGGCTCCAAGAATCGATCAACAAGCTGATACAGATGGAATGGTTATTTTAGCTGGATCACCAAGATCATTATGGGAAATTATATATGATCAGAATATATATTTCCTTCATAAGCTCGTGAATGATGAGGAAGAAAAGAATGAATCGATTCAAATGTTGGAAGAAGAAAAACGTGCAGGTGCAGCTTTGATCGATATGACGGATGAAGAAGCGAAAGAAACTGACGTATTTACAATCAATGGTTACTACTTAAAAGAAATGGATGAACATGATGTTGGAGAAATCGCTCTTCACTCGAATAAACCAATGTTACTTTTACAAGGGGAAGAAGATTTTCAAGTAACGATGGAACAAGATTTTACGATGTGGCAAGAATTACTAGAAGAAAAGGACAACACGACATTTAAAAGCTACCCTGAATTAAATCATTTTTTTATCACGTCACAAGGACCAAATAAAGGAACAGTAGAAGAATATTCGATTCCTGGTCATGTAGATGAACAAGTAATTGAAGATATTGGACAATGGATTCATAAACAAACCAATTAGAGAGGGGAAGTTATATGAAAAAATCACTACTTCTACTTATTGCAGTATTATCTATACTACTAGTCGCTTGCGGAGGTAATGAGGATACATCAAATAATGAACAAGAGGAAAACGAAACCGAACAAGAGGAAACTTCTAATGAGGAAGAGACTAATCAAGAAACAGACGATAATCAAAGTGAATCACCTGAGGTTGATGAAGAAAGAACAGCTATAGCAGAAGCATTTTTAGACAAAATTGTAAATGAACAATTTAATGAAGCTTATAATGATATGAATGAACAAATGAAGGCAGAAATTTCAGAAGCACAATTAACAGAAGGATGGAATACCGTTACAAGTGATATCGGTTCTTTTGTAAGTTATGAACTAGTGAGCACGGAAGAAGAACAAGGAGTCGATGTATTTATTTACGATGGTTTATTTGCCGGTGGGAATGCACAGTTTAATGTTGCTTTAGACAATGCAAATGAGATTGTTGGTTTTTATATTCTTCCAAAGTAACATTGCCCCTTGAGATTAACAAGATGACACATCTTACACTCAATAATATTGCCCCAACATAGAAAAGGAAATTCTGTTCTCCATTTCTATATTGGGGCTTTTTTATTCTTCCTCTAATTCCGTTTTATTATCTTTTCTAAGCAGATCCATTTGTTCTTTAGCTTGATTAATAATAACATCCAACTTGGTTTGTATTTCTTCGTTTGTGTTGTCTGGTGAAATTTCAATTTCTTGAATGATTTCATCCGCATATTGTTCTAACTCTAAGGATCGTTCCGTAATTTGTTGGTCAAGCAAAATTTGCAACTCTTGATCAACTGCATCCATCTGTGAACGAATTTCTGTTTGCAGCCGCTCAAGCTGTTGTTGTTTCACATGATTCAATTCTTCTTCCATCGTTTTTACCGATTCATTCGTCTTCGTATCGAACCAACTGCTGATGGTCGATTGCATATCAGAGTTTGCAAAAGTTACATGAATAGTACAGCCAATTAATAGAAAGAAAATAATCACTGTTTTTCTGGCTACTGACTTCCATTCCCGATTCGAATTATGTCTCTTTCTGTTCATTGCATTGGCCTCCTATTACATGTAAGAGTTTGCTTATTGGTTAATTCCATCTATAACTGCGTCTAAAGCAGCTTTTGCATCATCTTCAAGTTCTTGTGCCTTTGCTACAATAATTGCTTCTTGTTCAGCTACCAGATCATCAAGTAAAGTAGTTACTGATGCTCGTAAATCATCGATTGTCCAACCTAACCAATCAGAAATATTTTCAATTGTTGCTGCTTCATGACTACTCACTTCAGCAGCTAATTCTTCCTGCGCAGCTTGAATTGCATCTTCCAGTTCTTGCACCGCATTATCTTTAGCAGTCGTTAAATCCGAAGTTAATTGTGTTACTGCTTCTTCTCCAAGCTCAGATGTATAATTGGTTAAATCGTTTGTAGCGAATGCCTCGCCTTCATTAGCCAACCGTTCAATCTCCAAATAAGCATCTAAAAACACATTATAATATTCATAACCAATATCCTCTAAAATCGCCGCTTTCTCTGCATCTATTCCTTCAATATGATCTAATTTTGCAGAAATGATTTCATCAAGCGATTGACCTGTAGATAATTCTCGTGATAAATCAATATCTATTGCTGCATCAGACTTAATTTGTGCATATTCCGATTCCAATTCATTAAAACGTTCCGTTGTCATACTTTCTGCCTTGGATTCGATAGAAGCTACACTTTCATTAAATAATCCGTTATACCAATCACGTAATCCTTCACCAGCTGGTGTGCTTGCAAATACGACACTTGAACTAACTACCACGCTTGTTGCTAATACCCCCGCAACGACCTTTTTCTTTAATCCTTTTACTTTCATTTGTCTGACCCCTCTCTACTATCAATAAGATAACTAGGACATTAAATAAAGACTTAATATTCTGATAAAACCCCTTGTAAAAATTCATTCCAGTTAGCATCTATTTCTACTTTTAAATCCCGCTTTAAGTGACTCTCTATTTCCTTCCAATCTTTCTGTAGCAATACTTCTTTCTCTTGTTCCAACTGCTGTAAATAGATTTGTTGATAGCCATCTATTTGTTGCAAAGATCGTTGCTTTGTTTCCTGAAGATAGGTAGTTAAATACTCCTGATGTTCAGCTTTGTTTTCTTTGTTTACATCATGAAATAAGTCCTGAAACATCGTGCTATGATAGTCCCAAACTGCTAATTGATCCCCCTTCTCAGCAAATGTAGTAGAATAGGATAAGCCGATGAACAGCACAACCAAGATGATTAATCGTTTTATCATCAACACATCCCCTTTCTCTGTGAGATATATTGTGGATTTCTTTGTTGTCTATCTAACCTATTACCTATACTAGCAAATTACTTCATAACATAAATCCTAGAATGCTACTATTTTTAAAATAGTTAAATAGTTATGAATTATTCGATATTCATCTTTGGTTGCACTTCTTTTTACCTGACTTTTAGTATATTGTAAATTGTATAAAGGAATATCCTACCATTAATTAGGACTATTGACGCTATTGTAAATTACTGGAATTTATAAAATAAGACTAGGAACTTCGTTGTATATAATAAATGTAGGGTTTACATTTAGTGGATTTTGTCGAAATCAATATGACTTTTATCTTATAATTACTGATTTATTTATATCACATTGTCGAAACTGAAATATTAAAAGTAATAAAGTCCCGATCACTTCAGGCAAAAAGAATGACCGAATATGGATACGCAAATACTATATCAATTTTGGGTGATAACCTAAAAAATAGACGATTTCAGAGGGATAGTATTAGTCGAAGATGCCCAAGGGACAGCTTATTTTCCGGACTATAATGGAGTATCCTCTTCAATCGCCTATTAAAACAACAATCTATTTTATCAAGTGGTCCAGCGCATATGCTACACCATTCTCGTTGTAATTTTTAGTAGTTATGTCAGCCTTTTCTTTTACTTCTGATTCTGCATTTCCCATCGCAACACTTTCACCGGCTGCTTCAAACATTGGGATATCATTAAAATTATCACCGATAGCCACTGTATGTTCCATCGGGACTTGAAAATATCTTGCTAGACTTCGTAATGCATTCCCTTTACTCGCACTCTCATGTGCAATCTCTATTTTTTGGCGACCTGCACCAGTAATAGATACATCTCCCCTATTTCGTAACTCTTCATTTAATTTTGCTAATAACTCGAGGTTGAATGATAATATAAATACTTTGTATACATCCAATGACTCATAATTAATGGAATGGTAGTCTTCTACGGTCTTTAGCCCAAATTGATCTTTCTGTGTCGCAATCATGGTTCTCATTTTCTCGCGATCTTCTTCACTAATATTCGGATAATCATCGATTTCCTTTTCTAATATAGCAGTTATATCTCTTTCTAGATAGATTCCTTCGTTCGTATAAATTTCATAGTACAGTCCTTCTTTATCTGCTTTTTCCATTAGTTCCTTTACAAGGCGAGGTTGCATTGATAAATGTTCCATTACCTTATGGTCCGCATAAGTTACTGCTCCATTTCCAGTAATAAGGGGTAAGTCTAATCCTGCTCGCTTTGTTAATTCTTTTGTATCATGTAGTGATCTTCCCGAACAAATAGCGATGATATCCCCTGCTTCTTGTCTTTTTCGAATTGCTTCACTACTTACTTGATTTATGTTTCCTTCGTCTGACAATAATGTTCCATCTAAATCGATTGCAATTAACTTCATCATTTACCATCCTTTTTAATTTTCATTTAACCGAATTAATTTCATAATTAATATATGTAATGTAAAATCCATATTCATGCAGACGGCGCTTATCCGCAGGCATAGCTTTAACTAGCTAGGGAAAGAAAATTCATTCCAAGAACAAAAGCGCAAGCGCCCGTTTATCACCGTATGTCCTGCGCCCCTGTTTTTCAAGGGGTGGTTCGACTGGTCGAACTTCTTTATTTCTTTGAGATAAAGGAAACACGATAAGCGTATGCGAATCGATGTTGACTTTCACCGCAAGGGTATAAGTGCGACTATGCCTCACAAAGAACATTCGGCAGTCTTCTTTTCACCATTGGCATAAGTGCGACTATGCCTCATAAAGAACAATCGGCAGTCTTCTTTTCACCATGGCATAAGTGCGACTATGCCTCACAAAGAACATTCGGCAGTCTTCTTTATCGTAAGGAGGTTTCCGGAAGGACAATAGGTGATGGGCGCTGGAGCTGGACGTGGCTAAATAACTTAGTTGTTCATCCACAGCCCCAAAATTTTATAATTTCCTAGACAAAAATAAAGGAGTCTACTTCAGTAGCTGAAGAGGACTCCTGTATCTAATCCATTTACATTCCTAATAATGCTCCTACAATCCAACTCGAACCATAGAATACCATAAATTGCACACCGACACCTACTCCGAGGAATCGATTTAGTATACCACCAACCATCGCCATTGCAAATGTCACCGTAATTCCGACAATACCACCTTCATAAAAGGCTAGTAGTGCAACAATTCCAATGAACATACCGATAATTGCCTCTTGGTTAATATATTTTAATACGAGAACCGTTGCCTTTCGTGCAAAGTTCATAGAGAAAGGATAAGCAATAATAGCAGCAATAATAATTCCTATCAAACCGAATATTAGAAACTCAAATGGCTCCATCATTGTATGCAAATTATTGACTGGTTCTGTAGTAAAGACTGGCGGAGCATTGAATAATGCCTGTGCCGGACCGATTGCCACGGGACTTAATGGAATACCAAAAGCTACGAGCGGAATAATCGTTTCCGCAATATAAGTAGATTCGGTTACTCCGTTCATCGTAGAAAGGCTTGTTGTCGACTTCTTGTATTGACCTTTCACTCGTGATCCTACCAATTCCCCCATTAATGCGGTCATCCCTACTGGACTTAAAGCAAATGTCAACGATGATAAAAAGGAAGTTCCCGCCACAGCAGATGTTTGTTTCTTTGTTAATACTTTAAACGGATTTGGAAAATACCCACTCCATGATTTTTTCTCAGGAGCTAGTTTATATTCATTTTTTTCATGCCTCGTAATCATTGGACGGGCACTGCGAGACAATGCTAATAGTATATCCGTCAACATCGGTCCTATTGCAATACCAAGGAAGAAACTTATCGATAAGCTGGTTTCTAAAATCGTTGTGCTTATAAGGTTCAGTCCTTGGATAACAAGAGCCAGTGGTATGATTAAAATAATACTGGCCCATCGACCTTTAGAAAAATACCCTATCAATACAGCTGCTAATGTAAAAATAATCCCGGCATTTTCTTGGAAAAACTCGCCGAATTGACTTAAAAATACTGCAAATAAAAGCGCAACTGGCAAAGCGATAAATGCTCCGATAATCCCACCTGAAATCATTTTACGAAGTGCTATATGCGGGAGCCCAATCCGTCGCATAAAATCTGCGTGCTCCAGCATTGGTGTTGCGGTTGTATCACCAGGGACTCCCATTAATGCTGTTGGTATTGCATGGGTCAAATGCTTAGATAACACAGCCGCCATAAAAAATGCAAATACACCTTCGGGAGGAGCGCCCAATAAGACAACAATTAATGTTGCCGGAACGAGTACCGCTGTCTCATCTGATCCAGATATCAATCCAATTAAAGTAAAAATAATACTTCCTAGCAGCGCGAGGAGTATAGCTATCATTAATGTCTCCATTATTGATCATCCTCCTTTTTTCGCGAGGATGCCGTATCTTGAGTAACTTCCTTCTCACTTTCCATGAACATATCGTAAAATCCCTGTTCTTTCATTTCTTGTATAATAACAGGATCATTTTTAATCGCTTCTCTTTCTTCATGTATATCAAATTGCAATTTTTCATAAACCGAGGATAACTCATCACTTGTACTAGCAGTTTCATTCAACCTTCTTTTTGGTTTAAATAAAAATGTGTTGAGAATTAAACCAGCTACACTACCACCAATTCCTAATAGTAAGGAATAAGACTCTATCATTTCTTCAGCAGCAATATTTGCGAAGATCACTTCTCTTCCTAGAAAAAAACCGGCTAAACTCAAACAAACACTTATGATAATCGTCATCATCAAATGTTTTCCGCACACAGTATCTCCTATAACTTCTACATAGGATTCATCATGATTCGATGGTGATTGATTCACTTCTTCTACCTTCTTTCTATCTAACACTATGATAAGTTAGAATGTAATTCGTAAATAAGTAGATTATACTATACTGCGTGAAATTATTCTAGATACTAGTACCAGATGCTAATCTATAAATTTTAGATGGCTGCATAGAACGAGCTGGATGTAGGTTACCTGTTTTTAGATACCACTCTTCTCCGCACATAAGCTATCTCATTTCATTGCGCAGCAAAAAGCCGAAGCGACTTCACTTCGACTTGATTTTTTATGGACTAGGTAATTATAAAATTTTGAAACTGTGGATACGTTTACTATGTTATTTATGTGGCTTAGTCGCACTTAAACCAATGGGTGAAAGTCATCATCGGTTCGTTGCCTCACCGTGATTCCTTTATCTCAGAAGAAAAAAAGGAAGTTCGACCCTTGTCGAACCACCCCTGAAAGCAGGTCGCACTCGCTACGTGGGCCCGGAATCCGGGTCATATCGACGTTGGCACAGGACGAGGCGTTCTTAGTCGGCTTTCCTTAAAACGGGCGCTTGACTTTTGTTGTTATTCTCCAGTCTCTTCGTTCCTTATTTACCGGGATGAAAGATTACTTTTACCGCATCGGAGAGTTTATTGGTAATTTGATGGAAGATTTCTGGTCCAGCTTGCAGTCCGAGTCGATGAGAAATCATCGGTTTTATATTTAACTGGCCGGTGCTCATGTAATGTAAAGTTGCATTCCACTCTTTCCCTGGAAAAGGTGCCGACAACGCATTCCATGAACCAAGAATTCTTAGTTCATTCCGAACAATTTTTTCGAAATAATATCGTTTTAGTGTAATATCACCATAAGGAATGCCAAGAAAAACCACTTCTCCACCTTTTTTTGGTAAAGCAAGTACTTGCTCACTTGTGATAGGTGATCCGGCTGATTCCACAGCAAGGTCAACACCAAGCTCATCGGTATGTTGCTTTACAATTCCCTCAGCATTTTCTTTCATTGGATTTACCACAATATCCGCACCAAGTTCTTGAGCAATTTTTAATTTATGATCATCAATATCTATGGCAATCACTTTACTAGCGCCGAAGATTTTAGCCCATTGAACTGCTAACAATCCTATACTCCCGACACCCATGATCGCTACCGAACTACCTGGTGTAATTGATGCTCGGTAAAAACCATGCGCAACTACAGCGGAAGGCTCAACCAGAGCTGCTGTATCATCATCAATCGAATCTGGCAAAATCTTCACATGCCCTTCTGGTAGTTTCGTATACTCAGCATAAGCACCTGGATTTCTTGCTCCAATTACAGTTAGTTCCACACATCTAGTTGGGTGTCCTTCCCTACAGTAATGACAGTTCCCACATGAAAAAGTAGGGCAGGCCACAACTCGATCCCCTGATTTAAAATTTGTGACACTTTTTCCTACTTCTATTACCTCACCTGCAAACTCGTGACCGAATGTCATTCCTTCCACGTAAGGTCCTAGCTTTTTATATCGAGAAGTATCCGAGCCACAAATGCCTACCGATTTTACTTTAATAATGACATCATCATCTTTTTCAATCATAGGCTTTGGTGTATCTTCGTAACGCAAATCCTCTATACCATATAAATTCAAAGCTTCCAAGATAAAGCTCCTCTCTATATCTAGTTATTCGATTCTTTGGTTGAGTTCTTTTTATTTTTGATTAGAAAGTATGCTGCTATCCCAACAACGATTGAGTTGAAAAGCAGTTGATATTCAAAATAAAATTGGCTAATACCTCGCATTGGACCAAGCATAAAGTCTAGTAATGCATCAACCATGTAAATCCCTCATTTCAATAGTTTTGTTCAAGCAAGCTTTCTTTTCCAATCACATTAATAAGAGCTTGTTGATGTTTCACCTCGAATTATTTGTATAGCTCCGCTAGAACCAATTCGTGTTGCTCCTGCATCAATAATTGCTAAGGCATCTTCATATGTCTTTATCCCTCCGGCTGCCTTAACTTGTATTTTCCCTTTACCGATTTCATTTAATAATCGAACATCTTCTACCGTTGCTCCACCACCATTAAATCCAGTAGCTGTTTTTACAAAATCTGCTCCAGCACGGATAATACATTCCGTGACACTTATCTTCTCTTCTTGGTTCAATAGAGCTGTTTCAATAATTACTTTAGTATTTAAACCGTTTGCCGCCTCTACTACCTTTGCAATATCAGTTTCTACCATTTGATAATCCCCTGATTTTAAAGCTCCTAAATTAACAAGCATATCGATTTCTTTTGCCCCATTACGAATCGCTTCTTTAGTTTCTTCCACTTTCACATGCGTAGTTGCTCCACCTAAAGAAAATCCAACTGGAACACCAACATTCACATCATGATCAGCTAACCAGTTAACTGCAAATGGTACAAAGTATGGTTGAACAAAAATGGTTTTAAACCCATAATTGACTACTTCTTGCAAAAAGCTCTCTATGTCAGCTTTATTTGCTGTTGGATGTAATAACGTATAATCAATGATATTTACTAATTCTCTTTTTTCCATAATGGTAAGCCTCCTCATGAAGTTAATCTTGTAATGGTTTTAATAGTACTTTTATTGCCTCTCCGTCTTTTATCGCTTGGTATGCTTCATCCCACTGATCAATAGTGAATTCATGCGTTACTAAGGCTTTTGCATCTACTTTCTTTTCTTTCATTAACTGAAGTGATGGTTCCCAATCTGCTGATTTTTGACTTCTACTTCCTACAACATGTATTTCTTTTTGAATGACTTTTTCCATATCAAACTTCACATGTGAGTCTGGAAAAATTCCTACTTGTGCGTAGCTTCCTTTTTTCCGTAGTAAGTCGAGACCTTGATTAGCAGCATGAATCGAACCAGAACATTCTAATACTACATCCACTCCATAACCATCCGTTAAAGCTGCAATTTTTTCCTTTATATCTTCTTCTTGAATGTTGATAACGTAGTCAATGCCAACTTCTTTCGCTTTATCCAGACGAATTTTGTCATTATCGAGTCCGGACATCATGACGGTAGCTCCATAGCTTTTAGCAACCTGAGCTGCTAACAAACCAATTGGACCTGGTCCAAGCACAACGACTAAATCTCCTGGCTTAATATTTATTTTTTGAATAGCATGATACGTACATGCTAATGGTTCTGTCATGGATGCAGAACGATCATCCACTTCGTCGGGCAAATGGTGAAGACTTTCTTCTCTAGCAATCAAGTAATTCGTAAATCCACCATTTTGCTGCGTACCTAACCCTTTACGATGATTGCATAAATTATAATCACCAGTTTGACAATAGCGACATTCTCCACAAATAGAAAAAGTTGTTTCTGAAGTAACACGATCACCGACTTTAAAATCGGTAACTCCTTCACCAACCTCTACAATCCGACCGGAAAACTCATGTCCTAAAGTTACCGGAGCAGCTACTTTATAATGACCTTCGTACGTATGAATATCCGAACCGCAAATACCTGCATAAGCTACTTTTATTTTCACTTGATGACTAGATACGCTTGGTTCTTCAACATTTTGAATGTGTAGATTACCATGCCCTAGCTCTGTTTTCACTAATGCCTTCATGCCGATGTGCCTCCTACTGTAGTTATAACCCTAAAAGGATTGCCAATCCTATTCAATACAAGATGAATCAATTTCATAATTGCTAAGTTTCTTTTAAAAACGAATGATTAAATGCTAATGTTCGGATTAAAGGAAATTTTTGGGTTTGATTGCAATGGAAGACGGCGACTCCTGCAGGAATAGCACGAGGCGAAGATCCACTTGAAAAGCGGTTTTCTTTTCAAGTTAGCTGAGACCGTGCCTGCGGAAAGCGTCCGTCTGCAATGGAAATCAAACAGCGCAACATTCGGATTTTATATCACATATATTAATTATGAAATTGATTCAGATAAGTAATTAATTGAATAGATCAAAGAATCTCCAGATGACCCAGTTTACGATATTTCCACCTTGATCAATACTTGATACCATCGCAGATCCTTCAGGTAAATTGATTTCTGCATTTGTTGCCATATCTGTGAATAATGGAGCGATATCCGTCGCTACATATAAAGAAACAGCAATCATAATCGTACCGACGATGACAGAGTGAATAATATTCCCTCGTGCTGCACCGACCACAAATGCAATAACAAATGGTATTGTCGCTAGATCACCAAATGGCAATACTGCATTCCCCGGTAGGATAACTGCTAGTAACACAGTCACTGGTGTTAAAATTAAAGCTGTCGCAATTACAGATGGATGTCCTAACAAAACTGCAGCATCCAAACCAATATTGATTTCACGATCACCAAAGTGCTTATTTAACCATTCGCGTGCGGACTCGGATACTGGCATAAGACCTTCCATTAAGATTTTTACCATACGTGGCATTAATACCATTACCGCTGCCATGGAAATACCTATATTAATGATCTCACCTACACCATATCCAGCTAATGCCCCGATAGCTGCACCTAGTAGAAGCCCAATAACCATCGAATCTCCAAATACACCAAAGCGCTTTTGAATAGAATCTGGGTCTGCATTTAATTTGTTTAATCCAGGAATTTTCTGAAGTCCTTTTACAACAAAAATAAATGGGGCATACGAAATGGTGCTTCCAGTTGCTACAGATACACCTGGCATATCATAAAATTCTTCAACCATTGGTTGCGTCCAATCTGCAATTTTCAAACATACGATTTGGAAAATGGTCGCTGCAATTAACCCTTGGATGATACTATCGGACACAGCGTATACAACCGCACCCATAAATGTATAATGCCAGAAGTTCCAAATATCCACGTTCATCGTTTTCGTCGTTTTAGTAACAAGCATGACAACGTTTACAGCTAATCCCAAAGGAATAATAAATGCTGCAATTGCTGAAGCCCATGCAATAGATGAAGTTGCTGGCCATCCAATATCAATTACATTTAAGTTCACTCCTAAGCGATCGACCATCCCCTGAGCGGCTGGACCTAAGTTTAACGTCAATAAGTCTATTACTAGAAAAATACCTACAAATGCCACACCAATTGTTAAACCAGACCGGAATGCTTTTCCTGGTTTTTGACCGAACAATAGCCCTATTAAGAAAATTGCAACTGGCAAAATTACGGTTGCACCTAATCCTAAAAACGCTTGAATAAAATCAACAAAGCCTTGCACAGAAACTCCCCCTCCATGTTTAAGATGAAGCTCGACTCTGGTAAGTTAGAATCGAGCAATTTCACCTTATTTTTTAAGTTCTTCTAAAATTTGTTTCTTTGTATCTTCCACACCAATTCCTGTTAAGAAATTACGAGCATTAATAACTGGGAACGAATACTCTTTCTTCGTCATTGCAGTTGTTACTAATAAATCCGCTGTAGATTCATATGTGCCTACTTCAGCGATTTTAATTTGTTTTATATCAACTTTGATATTGTTTTCTTTCGCTAATTCTTCAATTGCATTGTTTACTACGGTAGAAGTTGCAATACCTGCGCCGCATGCTACTAGTACTTGCTTCATTACAATTCACCTCCTTTAAAGGAATACAAATTTAACTTATTTTCTATTAATTGCTTCACATTACGTCTATCCTTTTCTACAATTAACTGTTGCAAAAATGATTCGTCTTGAAATAACTTCATTAAATCTTGTAAAAGTGTTAATTGAGAATGGGCTTCATCCATTGCAAGCATAAAGACAATTTGTACTGGTGTCGTTTCGCTATCGTCTCCCATAATGACAAAGTCGACAGGAGAATTCAGGATACCAATACTAATCGTTTTCTTGTTCACGTGTATGGAATCGGTATGCGGGATAGCCACCGAAACACTCGTTGTCGGTAACCCTGTAGCAAACTCTTTTTCACGTTCTACAATTGCAGGTATAAAACTTTCCTTTACGTATCCTAGATCTACAAGATTTCGTCCCATTCTTTCTAGTACTTGTTCATTTTTTTCTACATCTAAATCTAGTAAAATAACATCTTCTTCAAAATGTAATTCACTCATTATGTCACACCCCTACCTTCACTTTCTTTTGCTGTAATTAGCTGCCCCTAACATAAGCTTCAATTAATTGATGAATATATTGCTTTGAATTAGCCTGAACGAGTTTAGGTAAAATTGTCTCAGATGAAGCAACTTTCATTAATTGCATTAAAGCATGTATATGTTGTTGTTTATCAACAGCTGCAATCATAATCATTAGTTTAATTTGATGACCCTCTTCTCCATATGTCACACCATTTTTGATCCGAAGTAAGCTCATTCCTACCTGTCGTACCCCATCTTCTGGGGCAGCATGAGGAATTGCTACGTGCGGTCCGATAGCAATATAGGAATCTTCTTGAGAATGTCTGATCGCAGCTTCTACGTAATGTTGCTCAATATGCCCTGATTTCAGTAGTGGTTCAGCACAAAGTCGAATTGCATCTTCAAAAGATGGAACTGACTCTCTGAGCGTAATATGTTTCGGGATTATAAATTCATGTAAATCTAACTCCATAGAAGTACTTAATTGTCTTGTTATTGTTGCGTTTTCATCTCGATGGATGTATGCATATAACTCTTTTCTTAATTGCTTTTCATCATTTACATCCGCATACTGTCCAACTGTTTTTAATATGTCATCCACATTAATTTCGTTTGGAATATAGTCATACACTTCTAGCATCACTTGCTTACGTAATCGTTGTTTATCTTCTGGACGTAGCATTGTTTTTGAAATAAACAGATTCTTCTCCGTCTCTAAAGCAATTGGTGAAAAAACAACATCGTACTCTAGCCCATACGTTAGAAATTCTCGGACTGATAATGAATCTAAGAATACAAACTCTGGGAAAAGTTCTTTTAACTGATGAAACATTAACCTCGATACAGAAACTCCTTGTGGGCATACAACAATTGCCTTTACCTTTTCTGTCATACTTTCCCCTTGCATATGCATCCAGCCACTGACAAGCATAACAATGTAGGTAATTTCATTTTCAGGAATCTTACTTTCCATTACTTCACTAATTGGCTCTAATGCCCGTTTAATCAAATGTCGAATTTGTTCAAATTCTTCATTATACGTGCTCTCAAATACTATTGCATCGGTTAATTTGTACTTAATTCGATAATAAGCTGGGGTAAGATGCTGTAATAGTTTATCGATTAGCTGCTCACGATCCTGAAAGATAATACAGGCATTCTTCTCAAATAACCGAACCATTTTATCAATTGCTGGTACTAGATCTGGAATAGAGTCTTCTATTAAAAGTTGGTTACGATGTACACTACCTGTTAATAAGTTTAAAGTAATAAATAATTTCTCTGGAACTGGAAGACTCTTATCATACAAAATCTCTTCTGTAGCTTGATATTCTTTTGTATTGGATAATTCATCATATCGAATGGATAATGGTTGAATCTGGAATCCTTTTCGAATCCGTCTCAATATCAAAGAAAAAATGGTTGGCATCGTCATCAATTTTTCATCTGTAAATTCGATATGGAGCTTATTTTCCACTCGTTCTAGACGACGGTGGAATTGTTCAAGTAAACTACCTTCAAGTTGCAATGCTTCATGTAACTTTTCCTTTTCATCGGAATGAAGAATAATGTCATTCGCTAACCAAATCATTACTTTTCTAGCCTGAAATTCATCGCCTTCAATTTGGTATCCATCTTTACGTGAATATTGAATCTCTAATTGATAAGCATTTAAATGATTCTGAGCTTGTTTCATATCATTTAGAACCGTATTTTTACTTATGGATAACTGCGATGTAAAATGTGCTAATGATAATGGTTCTTTACCACCAAGGATCATAATTAATAAGAATTTCACTCGGTCCACTTCGGATAAAATCACTTCACGGTTTGATATAGGTGAAACCTTTGATGTCACTGTTGCAGTAAGTATGGACTGATCAATAATAAATTGACCCTTACGTGTTCGCTCAATTTCTGGTAACTGACTTTCTGTTAACCAATTATTTATTTTTTGAAAGGTGTAGCCTAACTGCCGACGAGAAAGATCGTACTTATCTGCTAATTTCGAGCTTGTGATACTTGTATCTTTTATTAATTCGTTAAGAATCTGCTCTTCTCTTTCTCCCAACACGGTTGTTGACCTCCTTTGTTTTTTATCATAACAGTTGATTTTTCAATAATGTATACGTTTTCATCACAAATATAAGAATCATCATTGTACAATATTGTGATGATTAAAAATAGATTACAACATTATTGTTCTGAATAATACTAATAATGTCGGTTTTCATCGAATTTCATCGAATATCTTTTGATAATAAATGAAATGTTCTTGGAGTGTGCTGGGAAGTTTTGAAAAGTTACTGTTACAAGTACCTATCGAAACTAACTCACCTCATAACCTCATAAAAAAAGAACTGTCGCTATTTACGACAGTTCTTTCTGACTTCTATATACTCAATATTAATCTTGTAATGTTAGAGCGATGGCACCTTTCACTGCTTGATTATCCTTGAGTTCTGGTGCAACAATCAGCTGATTGACGTCCTCCACTTCGATATAATCATTTAATAGATTCATAAATTGCTTGCGAATCATCGGATACAATTTGTCTTGTTTCATTACACCACCGCCGATAATAATTTTTTCTGGTGAAAGAATGACAAAATAATTCATGATGGCTTGTGCGAGGTAATATGCTTCTAATTCCCAAACATTATTTTGGTCAGCTAATTCCATTCCTTTTTTTCCATAACGTGCCTCAATTGCTGGACCTGCAGCTAATCCTTCTAGGCAAATCCTATGACTAGGGCAAGCACCTTCAAAATCATCTTCAGGATGCTTTTGAATCAGAATATGCCCCATTTCTGAATGATCGTATCCTTGAAAAATGTTTCCGTTTTGCACAAAACCTGCTCCAATTCCTGTTCCAACAGTAATATAAAGACAACTCCCAGCATCTTTAGCTACTCCATAATTATACTCGCCTAATGAGGCAACATTCACATCCGTATCAATGAAAACAGGTATTTCTAGACGACTTCTTAAGTTTTGTAGTAACGGGAAATTCCGCCAGGCCATTTTGGGAGTATTACCGATTGTGCCATACTGTTCACTTACTGTGCGCAGATTTATGGGACCAAACGCTCCAACCCCAAGACGTTCTACTTGATGTTCACGAAAAAACGCTTCTACTTGATCTAACGTTTCATCTGGGGTAGTTGTAGGAAAGGAGGAACGTTCTAAAATCTCACCATTTCGACTACCTACCGCACAAACAAATTTTGTACCACCTGCTTCAATTGCTCCAATTCGCATGGCATTATCTCCTCCTCAACTAGTTAATCACTTGTAAAATCTGATTCTCACCAGCTGTAACTTCTGTTACTTTTATATTTTTAACTTCTCTTACATTATCAGTATTTGAAATGATTATAGGTGTAATACTACTCGTTGCCTTTTCTTCAATGGTTGCGATATCGAAGCTCATTAATTTGTCGCCGACCTTTACTATATCTCCATCCTTAACATGGGCAGTAAAACCTTCTCCTTCAAGATTTACAGTATCTAGTCCAATATGAATTAGAATTTCAGCATTGTTCTCTGCCTCAACAATTATTGCATGTTTCGTTTGAAAAACCAGTTTAACTTCTCCGTCAACTGGAGATATTACTTCTCCATTTGCAGGCTTCACTGCGACACCCTCACCCATCATCTTTTGTGCGAAAACTGGATCAGGAACCTCCTCTAATGGTATGATTTCCCCTGTGATCGGTGCAACTACTGTAATTTCTTTTGGCTCTCTCTCTTTGATTTTAAATAAGTTCTTAAACATCTCCCAAGTCCCCTTTTGCTTGTTAATATCGTAGTTGATTGTTTGCATTTGTATTTCCATTTAAAAATAAACATCCCATTGTAAGAAGGATAACTATATTATACTAGCATTGACTTTTTTCCAACAACTGTAGTTACCCTAAATCGGTGACGATAATAAATTTATTTATTATATCACACTAAAGAATAAAATCGTCCATCCTGATTGGCTCTGGTTTTCGCTTGTCAAAAGTATAAATAAAGGAAAATCCAGCTTCTTTTGCCATTTTCAGAGCTTCAATAAAATAATTACCTACTGTCTCCACTCGATGTGAATCGGAGCCAATCGTTAATATTTCCCCACCCATCTGTTTGTATAGCTTCAATAATTCAATCCGGGGGAAAGCTTCTCCTACCGACTGACTTGCAAACCCAGATGTATTTATCTCCAGTCCAATATCTCTTTTGATTGCTTGATGAAGTACGTGACGAATAATCTCTTCCATATCTTTCACGTTATAATTTCCGATTTTAGCCATCGCATAGCGTTTTAATAAATCAAAATGTGCCAAAACATCAATATCTGCATTTGTTACTAATTTTAATACTTCTTCAAAATACCCTAAATAAGCTGCATGATTTTCTTTATCAAATAAATATTTTCTCAATTTTTCTTCCTGGATATTATGTATAGATCCTAATATAAAATCAAATTCTATCCCATCTAACGCTTCCTTATATTTATCTTTCATTAAGTGTGGTTCACACAGTTCTATTCCCATCTTGATCTTGAGATTATCCTGCCATTTTGATTTTGCGTGTTGAATATCTGAAATATATTTTGAGAAATCCATATGTCCATAAGTTGGCGCTTTTGGATTCACCGAAAAATGCTCAGTAAAACAAATTTCATCGATTCCTTTCTCGACTGCCTTTGCACACACTTCATCCATAACTGCTTTAGAATCAAAAGAATTATTTGTGTGATGATGATAATCGGTCCAGTACATATAAATACCTCCTTCTTCTTTATAGACTACCTTATTTTTATAAAAAGTTACATGAATCATTTTTTATGAACTGTTACCTTGACGATTGATTATAGATAACTCATTATCTCTTCTAAGTGCAGTAAAAATAAAGGTTACAATCTTTTCCGTTACACAGCGGAAAAACAATCGATATATTTGTAACCGTTTTCTTATTACAATAGAACTATAGATAGACAAACACAAGGAGGAAATCAACGATGAAACATATTCTATTAGCCTGCTCTTCAGGCATGTCGACTAGTTTACTAGTATCAAAAATGGAGGAGGCAGCATCCAAACAAGGTCTGGAAGTAAAAATTTGGGCAGTTGCTCAAGACAAAGCTTTTTCTGAATTAGAAAACGCAGATGTTCTTTTAATTGGTCCACAAATGCGTTTTCTTAAAAAGAAATTCGAAAAAGCTGGCGCAGAGGCAAATGTCCCCATCGATGTTATTGATCCAGTAGCTTATGGCCGTGTAGATGGAGAAGCTGTTTTAAACAAAGCATTGTCATTAATGCCTTAACTTCATCGATGACTACTCCTCAGGAAGAAAAATGACAAAGGAGGAAAGAACATTGGAAAACAGTAAATTTATGCAAGTGTTGGAGAACTTTTTACTACCGATTGCAGATAAATTAAATAACAACCGTTATCTATCTGCATTACGTGACGGATTTATGGTCGCATTACCACTGATTATTTTTGGGTCTATATTTGTGGTAATCGCTAACTTCCCTTTTTTAGATAGGCTCTTAAGTGAAGACGCCTATGCTGCCTATCAGAATGCACTTGGACCTGCTTCAGCATCAACACTAAGTATTATGGGATTATTTGTTATTATAGGAATAGGATATAAATTAACCGAACATTACAAAGGTGAAGCAATTTACGGTGGTGTAGTAGCGATTGCCGCATTTATAATTCTTACACCTCAAGTGTTAGAAGGAGTTGCTGGTGTTATTCCTGCTTCCTCTCTAGGAGCAGAAGGAATGTTTTTAGGAATTTTCACCGCTTTTATATCCGCGGAATTATACAGATTTTTTGTACAGAAAGATTTAATGATAAAAATGCCCGCTGGTGTACCAGCTGCCGTTTCCAAATCATTTAGTGCTCTTATTCCAATTGCTTTAACACTATCTGTATTTTTATTCGTTCGCATAGTAATGAGTTTCACACCTTTTGATACAGTTCAAAATTTTATTTACACAATCATTCAAGAGCCATTAACGCAATTAGGTAGTGGACTGCCTGCAACGATCATAGCAGTATTATTAATCCAAATCTTTTGGTTCTTCGGTTTACACGGACAAATTATCGTGAATTCTGTATTTGATCCAATTTGGTACGCATTAAATGAACAAAATTTATCTGCTTTTCAAAACGGTACAGAATTGCCAAATATTATTACCAAACAATTTATCGATTCATTCTTAGTTGGTATGGGTGGATCTGGAATGACACTTGCAGTAGTAATCTTAATTATTCTAATTGGACGAAGTAGACAATTAAAAGAACTCGGGAAATTAGGTGGCCCACCAGGGGTATTTAATGTAAACGAACCAATCATCTTTGGTCTACCAATTATTATGAATCCATTAGTACTAATACCATGGCTAGTTGCACCTGTTGTTATAACAGTAATCACCTATATATCGATGTCAATAGGACTTGTTCCGAAACCAGCCGGTATTATCGTTCCATGGACAACACCACCGTTATTAAGTGGATTCTTAGCAACTGGAAACGCTTGGGCAAGGTGCCGTGTTACAAGCGGTAAACTTAGTAATAGTAATGGGAATATGGTGGCCATTCTTAAAGATTTTGGATAAGAATTACTACGAAAAAGAAAAAACTAGCGAAAATAATTCTGATGCAGTGAAAAAAACTTCATAAATCAGGATCCAAGCTAACACAGAGGTGATGAACATGAATCAGACACAATTAACAGAAACTGCATTTCAAATCATCCTTTTTGCAGGAAATGGCAAATCAAGTGCGATGGAAGCAATACATGCAGCAAAGGAAGGAAATTTTGCAGTGGCAGATGATCTAATTAAAACTGCGAGTGATGAATTAACAAATGCGCATAACTTTCAAACAAAACTTTTGCACGATGAAGCCAATGGAGATAAAAAGGACATCAATCTTATCCTTATTCATTCACAAGATCACTTAATGAATGCGATGACCATTAAAGACTTAGCAATCGAAATCATAGATATATACAGAAATAAGTAGTGGAGGTTTTACTATGACAGAACAAAACTATCAATTTCCTGCTGGATTCTGGTGGGGCAGTGCAACTTCTGCAACACAGATTGAAGGTGCAGCAAATCAATATGGAAAAGGACAAAATATATGGGATCACTGGTATAACATACAACCTGAACGATTTTATAATCAAGTTGGTCCAGAGCATACTTCTGACTTTTACCATCGCTATAAAGAAGACATTGCCTTAATGAAAGAATTCGGACATAATTCATTCCGTCTTTCTATATCTTGGTCGAGGCTAATTCCAGATGGAGTAGGTGAAGTAAATGAAGAGGCTGTATCGTTCTATCATAATGTTATTGATGAATTAATCGCCAATGATATCGAACCTTTTGTCAATCTGTTTCATTTTGATATGCCGCTCCCATTGCAAGAAATTGGTGGCTGGGAAAATCGTGAAGTTATAGAAATGTATCGTCAATATGCGAAAAAAGCATTCGAATTATTTGGAGATAAAGTAAAAAAATGGTTTACATTTAACGAACCAATCGTACCAGTTGAAGGTGGATACCTATATAACTTCCATTACCCAAATGTTGTAGATGCAAAAAGAGCAATACAAGTTGCTTACCATACCATTATAGCTCATGCAACTGCCGTTCAGACTTTTAAAGAATTGAATATTGAAAATGGAAAAATTGGTATTATCTTAAACTTAACACCATCTTATCCAAGAAGTGAAAACACAGCTGATCAAAAAGCTGCGCATATCGCTGATCTATTCTTTAATCGCAGTTTCTTAGATCCTGCTGTACTAGGAGAGTACCCAGAAGATTTAATTAACCTTTTAAAAGAACATAATCACCTTCCACAAACAGAGGATGGAGATGCAGGATTAATCAAGGAAAACACGATTGATATTTTAGGGGTGAATTACTATCAACCTAGAAGAGTAAAGGCAAAAGATAATTTGCCAAATCCGTACAGTCCTTTTATGCCTGACTGGTTCTTTGATTCATATGAAATGCCAGGAAGACGCATGAATGAATATCGAGGATGGGAAATCTATGAAAAAGGTGTCTATGATATTATGATTAATCTAAAAGAAAACTACCATAATATCGAATCATTTATTTCAGAAAATGGTATGGGTGTTCAAGGCGAAGAACATTTTATCGAGAATGGACAAATTCAAGATGATTACCGAATCACCTTTATCAAAGATCACTTGAAATGGCTACACCGAGCGATTGATGAGGGTTGTAATGCGAAAGGCTATCACCTTTGGACAACAATGGATAACTGGTCATGGTCAAACGCTTATAAAAATCGCTACGGATTCTTTTCTGTAAATATTGACACAATGGAACGAACTCCGAAGAAAAGTGCCTATTGGTTTAAACAAATAAGTGAACAAAATGGATTTCACGCATAGATATAGATAAAGAATAGATAGAAGGAGTTGTTTTTATGATAAAAAACAACTCCCTTCTCTACGTTAAGGAGGTGGATTAAAATGGACACTAGATTACGTGTAATGTTAAAGGAATTCATTCAGGCAAAAGCCCCACTAACAAGCACTTTTATTGCGAATATTAACCAAGTGACTTCACGAACAACGCGAGATGATATAAAAAAATTAAACCAACACATTCAATTACATGGAGCAGTGATTCAATCCATCAAAGGAAAAGGGTATCAATTATCTATTCAAAATGAAGATACATTTCATCGTTTTTTAACCATGGAATGGAATGAAGACATGGATTCCCGAAAAACCCCAAACACTCCAGAACAACGCGTCAAATATATCGTTAGACGTTTATTATTTACAATGGATTACATAAAACTAGAACAATTAGCAGACGAGATGTATATTAGTAAATCTACCATTCAAAATGATATGAAATTAGTACGGCAACAATTAAATCCTTTTGAGTTAGATATACATGTTAAACCTAGTCATGGGATTAAAATAATTGGAGAAGAAATAAAAATTCGATTTTGCATGGCAGAATTTTTTGTTGATCGAGAGAACCATTCACACGCAGATGTAAAAACACATTGTGAATTTGTTACACTACCAGACCAACAAATGAGTATGATTAAAAATATAATTATCCAACAACTGGACTCACATCAAATGACCTTATCAGATATTGCCATCCATAATCTGTTTATTCATATTGCTATTGCCGTCTTACGTATTAGAGACGGACACCCTATCGACTTTAATGCAGCACACAGAGAAGAAATGCAAGATATGAAGGACACAAAAGCATATTTTGTCGCAGAAAAGATCGTAGAAGATACAGAAAAACAATTACACTTATCTTTTCCTAAGACAGAAACAACTTATGTTGCTTTGCATCTTCTCGGTACAAAAATGGTTGGCTCCACCAATATAGATAGTACGGATATTGAATCTATATTAGATCCTTCTATTTATAAACTCATAATGCTCTCATTGGAAAAGATTGAGGAGGAAATGCATCTCGGTATAAGTCAAGATACAGAGTTAATGATTAGTCTTGGGATGCATTTAAAGCCTGCAATGAATCGATACAAGTATGGCATGAACATACGTAACCCTATGCTTACACATATTAAGAAGAACTACCCACTTGCTTTTCAAGCTGCTGTTTATGCAGGAGTTGTTATCGAAGAGAAAACCGATATAACAATTGATGAAAATGAAATTGGCTACCTCGCGCTACACATTGGTGCAGCAATGGAGAGAAACAAATTGAGAAAAGGACCAAAGCGTTGTCTCGTTGTGTGTGCATCTGGTATGGGTACTGCACAATTAATATACTATAAATTAAAGTCAAAATTTGAAGGACAAATGGAAGTAGTGGGAACTACGGAATATTATCGTCTACGTGATTATCCACTTGATGATATCGACCTGATTATTTCATCTATTCCCATCAAGGAAGACCTATGTATTCCTGTTATAGAAGTTAATGCAATTATCGAAGAAGAAGATTTACAACATATTCAATCATTTATTTCTGGTAAAAAAACAAATCTACTATCCCAATATTTGCATGAATCGAATATCTTTTTAAATCTTGAAGCTTCTTCTAAACAAGATGTACTGGAACATATGACAGCACATGTAATAGAGAACGAATTCGTAGACACGGATCTGTTAGATTCCATTTACGAACGAGAAAAGATTGCTCCGACCGCATTTGGAAATCTAGTGGCTATTCCACATCCACTAACACCAAAATCAGATCAAACGTTCATTTCTATTGCGACGTTACGCGAACCTATTATATGGTCTGATAAAACGGTACAATTCATTTGTCTATTAAGCGTAAAAAGAAACAGTCAGGAAGATTTACAATCCTTATATGAAACCCTCGGAAAAATAATCGACCGTCCATCGATTATTCAAAAGCTAGTAAAGGCAAAAGATAAGAATGCTTTCATCGAGATTATTGAGCAAGTTTAAAGCAGACCTAGAAAAAAAAGCGAGTCTCCGTCACTTGGAGACTCACTAATACTCAATTAAAGCGTTAATTTCCCTTTCGATATTAAGAAGGATGAGATACGATACACTCTGCATTTCCTTCCAGTTCATATGTTTTTATTCCTTGAGGCAATATAAAGTTTGATCCTTTCTCAATCGTAAACTTTTTATCACCTATCTTAACTGTACCTGTTCCTTCAATCACACTTATTTGTAAAAAGTCTTTATCGAGAATTTTAGTTACATTTCCTTGTATTTCCCAATGATAAACTGTAAAATATTCCGCTTCAATTAACTTTCGAATCGATAAGTCCTCTTGCACTTCTTCTATTGGTTTAATTTGAACGTCTTGGTGCGGAACCATCGTCACTTCTTTCGCTTTTTGTAAATGCAGTTCACGTTTATTCCCTTCTGAATCTTTACGATCATAATCATACACACGATATGTAACATCGGAACTTTGCTGTGTCTCGAGAATAACGATCCCTTTTCCGATTGCATGTATAGTACCGCTAGGCACATGAACGAAATCCCCCTTTGCAACGGGTACTCGTTTTAATAATTGATCCCACTCTCCTTGATCAATCATCTGATTTAATTCTTCTTTTGTCGCTGCATGGTGACCTAAAATAAGCTCCGCATCAGGCTCTGCATCTAGAACATACCAGCATTCTGTTTTCCCGTAAGATTCATTTTCTACTTCCCGTGCATATGTATCGTCAGGATGCACTTGAACAGATAAATCATCATTAGCATCTAATATTTTTATCAGTAATGGATAAGCATCATTCGAATCCTGTTGTTTATTAAACAGCTCCCCATGATTTTCCCACGCATCTACAAGTGTACTCCCTTGTAAAGGACCATTTATAATTTTATTCGGCCCATTTTTATGCGCAGATATCACCCATGCTTCTCCTGTTTGCTCATATGAGCTCTTATATCCAAATAATTGATTTAGTTTTTTACCTCCCCATATTCTTTCTTGCATGACTGGTTCTAAGAAAATTGGTTCTTGATACATGCTTTTTCATCCCCTCAAACGCTTTTGTATACTTATTATTATAACAAATCTGGATGTTTCCTTGTTTGATTTTCAGCACTGGAATTTGCAACTAATTTAATTGAAGAAGGAATAGCGCTTGGACTATTCCTCCTCCCAATCTTTAAAATTATCGTTATTTAAATTTCTCAATTTACCGTTATTTTCTATTACAGCTTCTACTTCTACATTCACATTAATGTTTGGATAAACTTCATTTACAAAGTTTTTTAGTTCTGCATTGGTGTATCTTGTACGCAGACGATTGCTTATTCCTAATATATCAACTTGTTGCTCTTGCAATTTTTGCACAAGCTGCAAGGTCTCACGTTCGATTTTTTCCTCAAACATTTGTTTAATATCTTTATCCGCTAAATCATCCTCTGCTTCAGCAACAATTAATACAAATTCTAATTTTATCGTTAAATCAATCTCTTCTCCACGCTTGTTATAATCGTAATTCACATCCCTGTCTACCAACTCGACATTCGTTGTATCATCTATAGTAACAAAGGTTTTTATTACTTCTTCATTATCCAGCAAATTCATAATCATAACTTCAACGGAACTTATTGTGTCAACAATTTTTCCATTTTTTAATACCGATGCACCTAGATAATCCATGGTTAAATCTTTATTAGATCCAATTAACGGGACTGCAATGTCGGTAGTGTATGAATTTATTCCCCGATACAGTTCCCATAAGCTTACTTCTGGATCATAAATATCCCACCCTACTTGCTTTTCAAGAAATCCAAAAATTGGCGTACCTACTTCTTCAAAATTACTAATCATCATCTCCATATATTTGTTCATATCCTCATCTATAAATGCAACAGCTGGTGAAGCTGGCATATCACGCATTCTAATAAACGTATTAATAATTTTCTCGATTCCTTCTTCACCTAATTTCTCATCTATTACGACAAAATCAATATGTTCCAAATCAATGGTCGTTTCGATTTTTTTCCGTATTTGTTCGGTAGCGTCTAATACCGTTGCTCCCTTACCATCCACCTTCGCCAAGTTTCTTTGTTCAGAAACGACGGATACAGGAATAATGAAATATACATGAAATAAATCTTCTTCCTTCGTCACTCCCATCATAATCGGCATAGAACGATAGTTAATATCACGGGAGTCCCAACACCCTGATAGTATTATTAACGTAAGCAATGTGCATAGAAGTTTCAACCAATACTTAGATTTCATGCTTTTGCCTTCTTCCTATCCAAAAGATGAAAACCAAAAGACTAATTATCGTATAAAATCGAAGCGGGGTAAGCCATAACACATGACTCTGTACTTGTTCCCAAGTCGAAATCATATTTGCAGTCATAGTAATGATGATGACAATTATAATTAAAGCAATTGATGCATGAATATTGCTTGTTCGAAACATCGTCTGATACAACAAACGTAAAATATGTAATAACATGCCTAAAAAGATCGTTGCATAAAGTAAGAGGCTTAAACCAAACAAACTCGTCAGTGTCTCAAAAATAGACCATTCTATATCTACTGTGGCCAACATTTCAATATAAGGGAATGTGAAATTCTTTGCTACCTCATATCCAAATACTAATATCGGAGAATAAGCAGAAACAAATATAATCGGAATTAAAATCATCGATGACCAGAATATCGTTTTAAAATTATAATCCCCACGACGCTTAGGTAAGAAGGCTAAAAATAAAAAGGTGGGAGTCAAAATAAGAAATCCCGTAATAAAAGGTGTTTGTATTAAAAAATCAAAGCTACTAACCTTTGCAGGGAAAAAGTAATACCATTCCGCATTGAAAAAAGATAAGAAGAATATAACTACAATAATTAGACTTGAAGTCGCTATAATCAAAAAAGAAGTACGAAAAATACTCCCTATCGATCCTAGACCAATATACGTAGCCGCAATGATAAACAAAAGCATTACAAATAAAAACGGTGTTTGATTAAGGAATAATACTGTTGTAAATTCTGCATACGTACGAATCGCTGTAATGACCGTTCCAATAATGAATAAACTGATGGGTACAAGAACTAATATGGATACAATCCACCGATTTTTAGGTACGTACTCTAAAATATTAGGTTGCTTTAACTTCGACATCCCATATAGAAATACTCCTAATAAAACCATATAAGAGAACCCATGTAAAAGAACAACCAGCCAATGACCGTTTTCAACCGTATCGAGGATGAGTGTTGGATATAGAAGAAACATTAATCCGATATTCACAATTAAGAAATAGGTTATAACCAAAAGATTATTGATTTTCACTTTGAATCCCTTCCTTTTTCCACCGGACATATGGTACTCCAAAATTTGTAATCCGAGCAATATAGGAACATAAAATCAACAGGCTTATCACATGACCTAAAATCCCAAACAAAGCCGAAAAAATTACTATGAAATACTTCATAAGACGTAAAGTGATACCATTCTCAAAATTCACTATAATTCCGTTTGCAATTGTTGTTGCTGCTATAACAATAATTAATACACCACTCACAAGACTTGCCTCTACTATTGCTTGCCCTAGAATAATACCACCAACAATTCCAATCGTATTCGATATCGAAAGAGGTAAACGAACTGCAGCCTCCGTAATTAATTCAATTAGTAATAGCATAAACATAATTTCTATAAATGCTGGATACGGAACAAATTGCCTGCTCTCTGTTATAGATAATGCTAATTGTATTTTTAGCATTTCAGGATTTATGGTAATTAATGCAACATATAGTCCTGGTAATAGAAGTGAGAGCATGATTCCAACAATACGAAGTGCATATAGTGCATATACAAACACACTTAAATAGTTACTATCACTAGGTTGTTTAAAAATATCAAATACCGTGTTAAATAAAACCAATCCGAACGGATAACCATCCATAAAGAAAACAACTTTTCCTTGCTCTATATACTCCATCGCATTTTCTGGCAATTCCGTCGATGATACACGAGTTACTAAATCAAATTTAGAAAAACCAAGAGCAACATGAACATCTTTTACTTGTTTGATTTCATTTGGGAATTCGTCAATTTTTTTCTTGATTTTTTGTACCATTTTTTCATTTGTTGTTCCCTTCAACACAATAAAAGAGAATTTACGATTTCTTTGTCCATGTGAAGTCGATAATACTTCCAACTCTTTGGATTTATACTTGCTACGTAGTAATCCAATATTTTGTTGAAGGCTTTCTGTAAATGCATCTCTTGCACCGTATATGATGGACTCGTTCACTGGTGCATCGATACTTCGATATAAGGGACGAGATACTGGATCTACAATCAGTGATACTTCCTTCGTAGGATTCCAAATAATTACCTTACCTTCATAAAGTGTCTTAAATTGCTCAGTGGAACGCATTTTTTTCCATGTAGACTGTTCCGCATGAACATTCGTTTCTTGTACAGGTATTTCTTCATTCTGTATTAAGGTTTCAATCATTTTCCAAGTAGCTGAAAAATCGACCAAACTTTCGAAACCAATGACACCATATGGGGTTCCATTCATATGGATAGAGCTCATTTTCAGATCTTTATTTTTTTTCTGCAAGTCTTTCACCTGATCAATAAATCCCATATTTCGCACCCCTTCGTTTCACCTATCTTTTATTTATGAACCAGGAAGCGATTTTTCATGCAAAATAATCCCATAATTAATCTCAAAATGATGTTATTCGGAAATAAACTACCGTATTATCACCGTAGAGACAGAACTTTTTATTTAAGTCAATGCAAAAAGAGCATTATCACAGACGTGACAATGCTCTATCATTCAAAAGAAATTTATAAATTAATTAAGAACTATACTCCGTTTTATTTTGAGTTTGTAACTTTTTCTTGGTAATCATTTTCCCATCCGTGCCAATTCTACGGATAAAGAGAGATAAGACTAAAGCAATTCCCATAATTAATAAGGAAATAAAGAATGAAAAGTTAATTCCTTGAAGCATAGCTTGATTCATTATTTCTGCTTCCATTGTCGCCATTGCTTGTTCAGATGGCATTTGACTTGGGTCTATACTATTCATTGCGGATTGTGCTAATTCTTCCGCTTTAGACTCTGTTCGATTATTCATAATGGTAATTAGCAGTGCTGAGCCAATTGCTCCCGATATTTGTTGCAAGGTATTATTCATTGCTGTACCATGTGGGTTTTCATGCATCGGCAACTGATTTAAACCATTTGTCATTACAGGCATCATAACCATCGACATACCGAAACTACGTATTGCAAATATAAGCATCATCTGTCCAAACGTTGTTTCCATATCTAATTGAGTGAAAAAGTAAGTGGTTGTCATCGTAATTAGCAAACCTAGGATCGCTAATGTGCGTGCACCAAACTTATCAAATAGTCTTCCGGTTATCGGAGACATGACTCCCATTACAAGTGCGCCAGGCAGCATCAGTAATCCAGCTTCAAATGGCGTAAATCCTCTAACTGTTTGCACATACAATGGAAGCAAAATCATTCCAGAGAATAATGCCATTGCTAATACAATCGAAATCGCAGATGATAATGCGAACATTGGATATCTAAAAATCCTGAACTGTAGCATAGGCTCTTCCATTTTTAATTGGCGCAATACTAATGCAATCACTGAAATGACACCAATTATAATTGTTCCGTATACATATGGACTGCTCCACCCCTGCTCTCCAGCAGAACTAAAACCATATAATAATCCACCAAAACCAAAGCTGGATAGAACAATGGAAAATACATCAAGTTTAATTTCACGTTGTGGAGTTACATTTTTCAGCTTAAATATCCCGATAATTAATGATAGTAATGCAATCGGAATAACAATATCAAATAAAGTTCTCCATTCATAATTCTCTACAATCCAACCTGATAATGTTGGTCCAAGAGCTGGTGCAACAACCATTACAAGACCGAATGTCCCCATCGCAGTTCCACGTTTTTCAATCGGAAATGCAGTTAGCATAACATTCATAAGTAATGGCATCATTACCGCAGAACCTGCTGCCTGAATTAATCTAGCGATAAGCAGTACAGCAAAGGTTGGAGATATACTTGCCAACACTGTCCCTATTGTAAATAACGACATTGCCGTTAAAAATAAACTTTTATTTGTAAAGCGTTGAATCAAAAATGCACTCGCAGGTATTAAAATACCATTAACCAGCATATAACCATTTGTTAACCACTGCACAGCGGTTGGGCTAACTTCAAACTCATTCATAATGGATGGCAATGCCACATTCAGCAAAGTCTCGTTTAAAATTGCAACGAATGCACCAATAAATAATATCGCAATCATACCGTAAGGCGGTTTTTTATGAAGTGATTCTACATCCGTCATCATCATACCTTCTTTCTTTTATCAAATCGAATTTATCGTTTGTTATATTATTCTATCAACAGAATAACTACTCATTCATCTAGACTACTAGTATAAATATATAAAATTAGCATCTGCCTACTAATTCTACCAATGGAGTATTCATCCGTTTTTAAGAAACTTTTATCATTTTATACCCATAGTCCAAAAAATACAATACTTATATTCATTAATTTTTATTAAAGTTGATACATCAAAGTTTTTTAGATAAAATTAAATTATACTATCGTTATAATATAGTCTTATAATCTTAAAATTTTCAGATAAGGATCGATTGGATGAATCATAAAAAAAAGCAAATTATTGAGGCTGCTCAATCACTATTCATAAAGAAAGGATTTACTTCTACTTCTATTCAAGATATTTTAGATGTCGCATCTATCTCAAAGGGCACATTTTATAACCATTTCACTTCTAAAAACGAATGCTTAATAGAGTTGTTACAGCTAATAAGAGAAGAAATAGTATATGAGCGTAAACTTCTTGCAACTTCAAAAGAAGCTAGTGACAAAACTGTTTTTATTAAACAAATTGCGGTTCGATTTCATATAGATAAAAAACATAATCTGCTTGCATTATTTTCATCCTTACCTACTCCGTCCACAGAGGATGATGAACTGCATATATATATCAATACACAATATTTGCAAGAGATCGTTTGGATTGCAGATCGGTTGACTTCTATCTACGGAGAGTTCATGAAGAAACACGCTTTTGATTATGCTGTTAGCTTCCTCGGGAATTTACATTTTACTTCTAAAGTTATGTACGATGTAAAACCTCGAGCCTTGAATGTAGAGACCATCATTAACTTCTCTATATCACAATTAGACAAAATTATTCACACGCATTCAGATGATAAACCTATCCTTTTCCAAACGGAATATTTCCATCCATATTTGGAAAAACCAGAGTGTTCTTTAAAAGAATTCAAACTAGAAATGAAACAAATATTAAAAAGCCTAGAACAACAAATTGATCATACAAATGAACCTAAAACAAAACATTTTATTGATTTTTTATATGAGGAATTAGAAACAGAAGAGTCCAGAATGTTTCTTTTAGAAAGTGTTATCCAATCTTTAATTCATGCAGTTGAAGGAACCGATAACGAGAGGAATGCACGGCATCTATTGACCTTGCTTAGCTATATGGAAATGGAAAAACAAACATAAATAAAAACGCTGTCCACCAAGTCATCATTTCACTTGGTGGGCAGCGTTAATTTTTCACTTCTATCCTTGTCTTTTCAACCGGTCTATAAACTCTTGATGAAACTCATAATGGAATAGCTGCTTTGCTTCATACGTCCCTACACTAATATCTCGATTGACTAGTAATCCATTTAATTCAGACATATATTTATTAACGTTTTTTATATCTCCATATTGGTTATCCAGGATATTAGATGCATTTTGATCAAAATCATACATCTTGTCTACTGTATCCAACACATGCTTTCTTGAACGTCTGATGTTTTCATGAAATTCTTGATCATCTAAATTAGGAATAGAGACAATATCTCTTATGGAAGAAAGACTGCGATTAACGGAGTCGGTAAGTGACATAGTCACGTTCCCTGCTTTCTTTAATGACTGCTCCATATCTCTGCGTAAAAATTCTTCATCGATCCAACCAGTATCACTAGGTTCAATCTGATATAAATTCATTCTTATCTTTCTTAAATTCAGATCATAATTATCAATCATATCCAGCACGTATTGTTGTAAAGGCAAGTGTGTCTCACGATAAAATGTACGTACCGATTCCGCTGCTTCACCTGTAAAGATATCTTCAGACTCCAGTAAATTTTCTACAGCTTTTTTCATTTCATCAAGATTCTGTCGTGATTGGTTTAGCATATACTGCGTTTGATCGATTTGTGTATGTAGTTGTTTAATATCCATGGTTTTCATATCTAACACACCACCTTTGAAGAACGCTCGAAATCAAACTGTTCCGATATTCATACAAATCATTCTACTACTATTATAATGAAAGTTACCCTAAAAGATAAGCGGATTTCTGATAATTAAATCAATTGAACTAAAATACATGTGTTTCTATTATCAAAATAGTTCTTTTCACATAGAGAAAACTTTGTCATCTAGTTCCGTTATCTGAGTTAATTTCATCCCACAATACATTATATGTAAATTCAAATATTGCATCGATATATTTTCAAAAAAGTTTCAATTTTATTGTTGCATTATTATCATGCAATTCTCCTCTATTATATCCTACCATAGGCATATACAACAATAATAGACACCTTTAGACCCATATAGTATACTTAGCTCGATGATGCTAAAAGGACGTGAAGTCATGAAAAGATTGGTGTTTCTTTTATTAATTTCAATTATTTTCTCCTTATCAGCTTGTTCAGAGAATAAGGAAGATATTGTTGAAAAAACACTAGAAACGAAAGAAACTATCGAGAGCTATACTACTGATTATGGAATTTCAATAGATGTAGAGACAGAATTCCGAAATGAATCTTCGTCCGTACAAGGAAATGCAACTATTGCGGAAAAGCCAGCAGCACTGCATCAAATTTTCACATCAACAACAACGAATGACGAATCAACTGTAGAAGGATATATGGTCGGAGAAGACAGTTATATTAAAGAGGGTGATTCTGATTGGATTCACCAAAAAATTGATCCGGAAGCTATACAATTTGAACCATCCTATAAAGATATACTAGATATCATCGAAAAAACACAAAAAAATACTGAGTTTAAAGAACAAGATGGTACATATCAACTTTCATTTGAAGGATATAATCAGGAAATTTATGATGCGTTAGCAAGTCCCTTTAGCGTAGAACTTACGGGATTCCAGGTGGATAAAGATATAGAACAAAAACTAATAATTTTAATTAACAAAGATGATTATACAGTACAAACATTACAATACGATATTGTAGCAGACAATGCAGATACAGGAAACATTACGATGGATATTCACATGGACTACAATAACTTTAATGAAGTGGAAGAAATCACAATACCCGAGGAAGCAAAAAATTCATCTTCCTAATGCAGATGAAGCACAAGCCGACTACCAACGATTGATAGTCGGCTTCATTTATGGAAGCACATCGTTGCAGGGAGTGTGTTACTTTCCTTCCAATTTTGCTTCACCATACTTATTTCATATATACGCACCTCGTGATAAAATTAACCCTGTTTTTTGGTCATATCAAATTCTTTACTTCATCTTTTTTAAATTTTCCCATCCTGCCGACCGAAGTTTCTTTCTAACCTCTCTTGCCCAGCCCTTTACCGCTACTATGGTCACCTGTTCCTGATCGGCTATTTCCTGTATTGACATTCCTTCAACAACATAGTATCGCACCCACTTCCATTCCTTCTCTGTAAGTAATTTGCGTATACCTTCCCATAATGCTCTATCTATGTCCATAGCATTTTCAACTTCCGTATCACGATCTATTAATATATGACTAACTCCTGTTGGATTTCGATAATTCCCAGTGGTGGTATCTACTTGATATTGTTTTTTATACTTTTCCAATGCTTCCTTCTCTTTCCCTCCTTTTCGAATTGTGTCGATGAGACGATTACGTATTGTATAATTCATATACGTTGAAAGGGGACCTTTATCTGGCTGATAATTTTCAAATGCCTTCCACATTGCAACCAGACCTTCTTGAAAGTATTCCTCATCTTTGTCGTCAATTTGCATTTGGTGTAATTGATAGTGAACCCTTCGTTTATTTTGATTTAAAAAATCCTCTAGATCCCAGTTTTGTTTCATCATATCTCCTCCTAATAATATAAATTACTATTATCATAGACAACTGCTATTCGAATTGCACTTTTGCTAAAAGAGATTTCCCTTGTAGAAAAACTAATTTTCCTATGGTAATTTTTAATTTTGTTTATTTCTATCAAGGTAAAATTAGATTTTGACGAAGGTTTTAGCAAGTTACTATGCAATTTCAGTTTCTAAGCATATTTTTATGAAGGAGTATTTTAGGACGCTTTATTTCTTTATAATTAAGGACCTATAAAACATAAAAATCCGAACGAAGCATATTGATAAACGCATTCGTTCGGATTTATATTTCTCATCTTAAAGTCTAGTTATAACCTTTTACCCTTGCTCTTATTATAATATTTCTTATCTTCTTCTCTAACATTTGTAATCCATGCTCGATCCTTATCCATCATTTTTTTAGCAGCGTAAATCGTCAAGAACTGAATAAAGATGATCGGTAGTCCCATTAATCCAGAAACAACCTCTAACGGTGCTAAACCACCAATTCGCATTAAGATAAGAGCTACAATTGTAATAATAGCTGCAATGATAATACGTAAATTCCTTGAAGGCTCAGCTTTACTCATATTTTCTGTTCCTGCATAAGATGCAATCGTGTACGTTGTTGAATCAAGTGTTGTCGTTAAGAAAATCATAGCGATTATGATAAATACAATCAATACTAAATTCCCTAATGGTAAGGAAGATAAAATTGCAGGTATCGCGGCCATCGGGTCTTGGTTAGATATAATATCCAATACCGCAACTTCACCATTTAAATATTTATATACACCTAGTCCGCCTAATACACCTGATGCAATCCAAGAAATCATCGTTGGTGCAAGAAGGTACGTCAATATCATTTCTTTGATTGTGCGTCCTCTAGAAATTTTTGCAGCAAATACACTGTGCAACATCGCCCACGTAGCATTATACGCAAACCAGAAGATCGTATTACTTTCAATATGTGTTGCCTCTCCGCTTCCCAAAGCATTTGTATGCAAAGAAATATCGGCATAATTTGAAATCAGAAATCCAACCGTATCCGTAAAGTAATTGAGAATAAATACTCCTGGACCGATAACCATAATAAATAATGCAAATGCTCCAGCCAAATACATATTTAATGTACTTAATCGCTTTATTCCTTTTTCTATACCGAGGTAGGCACTAATAGAGAATAGCAATACCCAAATAACGGTTACAATCAATGTTAAACCAAATGATAGCTCTATATTGAGTAATTCTGCTAAATTATAGGTAACGATTGGTGCCCCTAAACCTAATGTAACCGCAGCACCAGACAAGATACTAATTAAGAATAGAACATCTAGAACTATACCACCAATTCCATCAGTAAAACGGTCACCGAATAGAATTCGACATGCTTCAGATATACGCATCATTGGTCGCTTTTTCACATGTAGAATATAGCCCATCGCTGGCGCAGCCATAACAAATACTGCAAACACTTGGAAGCCCCAAAGAAACATACTATACGCGCTTCCCCATAAAATCGCAGCATCTGAACCAGCTTCTGCACCAAACGGAGGATTCACCGCCACATTGCCCCATTCTATCATTGCGGTACGCATAATCGTTGACCCTAAGCCCATCGCAACTAAAATAGAAGCATATTCAAATAATGTAAATCGCGGCTTTTCCATCGGATCTCCTAATACAACTTTTCCATATTTAGAAAATGAAAAATACAAACCAGCTACAAGTAATATGATTCCATACCATATGTAACCCCAACTAAATGAATCTACTACTCCATTAAATATAGAATTTAAAATTGCTAAAGATTCTTCTTCATATAATGAAAGCGGAATACTAATTCCTACTATAATAATCAAAGCTGGTAGAAAAATTTTATAATCAATAAGTCCTTTCTTTGAACTTTTATCTATACTCACAGTAGTACCTCCTACTAAATCGAATTCAACTGTGTTTACCACATAGATCAACCGAATAAACATAATCAATAGGCAATAAGCAGGAAGTATAGATTTGTTATTTATATGTAACTACGTATATTAAAAAGTGCAAGTACCTGATTAGAAACATAGTTAGTGTGCCAAAGTTTTTAGGAGAATCGGTAAAAGGCTTATTTACTAGTGTATTTGCGCTTCTATTGTATTTTGGTTTTTGAGGCGGGGGCTATTTACTATCCATCTTGGTTTTCAGCTGTTATTTGGGTTAGAGACGTGTTCTATTCACCAAAAATCTTAGGATTCGCTTGCTATTTGGGTTAGAGACACGTTCTATTCACCATATTTCTTGGGATTTGTTTCTAATTTAGGTTAGAGAGCCCCTCTATTCACCAAAAATCTTGGGATTTGCTTGCTATTTGGGGTTAGAGACATGCTCTATTCACTTTCTTGGTTTTCTCCTGTATTTTGGGTTAGAGACATGCTCTATTTACTAAAACTTTCGCGTTTTCTATAACCGATCATTAATACTTAAGTTTAACTACTGTTCGGTTATTAGATAAACTTGTCGATCAAAAAAGCCGAACCACCTCTATATCGGTAAGTTCGGCTAAGTAAAAAACTAATTATTAAAATGCTATTCTTCTTTTGTCACATCACGTAAATATGGGAAACTACTTGGAAACTGATAGAATCCCTTTACTTCATCACGCAATCCTGCAAGTAAGACCGAGTGATAAAGTGGAACAATTGGAGCTTCGTCAATAATGATTTGTTGTGCTTCTTGATATAATTCGAGTCTTCTCTCATTATTTCCTTCTTGTCTTGCTTCTTCTAATAATGCATCCACTTCCTCATTTGCATAAAAAGAGCGATTCCCTGGACTCCCTGCATTTTCAGAATGGAACATTGGGTATAATCCATAATCGGCATCTAGCGTTACAGTGCCCCAACTACCTACAAACATATCAGCTCCACCATTACCAGTAACCTCAAGATAATTACCTATTTCTGTCATTTGTATTTCAACATCGATGCCTATCTGTTGAAGGTTTGATTGGATTACAGTTGCTATATCACTAGTGGTCGTATCGTATGCCATTACGGTTGTTTCAAATCCGTCTTCATAACCAGCTTCTGCTAATAACTCTTTTGCTTGTTCAACATTTTGTTCAATTGGTTGTAATTCATCACTATGACCGAAAACAGTTGGAGCAAGTGGACCCTTTGCAGGTATAGGAATTCCATTCATTGCACCATTAACGATTTCATCTTTATTGATCGCCATTGCAATTGCCTGTCGAACTCTTTCATCAGTAAAGGGTTCTCTTTCTACATTAAATCCAACATAGGTCATACTCGCACTTTCTGACTGTTTTACATGAGTTCCTTCATTCGAGTCAATTTCATCTACATTATTTGCATTAACCGGATAGACGATATCAGAATTACCAGTTTGAATTTCTGCTACTCGTGTCTGATCTTCTGGTACAGATCGGAAAGTAACTGTTTCTACACCAGCTTCTTCTCCCCAATAATCATCATTTTTAGTCAAGGTAATCTCACCATCTATTGACCTATTGTCAAACTGAAAGTAACCAGTACCAACTGGCTGATCATTAATTGTTGTAAAAGGCTGCTCACCATTCTCAATTGCTTCATAATCTTCTTTAATGGATTCTAAGCTAATCATATGCCCGCCTGGATGTGCCAGATGAGAAGGCAATGCAGAAAAAGGATACTCCGTTTTTATATGTACGGTATATTCATCAATGATCTCTACTTCTTCTATCATATCGAATAAAAATGCTAACGGAGAACCAATCTTCGGATCCAGTACTCGATCTAAATTTGCTTTTACTACTTCCGCGTTAAAAGCACTTCCATCGTGAAATGTTACATCTTCGCGCAACTTCGCTTCCCATACAGTATCTTCAATCTGCTCCAAACTTTCTGCTAGTGCTGGTTGAATTTCTAAATCTGTATTCTGCTCCACTAACGTATCATACATTGCATTCATCACATATAACGAATTCCCGTCGTTTGCTGCATGTGGATCTAAGGATACCGGTTCAGCTGCCAGGCTCACATTTAATTGTTTATTTTCACCTTCGCTATTACTCGATTCTTCATTAGAACTACCATCATCAGAGCAAGCTGTTAATACGAATCCAATAAATAATAAAATACTAATCATTACACTTTTCTTCATTATTCCCACCCCATTTTTTAAAATAGATTTTTATTCCTATAAGAATACTAGGGTTTATTATAGCCGAAGACATACCCCTATAAAAGAGATATGCCTAATAAAGAAAAAATATAATGTTATTTTGTTTTAGCCCTTATCCTTCATACTAATTTCGAGATAGCCGAATTCCCCTCAAAAAATTAGTAAAATGCCATGATCAGCAAAAAAACAAATTATCTATTCATAACATTGTCCAAATATATCGCATGTTATAATTTTCTATTTCATATGCATGAACCGCTTTTGATAATTAGCATGGTTTTAGTTCTGTTTATTTAGTTTCCATTGAAAAATCCATTCCTACTGCTATAATAAGACTGAAAATAATAACAATACAACAATACTAAAAAATACCCTAACTAAATGAAAATGTAGTACAGCTAAAAAAGCGTAAATGAAATTGTTGGCAAATGGGGGCATCATGACAACTCATATTGGATAGATGAAAATTCAGAAGAAAGAGTGAATGAACCAAATAAAGAAGGGTTTGCAAGTTACTACGCTGTATACATGCTCGAAGACTCTGAATTCAAAGACCAGCAGTTAGATAGTGTTGGTGAATTCTTGCCAAACTCTAAAAAACATATGGATGAAATGCTTAATAACATGGAATAAAGGTGGGAGCACATGTCCAAATCTATCAAATACTTACTACTAATCTTAGCCTCCTTTTTTTTAATCAGTTGTCAGCAAACAGAAGGAACCAGTGGAAACGACACAACTGATTCCGATAATATAGAAGATAATGAAGACGATAAAGGCGAGGATGATAATATGAGTGAAATTGATATCTATAACTTTAAAAATATTGAAAAAGCACCAGTTGCTTCTGAAACACAACCTTTAGAAAAGGTAATCAAAATTTTCTTTGACGAAACAAGCATGGACGCTCCTTATCAAGCAATTGCTATTGATATAAAAAGTAATGAAATTTATAAGAATCCCATTATTAGTCGCAGAGGGTTACGTGCACAAGACGGTATAATCGAAGTAAATAGTACTGCTGAAGTTTACGACATATTAGAAAAACACGATGTACAAAACTGGGAAGAAGATTATACATTTGAAGATACTAGCACGTATGAAGATGGGTATAGTTGGAGACTCTGGCTTCAATACGAAGATGGAACAATAGAGAAACATGGTGGAAAAGGTACAGATGTAGATAAACTTACACCAGATAACTTCACAACATTTGTTGATGAACTTAGAGAATTTGAAATACAACAATTAGAAGAAAAATAAGCTACAAATAAATATCCAAACGATTCTCAGTATGTGAACTCGTTCGGATATTTATTTTACTTGATTATTTATAGTTTCCACTCTTCATGTCTAACTCTTCCATAAGTCCCGGTATTCAAAACCCCCGGTCTTCTCGATTCTTTCCATCCCTTTGAACACGCATTTACAATACTTGCTGTTGTTCAATTTGTTTAACTTTTCGATGACTAGTTACATGTTCTGCCCATAGACTACCAGCAATCATAACCCCATAGCCTAGCATGGAACTATATAGCAATGCTGTAAATACATGATCTTGAACCCCAAAACCAGTAAGAATCATAAAGCAAGCCGCTCCTACAATCACAGAAGCTATCGCACCTACACGATTTGCTTTTTTCCAAAAATAACTTAGTGTAAGCGGGGCTACTACTCCACTAATGATTGCCGATGTCCCAAACTGCAGCAGTAATGATAGTGATTCCGGACGGTTAAATGACATATATAACGAAATTAGTCCGATAATAAATAATGCAATTCGAGCTACTCGGACGGCTTTTCGATCTATTTGCTTTGCAGATACATTTTTATTCTTATACAGAAAAGGAGCGACTACTACTTTATAGATATCGTTTCCTATACTTGCTGTCATACCAAGATACAAGCTATCGGTTGTCGATAGTATTGCTGATACAATCCCCATCACAATTAGGACAATTAATACCGTTGGAAAATACTCCAATACATATGCTGGAACTGCACTATCAGACGAAGTTAATCCCGGTATCAGAACTCTTGCCGCTAACCCAGCAAACACAGAGAATGTAGATAAGAAAAACAGGGTTGCTCCAGCAGATAATGTAAATTTACGAAGATCCTCTTTCTTCCCTACTGATAATACTTTATTCATTAATTGGGGAAGAAGGACGAAACTAAGTAAGAACCATTGAATTGCCATAATGGCGAACCCGCTATAAAATGGACTACCTGCAGCTGTAGAAGCTGTTAAAGCAGGGTCTGCATTATGTAATTGTCCGGTTAAATTCCCTAGAGTTCCCCATCCTCCACCGATTGTCCAAAAAAGAGAGAGGAATAACAGAACTGAAATAACGGACATTACAATGCCTTGAATTCCATCTGTAATCAATTGTGCATATGCTCCGCCCATACTAATATATAAAATCGTTAATGTGACTCCAAAAAGAATCCCCCAATAATAAGGAATTCCTATAATTGTTTCAAACATGGTAGCTAAACCCACATTTTGAGCAACAATATAGTAGATATTAAATAGAATCAATAACGCTACGATGACTTGTAATGCTTTACTATTATAGCGATTACCTAGCCATTGCGGAAGCGTTAAACTACCTTCATTCTTTTGTCCGTGTTCCCAAAACTTTTTGGTAACAAGTAATAAGCCAACCCAGGTGATTCCAAAACATCCTAATGTATACCAAAGTACAGGTGTACCATACATGTATGCCCAACCAGGTACACCAATAAATAAATTAGCACTAGAATAGGTTGCTCCAAAGCTGATACCAATTAGCCAAGGACTCACCTTTCCTTTAGCAATGGAAAAGCCCTTCATCGAACGGCTATATTTTGCTCCCCGCTTCCCTAGCCAAACAATGAGCAAAAAGTAGACGAAGAGACACGCTCCGATGATCCACGCAAGCGTCGCTTGATTATCAGTCAACATTCGTATTCTCCTCCGTTCCTTTTGGGTATATTTTATTCCAGACAATCAAACCAATTATCCAGAAAACGACAACTCCAATAAAATAAAATGTGATCATCTGCTTTTCCACTCCTTTTTTCGAACAATTCTAGATGATAGGCTTCCGCGTCAACGGAAATCTATCATCTGTTTCCGTTCAAGGACATTCCTTAAAATATTACGTGTGAACAATTCCTAGTTGCTTCGCTATATGATTTTCTGCCAATCGTTTTTTCCCTTTACCGAATAAATTTTCACGTAACGTAGTTCCTTCATACTCCGTTCGATAGATTCCCCGTTCTTGTAATATAGGTACTACGTGATCAACAAAATCTCCGAAGGTATCAGGAGAAGTTGCTAATGCGACATTAAAACCGTCTATATCAGCTTCAACAGCCCACTTTTGTATTTGATCAGCAATCTGTTCTGGAGTACCGACAAACTTCGGGCAACCATTTCCAAGACCATGATTTTTTATTGCTTCACGTAACGTCCATTTTCGATGCGGGTCTTTCGTATATAAATCTAGATTTCCTTGCACTGCTTCTGTTTCAATATCTTCAATATATTGATCTGGATCATACTCTGAAAAATCAATTCCTGTATGTCCTGATAGTAAAGAAGCTGTGCCTTCATAACTGATATGATTCACGAAGTCTTCATACTTCGCAATCGCCTCTGCTTCTGTTGAGCCAACAATCGGTAACATCATCGGGAATATTTTGACGTCATCTGCATTTCTTCCATTTGCTTGAGCACGCTTTCGAATGTCGGCAGAATAATTCTTCAACGATTCAATTGATGTCTGCTTTGTGAAAACGGCCTCTGCATGTTTTGCCGCAAAATCTCTTCCCTTTGGAGATGCTCCAGCTTGGAATAATACTGGCGTTCGTTGTGGTGAAGGCTCAACTAAGTGTGGTCCAGGCAAATTAAAAAACTCACCGCTATGATTAATTAAATGAACTTTCTCTGGGTCAGCAAAAGAGTCATTGGAACGGTCATAGGTCACCGAATCCTCTTCCCAGCTGTGTTCCCAAAGCTTGTAGACCACATCCAAAAATTCATCTGCTCGATTATAACGTAATTCTTTCGGCAACCTTTCCGTTAAACCCATATTGACTGCTTCACTTTCCAAATAGGAAGTTACGACATTCCACCCAACTCTGCCTCCGGTTAAATGATCTAAAGTGGAGAGCTGACGTGACAATACATACGGTTGAGCATAAGTGGTAGATATGGTTGGTGCAAAACCGAGATGCTCGGTAACTGCAGCCATCGCTGTAATCGGAAGTAAAGGATCGTGTGCAGGTAGTTGTACGGCACCTCTTGTCGCTGCATCATGATTTTTCCCATATACACTGTACGTACCTAACACATCGGCAATAAATAACGCGTCAAATTTCCCGCGTTCAAGTATTTGTGCAATTTCCGTCCAGTAATTTAAACGATTATGATTTATTCCGCGATCTTTTTCATGTTTCCATAGTCCCGTTGAATGAGGGGATGGTGAATTTTGTACGAATCCATTAAAATGAATTTGCTTTGGCATACACTCAGCTCCTTGTATATGAATAAGATAATTACACTAAAATTGAGGTTAAGTCTACAAAACTATTCATCATCGTAAGCATTTAACGCATTGACACTATGTGCTAAAGCAGAACCTGCTTTAAGAGCAACTGCTACAAAAATTGCCTCGGATAGCTCATCTTTACTCGCACCAGCTTTTTTGGCATTTTTCGTATGCAAATCAATGCAATACGCACATCCTGTTGTATGTGCAGAGGCTACAGCTATCAGCTCTTTTTCTTTTACTGTAAGTTTACCTTCTTCCAAAGTTGCTCCATCAAATGTCAAGAAAGCTTTAAAAGCATCTTCGCTTGTTTCACTTAGTTCCTGTAGTCGTTTAAAGTAAGAAGCTTTATACAACTCATCATCACCATTTTCGTCATATGCATTTAATCCATTTACTCCATGCGCTAATGAGGAACCTGCTTTTAATGCAGTAGCAACAAATATCGCTTCAGTTACTTCCTCTTTATCCGCGCCTTGCTTTTTCACATTTCCAACATGGAGTTCAATACAATATGGACAACCTGTAATATGGGCAACCGCCACTGCAATTAATTCTTTTTGCTTCACCGAAAGCTTCCCTTCTTCAAGTGCTTTGTTATTAAAAGCAAAGAACGAATGAAATACTTCTGGTGCAAATTCCTTTAACTCTTGAATACGACTGAAATACGATTTTTTATAAAGACTCTCTGTTTTTATAGTTGGCATAATACACGCTCTCCTCTTCATTTTAGATTTTTATAAACTACGATCACTTGACAGTTTCGATCCCCCTACTTTAGTTACCTGATTGGTTTACTCATATTTGAAGTCAAACTGTTCCACTTATTTTTCCAAACCCTCACTGACAACAAAGAAAAAACTCTTCCGATGAGAAAGAGTTTTATTTAAAAGGTATAAACACTTTTCTCATCTATCAAGCCTACGCTTGCTGGAATGAGCACCATGTTACTTCATTGTAACTGGTTGCTGCGGGATCAATGGACCAGATTCCTCCCCCGACTCTTGATAAGGAAAAATAATATGAAGTTGTATAAGATTTGTATATTAGCATAACGAACCCTCAATTAACTGTCAATAGTTAATTTTTTAATAATTCAATGTAATGAAAAATTGAATCTATTGGACTATACATCCGAATTTTATGTTTATAAGGACTCACAATTTTAGTCATTAACAGTCGTAAAGGGTGAATTACATACTCCCTCAACCAGATGCACACGACGGTATTCATTAACATTACTTGGCTTGAATAGTCGTTTTCCCATTCTTAAAGTTATTATTTTTCTAAAATACAAACATTCGTTCTGAAAAATGGAGCGGAATGGTTTACATTATGGTAGATTTATGAGAACATATATTTGGCAAGAAAGGAAAGGTGAACCTATCTATGTAATAAAACTTGTTGGAGGAAATGTAGAATCCGTTATCTCCAAAAATGAGAGTACGTTACAATTCACATCCTACGAAGAAGCAGAAGCATACAAAGAGGAGTTATTGAAAGAAAATTTCCTTTCAAATAGATTCGATATAATTATAGATAAAGAGGACCTCACTTAAATGTGAGGTTTTTTGCTTTTTTCAAAGAAGGTTCATTTACATACACTTTTTGCTTAGTCCCCATGAAGATTTTTTCAAACCATAGAAAGCCTCCTGTCACTACCTGAATAGTTTCCTCACAAATTGTAGTTTAGATCCTATACTTTTCGGCTAAATAGAAGAACATACTAGAATCAGCAAGATGAAAAGGGTGAAGAAATGACAACATGTTCAACTAGTAGAAGTATTGGATTAATTTCAGCTCCTGGCTATCCAAACCATATTGCAGCAAAATTAAAAGAAGAACTCCCAAATCTACTAGAATTCTATGTAGACGATGATTGTGAATGGGAGGTTCAATATATAGAAGACCCACTTACAGGAACCGGTGAATCAAATGATATTCTAAATGCCACTAAGGCTACAAAGAACAATAATCATTGGGACTTTGGCGTTTGTCTTACGGATTTACCTTTATTCAAAGATAAGCGGCTAATTATTGCAGAAGCAAATCAAGAGGAAAATATAGCGTTGGTCAGTATGCCAAGTCTAGGTTCCACAATGATGATTAAAAGGTTGCGAGAATCTATATTACAATTAGTCAATGAAATGTATTATGGCAGCTCTGATGTGGACAGAGAAAAGGCCGAACTCCACCTTCAGTCTATGAATGAAGAGCATAAAGAATTGAAAAACAAGAGTTCCACACGTTTAATTGGAAAGCGTTTATTAGAACGAATTTCCCCTATTGAACGAGAAACACCTGATAAACATGAGAATCAAGGTGAATGCGATGTCGATGTTCGTTTTACTGTTCCTCGTAAATGGAGTATTGCTATACGAATCATTACTGGAATGGTTCGAGCAAATCGACCTTGGTCACTTTTCCCTACGTTTATGAAAGTAATTATGATTGCATTTACTACTGGTGCATATGCTCTTGTTTTTCCGACACTATGGCAGTTAAGTGATTTTTATTCATTGCCACGCATGCTTATATTAATGTTTATTGCTATCACTTCTATGGTAGGTTGGATTATATTAGCCCACAAACTATGGGAACGGCCTCAAGATGGTAAAGATGACTACGTACGAAAACTATATAATGCTACCACCGTCTTAACCTTGCTAGCAACTGTATGTCTTTATTATCTCATTTTATATATTCTATTTACTTTTGCTGTTAATATATTTATCCCAATAGAATTACTTGAAGCTCAAATAAATGAAGAAGTTAACTTTACTAGTTATCTATACATTGCTTGGTTAGCTACAAGTATAGCAACGATTATTGGTGCCCTTGGTTCTGCTTTGGAAGATGAAGATGTAGTTCTATCTTCAACGTATGGTTATCGCCAACGGCAGAGACATAAACAGGTTAAAGAACAACGAGAACAAGAAAAAGCAGAGGAAGACCAAAAAAATGTATCGAGTGACTGATAAATACAAAGAATGTACTACCTTTCGTTACTTCCAATGAAGGATTTTATACGTAAAGAAAATATACCGGATGCTTTTTCCTTTAGAGAAGCAACCGGTTTTTCATTTTAATCTATTTTTTTCGCTTCAGTATTACAGTTTTATTCAATCTGTTCGCTAAATCTCTAGATGCTTCCTGTATATAGCCATGGACAGTGTTAAATACATCATTAGAAACAACCGAAAGTCCTTCCGCCATATTAGTTATTAAATCTTCCTTATCTTCTTCTGACAATGATTCATAAAAAAGTCCGGGTTGTGTAAAATCATCTTGTTTTTCAATATCTGACCGCTGTAGCTCCCCTTCAACAAATCGACCATCACCGCTTGTCACTAAGTCACCTGGCCACCAATTAGATTGATTATTTACTGGAACATTACGAAAATCAGGACCAATACGATAACGCTGTGAATCAGAATATATATTAGCTCTTCCTTGCAGCATCTTATCATCCGAAAGCTCAACACCTTCTAATAAATTCGTAGGCGAAAATGCTGCTTTCTCTACCTGTTCCATATAATTGTCTGGATTTTTATTTAATTTCATAACTCCTACTGGTTTAAAAGGAAATTGTTGTTGATCCCATAACTTCGTATCATCTAATGGATCATAGGGTAAACTGGCAGCATCTTTTGGATCCATAATCTGTATATATAATCCATATTCGACTGGCTCCCCTCTTTCAATTGCATCATGTAAATCTTGCCCTGCAATATCTGGATTTTCACCAGCTAATTTAACCGCTTCTTCATTACGAATATATTCCTCTCCGGCTATCGGTGCCCACGTATATTTAATAAAATACCGTTTTCCTTCTGCATTTTTCCATACATAGGTATTTACACTATGCCCAGGCAAATGACGTAAACTTTTCACTGTGCCAAGATTAGAATAAACAAGTAGTGTAAAGAGAAGTGATTCAGGTGCGCGTGCTACAAAGTTCCAATAGCGTGTCGGATCGATTAAGTTATTTACTGGAGATGGTAAAAATGCTTTAATCGCTTCTGGAAAACGAATGGTGTCGCGAACAGAAAAAACAGGAATATGATTGCAGATCAAATCAAATATACCATCTTCACTGTAAAATTTAGTCGCAAATCCTCGTACATTTCTTGAAGTATCAGGCGTTCCCTTCGTACTGACTGCTAAGGAGAATCGCACAAATACTGGCACTTGTGTACCTGGTATCTGTAGAAAAGATAAAGTTGTATAGTCGCTCATAGAATACAATGTTTCAAAATAACCAAACGCCCCCCAACCTTTTACATGAACTGGTCTTTCGGTAATCTTTTCATGAATAAATGTCTGTAATGTTTCATGCTCGATATTGTCCTGTTTTAAAATTGGACCACGTTTTCCAACCGTCTGTGAATGAATTTCTGCTGGAAGATCAATATTCCAGTTAAAAGCAGCGGGATTCGCATGGGATTTATCGCTCGCATTCCCTGGATATCCATGTAGTCCTTGACTCCCAAACCCTTGTGAATAATTACGAGAATTATTCTGCTCATCGTTATTTCCTTTAGTCATGGTCAAACCTCCTATCACACCAAGATCAAAGCGCAAACGTCCGTTTACCACCGTATGTCCTGGACGTAACCGTATGAGATCAACTGCTGCAATATTTATAATTTCGTATACAATAAATAAACTCTTATCAATTTATGTCCTACAGATATGGCTTAGAACTTTAGGTATAAATTCCAAAGCCACATTTGTTTTAACCGATTTGATTAAGGGGATAGTGTAAAAAGGAGATTGATAACAATGCGCTTTGCACCATTTTTCATTCTAGCTGTCCTTGGATATTTCTTGATCAGCATTCCTCTCATTTATTTGATAGATTTCGTATTTTTAAAAGATGGAATTACATTTAACAGTCTAAGGAACAATGCGATTGGATTTTTGCTAGCTATAGTCTTTATTTACTTTGTATTGTACAGAAGAAAAAAGAAATGAAATTTAAAAAACCTATGCCCACATGTAGCGAACATAGGTTTTTAAAACAATTATTAACTTACAACAAAATTCATCATAACTATTACGTTCATTCTTTGGTTGAAGAAATACCTTTGACTATCTGCACTTTCTCAGCATCTAAACCTTTTGAAAAATCACCATCAATTTGGACACCTGATCCAAAATGATATTGGTCTGCATGAACAACATGGTGTATTTCATCGATATTATTCACATTTAAGCCACCGCCTGGTAATATGCTTGGTCCACCAGTGGACTTCGCTAATGAAACTAAGTTCTTTAATGAATGCTTTCCTTCTATACAATTCGGAGCACCACCAGACGTTAAAATACGCTGTACATTCCTACACTTAGCAATGGACAAAAAAGCTTCTTCCAAAGAAGGAACTTCATCAAATGCCCGATGTACCGTAATATCCAACTCATCAGAGATGCTTGCCACCGTTTCTAGCGCATTCATATTTATTGTATTATCCTGATGCAAAGCACCAAAAACAATTCCTTTTCCACCCAATTCTACGACATTTCGAATATCCTCATATATTGTATCTAATTCACACTTTGTATAAGCAAAATGATAGCTATGCGGACGAATCATTATTTGTACTGGTATATTTACATGTTCCAATACTTGTTTAATTGTTCCATAACTTGGAGTTAGTCCTCCTTCTTTCATTCCTGATACTAACTCTAATCGATCCACACCAAATTTTTCTGCTTGTATTGCTTCTTCCACTGTCTGCACAATTGCTTCGATATACAATATTGTCACTCCACTCTTTGATTTTACATTTTGATTGTAAATATTCCCTATTAAACTTACTGTAAATAATATATTTATTCTGTCAAGTGTCTATAGTAGATAGTATAATTCATAAAGAACTTTCTATCGCTAAGATATCCTATATACTATACATAGAAATACGTGGAGGTGATGACCATCTTAACAGAACAATTAGCAAGTCAAATCGTCCAACGCACTATGTCCATTATACATGCCAATATAAATATTATGGATCGAACAGGAACAATCATCGCTTCAGGTAACCCTTCTAGAATTGGTCAGTTACATGATGGCGCTGTTCAAGTAATTAAAGAAAAACGAACGATCGAAATTGACACATCAGGAGCGACTCATTGGCAAAGCTCTCAATCAGGGATTAACTTACCGATTACTTTTCAAAACAATATTATAGGTGTTATCGGGATAACAGGCCCCCCTGATAAAATCCGTGATTATTCTCAATTAATCCAAATGGGAGCTGAACTAACTTTAGAGCAAGCTTTTTTAACAAATGAAATCCAGCAAAACAAACAAATTCGCCAAAATCAAATTACGAATATTCTTTTGGGTACAGAACAAGATCAAACATATATTCAAGAAAGAGCTCACTATGCAAAACTAGATATCCAAACAACCTATGCTGTGATTATAATATTTACTCCCGTCTTAGATAAAAAACATACAGAAGAGGTAGAGAAACATATTCAATCTTGGCTAAATCATGAAGATGAACATATCCGATTATTTACAAATCAACATCTTATACTTAAAAAGGAAATTGGATATTCTAACCCTGCTCATATAAAGGATATATTAGTAGAAAAGCATAAGAATTCTTCCATCCCCAATATGACAATTGCAGTCGGGTCTTATTTAACGGGAGTAGACGGTTGGAGACAATCCTATCAACAAGCTCAAAAAATAATCGAAGTCACAAAAACGTTGTATCCCTCCGGTGGGGTTTGGAATTATGAAGACTTAAGTCTCGAAATCTTGGCTTATGATTTGCTCAAGAATAAACCGCAGTCAGCGAAAGAGCTGACTACGACATATCAACGCATTCTTACAGAGAGTGATGGAATACAACTGCATCAAACATTACAAACTTATATCGAAGAAAACGGAAAAGTGTCCATTACATCTGATAAGCTATTTATTCATCGAAATACATTGACCTATCGACTCGATAAAATACATCAAATCACTGGAAAAGATCCTAGAAATATCAATCATCTTCTAGAATTAAAAATGGCAAGCCTTTTGTATGATCTAGAATCAAACTAACACCTGATTCATGCAAACGCACAAAAACACCTAGTTGAAAACGTTACCTTTTTGTTCATGTGACTAATGATATCCACTGCTGATAACGCTTACAATAAAGATAGTCTTAAACAACATGTATTGAAGGTGAGCAGCTATGGAAATAGAAGTAAGTGCACTCGGTGCAATTATCGGTTTAATTATATCTATTGTAATGATATTAAAGAAAATTCCGCCAGTATATGGTCTAATGACTGGGGCATTAATTGGCGGTTTGATAGGCGGTACCAATATTGTTGATACCGTAAGCCTAATGGTTAGCGGTGCCCAAGGAATTATTCCATCCGTTTTAAGAATCTTGGCTGCAGGAGTACTTGCAGGTATCCTTATTGAATCAGGAGCAGCAGCTAAAATAGCACAATCTATCGTAGCAAAATTTGGTGAGAAACGTGCCCTATTAGCACTCGCATTAGCAACGATGTTCTTAACAGCAGTCGGCGTGTTTGTTGATGTAGCAGTAATTACCGTTGCCCCTATTGCTCTTGTGATCGCTTCGAATGCGGGAATATCTAGAATGGCGATTTTACTAGCAATGGTCGGTGGAGGAAAAGCAGGTAATGTGATGTCTCCTAACCCAAATACGATCGCAGTTTCTGATGCGTTCGATGTCCCGTTGATTTCTGTGATGGGAGCAGGCGTTGTTCCTGCTATATTTGGTATTATTACTACGTATATCATCGCGAAAAAAATCGCGTCACGTGGAACGATGATCGAAGAAAAAGAAATTGAACAATCCGAAGAGTACACTTTACCATCATTGTTTACATCCTTACTTGGTCCTATTGTTGCAATTATTCTACTTGCATTACGACCTCTTTTTGATATAAGTATTGACCCAATAATCGCACTTCCTGTCGGAGGATTAATTGGAATAATTGCCATGGGACAATGGCGTAAAACGAATGACTATATTAAAACTGGTCTAGAAAAAATGGCACCTGTAGCTATTCTGTTGATCGGTACAGGTACACTAGCCGGAATTATCCAAAATTCACGTATTGATACAGTGTTAATAAGTGCTTTAGAAGGACTCGGTTTACCAGCATTCTCACTTGCTCCAGTCTCTGGGATATTTATGTCAGGTGCAACCGCATCAACTACAGCAGGGGCTACAGTAGCAAGTAGTGTATTTGCTTCTACCTTACTCGAAATGGGAGTAGCAGCGCTAGGCGGTGCAGCAATGATCCATGCAGGTTCAACGGTAATTGACCATATGCCCCACGGAAGTTTCTTCCATGCAACAGCAGGAAGTGTTGGAATGCAAGTAAAGGAACGATTAAAATTAATTCCTTACGAAACATTGGTAGGGTTAACAATCGCAATTGTATCTACGATAATATACGGAATTATACCGTTGTTCTTTTAAGTTAGGAGGGATTGGAATTGAAGAAAATCGTTATCGCACCGGATTCATTTAAGGAGAGTATGACAGCGAAACAAGCGGCAGTTGCAATTGCTAAAGGAATCAAAACTGTATTTCATCAACAGTTAGATCTCGAACTAATACCAATGGCAGACGGCGGTGAAGGAACAACTCAATCCCTTGCCGATGCACTTAGTGGAACCATACATTCAAAAATAGTTAACGGACCTTTAGGAGATCCGGTTACGGCTTCTTACGCAATTTCCGGTGACACAAAGACAGCAATTATTGAAATGGCAGAGGCGTCGGGACTTGCCCTTGTCCCTAATGAAAAACGAAATCCTTTAAAAACATCAACTTATGGTACAGGACAATTGATACAAGCCGCACTTGACCATAATGTAGAAAAAATCATTCTTGGCATTGGCGGAAGTGCTACCAATGATGGCGGCGCAGGTGTAGTGGAAGCATTAGGTGGCAGATTGTTAGACTCAGAAGGGAACTCTCTACCTTCAAACGGTGGAAGTCTAATCCACCTTAATGATATCGATGTAAGTAATTTAGATAAAAGATTACAAGGTGTAGAAATAATCGTTGCTTGTGATGTTGACAACCCATTATTAGGAGAGCATGGTGCAAGTGCAATTTATGGGCCGCAAAAAGGTGCAGATAAAAAAATGGTAGCTGACCTTGATTCAGCTCTGAGTAATTACCATGACGTAGTAGAACGAGTAACAAAGAAATCAGTGAAAGATATCCCGGGAGCTGGCGCAGCTGGAGGACTTGGCGCTGGATTACTAGCAGTACTTCAGGCAAAGCTCGAACCTGGTGTAGAAATCGTCTTGAAAGAAACCAATTTTCATGAACGAGTAGCTGATGCTGATCTTGTCATCACTGGTGAAGGAAAAATCGATGGGCAAACCATCTATGGGAAAACCCCTATTGGCGTTGCCAAGGCTGCGAAAAAGTTCGGTGTTCCAGTTATAGCTCTAAGTGGAACGTTAGGTGCGGATTATGAAATAGTCTATGACCACGGTATCGACGCTGCATTTAGTATTGTTCAAGGTCCTTGTGATTTAGAAGATGCCTTAGAGAATGGACCAGACTATTTGGAAAAATTGGCAGGTAGTGTTAGTCGAGTATTAAAAATATGAAATGATTAGAAAAGGAGGGAATGGGCAAATCAGCCGTTCCCTCCTTTTTTGATTTAAAATAGTTTCTTTCTATCTATTTTACTATCGCAGTAAAATTATAAATTAATTCCCTGCAAGATATAGGCCTAGAGTTGCGATTAATGCACTTCCAATGTAAGTTCCTGTAAATACAAACACCGCTACAATGGCTACTCTCCATGAAGTGTTTTTCAGATCGACTAATCTATTTGCTACTGATATACCAGCAAAAGTTAAAATAGGTGTTGTAATTGATAAGAAATCGACTGCTTGTATAGCTTGTATAAAAAAATCGGATAACAGACACATCAATAATGAAACAATAGAAACCCACCCCAAAACAGGGAATTCACGCAATATCGATATAGAAGTCTTATTTACTAAATCGGATATAAAAATCCCTATCATCGAAAATAACCACAAGACACCTAATCCTAGCACCGTCATCCCAGTTACTGGCATTGAATTCGGATCTTTTACATGTTTTATCTCCTGAGTGAACATAATCAAGCCTACACTTAATAATATTATAAGACCGTATTTAATATATTTATTAGATAATAGTCCAGTCATTACTTCTCACCTCGAACTAAAAGTTTATACATAAACTGTTGTAATGGAGCAGCTAAAAATACCATCGTAAATGTACCTAGAAAACTTGTTAACAACTGGCTTGCTGAAGCATACGCCAAAATAGTACTCTCCATTTCTGGCATTTGTGCTACTAGACTTGCCGAAGAAGCACTCATCATACTTCCAGAACCTACACCAGATGCCATTGCTAATGCTTCTACCCTTATCCCTAAACCTAAAAGGATTGGAGCTAGTATACTAAAGAAGATTGCTCCAAATAACGTACCAATAATGTATAAAGATAAAACTCCTCTTCCCTCTTTTGAATCTAGGGTATACTTTTCAGATATATAAGCAAGCTCACCTTCTCTTCCAATGCCTAGCGTCGCTCCTATTGCCTCTCTACGTAAACCAATCATTATTGCTATTGGAAGACCAAAGATAACCGTACCTAAATTACCGAATTCCTGAAAAATAAACACCCAACCAATTTGTAATATTTCTCTAATCTGCGGGGCCACATCCGCTCCATAACGAGCCATTAAAGGAAGCATAATAAACAGCAAATACTTTCCAGAAAACTCAATGTTTACTTTACTATAAATTTGCTTCCAAAAACCTTTTCGAAAGAACTGTAAGCCTAATATCATTGTTATGACAATAGCAAATACTAAAGGTAGTAAGCCAATAGAGATATCTCCCACAGATATACTTTGGAAGCCAATCATCTCAGAAATTGTTATAATAACTAACACAAATGCAATCAAATAAACCAAGTCTTTTATTTTCAACTGTATCGCCCCTATATTTGATCAGTATCCTTCACAATATTTTGAATAACTTCCATATAATCTTGATAAGTACGACGATACATTCTAGACATGTCGATATTTCCGTCTATTTTCTCGATAACCTGACTTAAAAATCTTGGGAAAATCTCATAAATAAATTCCGGATCAATATCTATGAAATCATCACCATGGATCGTACCTGTAAAACCACTATATCCAATTTGTATACATGGAATCATATAAGATAGATCCCCAATATCTCCTGCAGCACTAATAGCATTATTATTCCAAATCTGTTCTATTTCGTTATTGTCATGGAAAGCTTGCTGAACAAATTCTGAAAGATACCTATCTTGAATAAACGGCAGATATCCCATTTGGGTTTTGGTATCCACTTCACCATTTAGCGCAATGGCACTTCCTTTGGCAGCTACATCCAATTTGCTAGCTACCTCTTTCATATAATCAACGGACTTTGTGCGTAAATCGGTGCCAACAGTAATATGATTAGGTATGACATTGGTGGACATATCTGAGTCCATTACAATTGGATTGATTCTCACATTTTCTTCATCCCTTAATTGTTGTCTGCTTAACCCAACTGCTGTATTAAACAACGTAGATATATTATAGGCATTTATTGATGAAAACGGATCAAAACCTGCGTGTGTCGCTTTTCCTTTAAATCTATATTTTTTATATAAGAAACCAGCTAAATCACAATTTATCTCAATAGTTCTTTTTGAGAACTCTCCTCCAATAGCGTGGACACAAATTCCAATATCAATATCATCAAACACCCCGAGTTTCATTGCTTCTGGTTTCCCGCCATAATGACTTATTTTTTTCTGACTCATTAATTCTTCTCTAAATTCTAGATCTAAGTATTCTTCCGCAGGTACAAAGACAAACGTGAATTTGTAGGTTAAATCTTTATACGCTTTCGATTGATATAAATAATTGTATAGACTTAGTGCAATGGCAACTTGTGTATAATGTCCACAGTTATGCGCGGCCCCTGTATCTTCATCCGCATACATATGAGAAGGAGCATAAACTGCGTCTAATTCTGCAATAAATGCAATATTAACCTCCGCATTTTCATTACCTAACGTAGTACGGAAACCTGTCGTACTAAAGTGATTCATATTAATATCCGGATTAATGGCTGTTAAATAATCAACGATGGTTTGCTTTGTATTCTCTTCTTTATAGCCTAATTCAGGCTGATAATAGATCTTTTCTGCTATATTTTTAATGTCATCATAGTTATTCTTAAAGTACACCTTTTATCCTCTCCTTTAATAAAATCATTGTCTTTCCATTATTACAATCACCAAAAACCGAACATTAATTATATAAAAATAAATTTTGTTCGTATTTTAACAATAAATCTATCAGTACTTACCTCGATTGTCAATATAAAATTCGTAATATTATTACATAAATCGACAAAATACATTCTTTTTAATACAAAACAGACCATAAAATTAAGTTTCCATGAATATTATTTAATAGAATTGCACCTAATATTCTGGTTATGCTAAATAACAAACAATCAATAAATCAATCTACTAGACATAATTAATCTCATCTGTATACTAGGTTATGTATTTATACTCGTTATATTGGGAGGTAAAAATGAATCATAAGAAACAACCTAAATCGATACAAGCTTTAAATACCATAGAAAAGCTAGGGAATAAACTCCCCCATCCTGTAACAATATTTATTTTATTTACCTTTATTGTTATTGCTTTATCACATATTTTATATCTTATGGGAGTGTCAGTTTCATTCGAAGGTGTAAATAATGAAACAATGGAAAGAGAGACACTTACAGTAGAGGCAGTCAGCTTACTTACACCAGAAGGTATTGCACATATGTTTTCCAGTGTTGTCGGTAATTTCACTTCATTTGTAGCACTAGGACCAGTACTTGTCGCTATGCTCGGAGTTGGAGTTGCTGAAAAAAGTGGATATATTAGTGCTTTAATGACGAATACTGTTTCCAAAGCACCAAGACGTTTTGTTACACCGATAGTTGTATTAATGGGGGTACTATCCAATGTAGCAGCATCTGTAGGATATGTTGTACTTGTACCACTAGGAGCAATTATATTTTTAGGTTTTAACCGCCATCCACTAGCAGGACTTTCTGCAGCTTTTGCTGGTGTAGCAGGTGGGTACTCTGCAAATTTAGTAATCGGTACAAATGATCCTCTATTAGCTGGTATTTCTACAGAGGCAGCGAGAATTTTAGATGCAAGTTATGTTGTTAATCCAACAGATAATTGGTTTTTCATGTTGGCTTCTACTTTCATCATTGTAATTTTAGGTACTATTATTACAGATAAAATCGTTGAACCGAAATTAGGAAAATACACTTCCAATGAAGATTCTAACAGTAATAATACCACGGTAACTCAAGTAGAGAAAAAGGGGTTATTCTGGGCGAACATGTCAATATTAATAACCATTATCGGTATCGCATTATTAGTCATTCCAGAAAATGGACCTTTACGAGGAGAAAATGGAAGTATTATTACCTCTCCATTTATGAGTAGCATTATTTTTCTAATGATGTTAATCTTTTTAATTCCTGGTATTGTTTACGGAATTGTTACGAAGACGGTTCGAAATGACAAAGATATAGCGAGCTTAATGACTTCTTCATTAGAGACAATGGCCGGCTTTATCGTATTGATATTTTTTGCTGCACAGTTCGTTGCATTTTTCAATTATACGAACTTAGGCACTATTATTGCTGTAAACGGGGCAAACCTATTGGAAGCAATTCAATTAAATGGCGTATTCTTACTTCTTGCTTTAATTTTGATTACTGCCATCATTAATTTATTTATCGCAGCTGATTCGGCGAAATGGGCAATAATGGCACCAGTATTTATTCCAATGTTTATGCAGATGGGAATTTCACCAGAGGTAACCCAAGTTGCTTACCGAATTGGGGACTCTGCAACCAATATTATCGCTCCATTAATGCCATTCTTCCCTCTAGTTGTCGCATTTGCTCAGCGATATGGAAAGCAAAACGGAATAGGTACTGTTATTTCCTTAATGCTTCCTCACTCCATCGTATTTCTGATTACGTGGATAATATTCTTTGCAATATGGTACTTACTCGGCATACCAGTTGGACCAGGCACAAGCTTAAACTATTAAGAGAGGATGTTAAATATGAAAGTAACTACTAAATGGATTGGCGGTAGAGCATTTACTGCAACAGGTGATTCCGGTTATGAAGTAAATATGGATGCAACAGAAGCTTATGGTGGCTTAGGGAAAGGCGCTACTCCAACTGAAATGCTTTTAAGCTCCTTAGCAGGTTGTATCGGTATTGATGTGACAATGATATTGAGACCACATCTTGATAAAATAACGAAGATAGAAATTGAAACTGACGGTACAAGAAAAGAAGAAGCTCCAAAAGGATTTACCGATATTGTTGTCACTTTTATTATCGATGGTGATATTGATAGTAAAAAAGTATGGCGTGCAATCAATCTAGGAGAAGAGAAATACTGCTCTGTATCTGATTCGTTAAAAGCAAATATCTCTTTTGAATTAATTTTAAATGGAGAGATTGAAAAAATGTAATCTAAAAAAAGCGCTTAGAGATTAAAGTCAATCTAAGCGCTTTTTTTCCTTTCCTAAATTATAATCCTATTCCACTGTTGCTCTAGTGAAAATGAAAATCTACAACGCCTTCACCATACCGCCATCCACTAATAACGATTGTCCCGTTATATACGTATTCGCACCCGAGCATAGGTATACTACCAAATTAGCGAATTCTTCAGTCTTACCATAACGCCCAATTGGAATGGATGATTCTGCTTTCGATTTTACATCTTCATAACGCATGTCTTGCTGCTTTGCTACAAATTCATCTAAATGTTTCACACGATCGGTTCCAATTCTCCCTGGTCCAATTGTATTAATTAAGATGTTATCTGGAGCTAATTCTTGTGATAAACTCTTCGCCAAACCAACTATACCCGCTCTGAATGTATTCGATAAAATTAAATTATCAATTGGTTGTTTAATAGACGATGAAGCAATATTTACAATGTGTCCACTTCCCTGGCGACGCATATAGGGCAATACCTCACGTATTAACCGTACAAAGCTAAGTAAGTTTAATTCAAATGCATTTGTCCATTCCTCATCACTTACGTCATCAAAGTTACCAGCAGGTGGACCTCCAGCATTGTTAACAAGAACATCTATTGTTTCATTTAATTCAATTGTCTTTACCACTAATTCTTTCACAGATGCTGGATTTGTAATATCACAAACAATATAGCTGACATTGTTATTACCTGTTTCTGAACGAATTTCTTCTTGCGCTTTCTCTAATTCTTCTTGACTGCGACTTGAAATAATCACCTTGGCCCCTTCTGCAGCGAACTGCTTTGCAGTCGCCTTTCCTAAACCTTTACTAGAAGCCGCTACAATTACTGATTTTCCATGTAAACCTAAATCCATAATGTTTTTCTCCTCCTTCTCTAAAGGGAAATTGCTTTTATATTATTGTACCAATAGTTCCATCCCCGTCAAAATATACTGAATTTTATTCCTGTTATTAATTTCTCAATTCCTGCAGCACGATCTCCGTCGCTTTTTCTATTAATTTATCATCATAATCTGCATCTTCTTCATCGCGACTAGACATGATCGCAATAACAATTGGCTCCTCGTCACCTTCTGGCCAAATGATACCAATGTCATTTCTCGTTCCATATCCTCCTGCTCCTGTCTTATCACCAACAGTCCAACCATCAGGTACACCGGCACGAATTAGCGCATCACCTGTCGTATTGTTAATAAGCATGTTTGTGAGAACTTCTCTTCTATCTGCATCTAGCACATCTTCTAATACATATTGTTGAAGCGTTGTTGCCATTGCTTTCGCCGTACTTGTATCACGAATATCACCTGGTTTTGCTTCATTTAGCTCTGTTTCATAACGATCCATTTCAATTGTTTCATCACCAATATCCCTTAAAATAGTCTCTAATTCATCTGGACCACCCATAGCTTCTAAAAGGAGGTTTCCAGCAGTATTATCGCTATATCGAATTGCAGCATCAGCAATTTCTACAAGGGTCATACCTTCATCCACATGTTGCTCGGTAATAGGTGAATACGTAACCAAATCTTCTTCGCTATATGTAATAGTTTCTTCTAATTCTTCATCAGACTTCGTTTGGAGGACGGCCCCAACAGCCAATGGTTTAAATGTAGAAGTGTAGGCAAACCGCTCATTTTCTCGATAGCTAATTTCCTTATCTGCTCCTGTATCTATGGCATACACACCTAGCCTCACATCAAATTCTTCTTCTAATTTTTTTAAATCCTCACTACCTTTATTTAATTCCCCATTGTTTTCTTCTGGAATCCCTTCTTTACTTTCAGCTTCGTTCGAACAAGCCATTAATACAATTCCAACTACCATAAATAGTAATATAAAGCTACTTCTTTTTAAAATACGTATCATCGAGTTTCCTCCTTCCAATCACTAGATTACAAAAAGCTGTGACCCTATTAGAATCTCAGCTTTTTGTAATTTCAAATCTATAGCTCCATTACATTTTCACTCTTACTATTTTCTTGCATATACGTTATTGTCGCTCTGCCTAACACTTTTGCTGCAATAAGTAATCCTCTTTCATCAATATCAAATTTAGGATGATGATGTGGATAGGACTCTTCCTTCCGTTAATCTCTGCTCCCGTAAAGAAAAACGTACCTTTCACCTGTTGAAGATAATATGAAAAATCTTCTCCCCCCATGACCTGAGGTGACTCTTGCACTACTTCTACACCAGGAATACCTTCTGCTAGATTTGCTACAAATAATGTTTCTTTTTCATGAGTAACAAGGGAAGGATAACCTCTACGATAATGCAGTACTCCTTTAGCATTAGCCAACTCACAGGTTGCAGAAACCACTCTTTCCATTTCTGCTTCGATCAAGTCTCGAACACCTTCATCAAACGTTCGTACGGTTCCTTTTAATTCTGCAGTATCTGCAATTACATTATTCGCATTGATTGCTTCAAAAGAACCCACCGATACAACAGCTGAATGTAACGGATCGACCTTTCGGCTAACAATTTGTTGAAGGTTATTTACTAGTTGGCTCCCAATAACAATACTATCCTTTGTTTGATGTGGATATGCGCCATGCCCACCTTTTCCTTGTATATCAATTTCAAAGAAATCCGCAGCAGCTTGCAATGGACCAACACGATAATTCACTTCGCCTAAAGGTGTCTGTGCTTGAATATGCGTACCAAAAATAACATCCACTCCATCCAAGCAACCATCTTCAATCATCAACTTTGCTCCACCAGGAATAACCTCTTCCGCATGCTGATGAATAAAAACAACTGTACCCTCTAATTCTTCTTTCATCCCATTCAATGCTTTTGCAAGACCTAAAAGGGTTGCCGTATGTGCATCATGTCCGCATGCATGCATTACTCCTTCGTTCTGAGATTGAAAAGGTAATCCAGTTTCTTCTTTAATTGGTAACGCATCAAAATCTGCCCGCATCGCAACTGTCGGGCCTGGCTTACCTCCTTGTAAATAAGCAACAACCCCATTTCCACCAACATTTGTACGAACGCGATGCCCTAACTTCTCATGATATTCTGCAATATACTTTGGCGTATGTACTTCTTGAAAAGAAAGCTCTGGATGTTGATGCAGATGTCGGCGTATTTGTACGATTTCTTCGTAAAGGGAATCAAGGGAATGATAAAGATTTTCCATATTTACTACCTCTCTCTAGTGTTTTATTAAAAAATCTGAAAATTAATATATATTATTTAAATATTAGAATTCTGAATCTGCTTTGTCAATGATTCCATATCATTATTTTATTAACACCGATACAGAGTTGCTTATTTCTCATAGAATAGCCTAAGAAGCTTGGATATGGATGCACGCTTAAAATGGTGCATAAATACTAACCTTTCTTTGAGCTCTTTCAATATATTATACTTGTTTTCAGCTACATTCACGCCCATACTAAAGCTACGTTCACACCTAATTAAATATCGATTATTTTACATAGTAGATTCATAAGACACCGTTTTACTATTTATTAAAGGAGGATAATAAAATATGTTAGATCAAATTAAAAATAGCTTGATTGTATCTTGTCAGGCATTACCTGATGAACCATTGCATAGTTCCTTTATTATGTCCAAAATGGCACTTGCAGCGAAACAAGGCGGTGCAAAAGGAATTAGAGCTAATACAAAAGAAGATATTATTCAAATAAAAGAAGAGGTTAATCTTCCTGTGGTAGGAATTGTGAAGAGAGATTATAAAGACAGTGAGGTTTTTATAACTGCTACTTATAAAGAAATTGATGAGCTATTAGAAAGTAATTGTGAAATGATTGCTATAGACGCGACTACAAGAAATCGCCCACAAGATATCAAGCTTCAAGATTTAGTGGATTATACAAAAAGATTAAATAGTGAGGTTGAGTTAATGGCAGATATCGCAACTTTAGAAGAGGCAAAAATTGCAGAAAAGCTAGGTTTTGACTGTATCTCTACCACTCTACATGGTTATACGAGTAATACTTCTAATCACAAAATCTATGATAATGATTTTAGCTTTCTTAAGAACTTACTATCCGAAGTGAAAATACCAATCATTGCGGAGGGAAATATACTAACCCCAGAAATGTTCAAACGATGTATTGAGCTTGGAGCTCATGCATGCGTGGTAGGTGGAGCTATCACCAGACCACAAGAAATAACGAAACGATTTATTGGATAATGACAAAAGGTGAGACAAGAGTAATTGTTCGATTCAAGCCATCCTTTATTTGAAGGTTTAGATCGAATACATGAAGAAGAAGATGAGACAAAAGTATGTAGGCGGCTGGGTGAGGTAACGACGTTTAAGCATCGTTAACTCACCAGCCTCTTTCTCTCATTATCTATCATTCATCTTCTGTTCAAAAATTATGTTGAATCCTCATCTATTATAAAATCTTCAACAGCATTTAAACTGTTTTCTTATGAAGCTGTTTACTTTCTCCTATTTTCTCAATTTCCTCAAGAGAACGACCACGCGTTTCAGGTACACATAATCGAACAAATAGTACACCTAGCAGACAAATCGCACCAAAAATTGCGAAAACTGCTTCTTGTGCCATCGAAGCAACCATAACTGGGAATAATAATCCAACTAAGAAAGATCCGATCCAATTAAACGATGACGCTAATCCCGAAGAACGTCCTCTAATGACTAGCGGGAAGATTTCTCCAACTATAACCCAAGTTAAAGGAGCCCATGTGAACGAATAAAAAGCAACGTAGATACTTAAGAATACAACGATCATCATTGGACTTGCATTCGGGATAACGATATTTAAAATCGCCGGTAATATAAACGATAATCCCATAACAGTTCCACCAAGTGTTAATAATGTACGTCGATTGAACTTGTCAGCAATTAGTAGGAATAGGAGCGAACCTAGTACTAATATTATCCCTTGAATTATCGGCCACATAAGAGCTGAACTTGCTGCATTCCCTGTCGCATTCTCTACAATTAACGGGATGTAATAAAAAATAGCATTTGCACCCTGGAATTGTTGGAAAGCAGCTACACCTAAACCAGCAATTACTAAATAACGATATTTACCGCTTAACAGTGTTCCCCAAGATGTTTTTTGGCTTGCTTTTTCTTCATATTTTGTTGATGCTTGAATTTGAGAGATTTCGCTTTCAATTTTTTCTTTTGGACGAATATAACTCAATACTTTACGAGCTTCGTTTATTTTATTATTTTTGATTAGAAAACGAGGTGATTCTGGTAATCTTAATACTCCGAAGAATAAAATTAACGCTGGTACCGCTGCCAAACTAAGCATTAAGCGCCAAGCCATTGTTTCCGGTAAATCTTTTAATACAAATGCAACGATATACGAGAGTAACATCCCTGAAACTATCATCGTTTGATTAATTCCTGATAAACGTCCACGTAAACGTGCAGGGGCCATTTCAGACATATATGCTGGTACTAGAGCTGAAGCTGCTCCTACAGCAAGTCCTAAAATAATGCGAGATACAATCATAAATAGAATGCCATTATGAGGAGAAATCCCAGCCATAATAGAACCTAGTGCAAAAATAATAGAAGCGATTAAAATCATCTTACGTCTTCCTATACGATCTGATAATTGACCTGATAGCGCCCCTCCAAAGATTGCACCTAGCATTAACGATGAAGTAATCCATCCTATTGCAGTAGGATCGTTTTGAAGATTCCAATCACTTTGCAGAAAAGGTAAAGCTCCTGTCATAACACCAATATCATAACCAAAGAGAATACCTCCAAAAGCTCCAAAAAAATAAATGAACTTACTTGATATTTTCTTATCTTGAATCATTATCATCCACTCCTATACTACTTTAACTAAGAACCGCCAAAATAAACCGCTACCAAAATTAAATATAGTCGATATAAAACGCTTTCATATTAACCATAATACATGGGTTTTTTCTACTATTTAAGTTACATTTATTTCCACTATCAAATTACTTAATTTCATCCAAGGAAGGAGTACTTCCTTGGATGTTTATCCTTACTTAATTACGATATAATCCAATCCTACAAGTTTGGCATACGATACCACTTGATCTGTCGTTAAATTCAAGGAAACAACTGTGTGGTGGCCTCCACCGTTTTCTATCCAAGCCTTCACACCATCTTGGAAATTAGGCTTCACTTCCCAAAGTACACGAGCTACTGGCAAGTTAGGTGCAGGAGTTGTTGGCTCAAATGCATTAACTTCATTTATAAGAAGTTTAAAATGCGTTCCAAAGTCTGCCATAGAGACAACGACACCATCTCCAGCTTTGCCATCGAATACTAGTCTGGCAGGATCTTCACGATCACCTATACCCAGAGGGAAAACAGTAATTTTCGGTTTAGTAGATGCTAAAGTCGGGTCTACCTCAAGCATATGGGATTGAAGAATAGCCTCTTTCCCCTCGGCTAATTCATATGTGTAATCTTCCATAAAGCCTGTGGATTGGTTATGACTCATCACTTTTAGTAAACGATCAAGGGCTGCCGTTTTCCAATCGCCTTCACCTGCAAATCCATAACCTTGTCCCATTAAACGTTGAACCGCTAAACCAGGAAGTTGTTTCATCCCATATAAATCTTCAAAGTTCGATGTGAAAGCATTGTAACCACCGTCATCAAGAAAGCGTTTAATCGCAATCTCATAACTTGCTTGAACTCTGACACTTGCTTCCCAATCGTCTTTACTGTAATCTCCATAATCAAAGTCATAGCTATCTTTGTACTCTGCAAATAAGACATCAATTTCTTCTTCTTTCACAGCATTGACATATTGAACTAAATCGCCAATTGCAAAGTAGTCGACTGTCCAACCAAATTGAATTTGCGCTTCAATTTTATCTCCATCGGTAACCGCAACATTACGCATATTATCACCGAATCGAGCAACTTTAACGTTAAAGCTTTCGTTATATGCTGCTGCTACATCCATCCATTCTGCAATTTGGCGTTGCACTTCAGATTTACCCCAATAACCGACTACAACTTTATTTTGTTTATTTAATCTCGCATTGATAAAACCGTACTCACGATCCCCATGAGCAGATTGGTTTAGATTCATGAAATCCATATCAATGGTATCCCAAGGAATACTTTCATTAAATTGCGTTGCTAAATGCAGTAATGGTTTTTGTAATAGTTTCGTTCCACGAATCCACATTTTTGCAGGTGAGAATGTGTGCATCCATGTAATAACACCTGCAACCTCATCTCGGTAGTTCACTTCTTTCATCACGTTTGTGATTTGGTCGGCATTAATTGCTAAATCTTTCAACACAATTGGATACGGTAGTGCACCACTTTCATTTAACGCATCTGTAACTGTTTGTGCCTGTGCTTTCACTTCTTGTAACGCTTCTTCTCCGTATAATTGTTGAGAACCGACAACAAACCAAAATTCTTTTTCTTTTAATGTAAGCATATTCATCCTCATTTCATAGTTTAATAGTTTCGCTGTATTATTTTTGTCCGTAATAAGCATCTCCACCATGCTTACGTAAATAATGTTTATCTAAGATCCGATCCGGTAATTCCGGTGCAAATCGGTTTAATTCTCGAGCAAATAAATTCATTTTTGCCACTTCTTCTAGTACCACGCTATTCACAACTGCTGATTGAACATCTTTTCCCCAAGTAAAAGGAGCGTGCCCGTGAAGCAAAACACCTGGGATTGCGAAAACATCTAAACCTCGTTCTTCAAACGTTTCTATAATTACACGCCCAGTTTCCGCCTCATATCCACGGTCGATCTCTTCCTGAGTCAAAAATCGGGTACAAGGTACCGCGCCATAAAACGTATCCGCGTGTGTAGTACCCATCACCGGTACATCGAGACCTGCTTGGGCCCAGACAGTTGCCCAAGTGGAGTGTGTGTGAACAATTCCGCCAAGTTCAGGGTAGCGCTTATAAAGTACTGCGTGAGTTGCTGTATCTGATGAAGGATTTAATTCCCCTTCGACAACATTTCCGTCTAAATCAACAACAACCATATCGCTAGCTTTCATTGTTTTGTAATCCACACCACTAGGTTTTATGACAAACAAACCACTTTCACGATCAAAGGCACTAGCATTCCCCCATGTATATTTAACAAGGCCTTGTTTCGGCAAATCTAAATTTGCTTCAAAAACCTCTTCTTTTAATTGTTCTAACATGTCTGATCCTCCTAATTTATCTGTTCAATAAAATGCTCTGCTGCAGCTCCCTCTATAGCTAAACCTTCTTTATAACGTTCCATAAACTTTTCAAAGCCTTCCACATCTAGTCCATCCGGATAAATTTCTTTCGCGGATGCACTTTCAAATACTTTTGTATCAAGAAAATCTTCTAAACTCTCATTTCGCTCTCTATTTCTCATATAAGAAGCTAGAATCGCAACTCCCCATGCACCACCATCTCCAGCAGTGTCCATAACAGAAACTGGAACATTCATAGCAGCAGATACAATCTTCTGTCCTGCTAATGGTGTTTTAAATAAACCACCATGTGCTAGGATGGAATCAATCGTAACTTTTTCTTCTTTCGTCAAAATATCCATTCCAATTTTCAATGCACCAAATGCTGTAAACAAGTGCGTTCGCATAAAGTTTGCTAGATTAAAATTGCTTTCGGGAGAGCGGACAAACAACGGGCGGCCTTTTTCTATACCAGTGATATTCTCTCCAGAAAGGTAACCGTAACTAAGTAAACCGCCACCATCCGGATCCGCTTTCATCGATTTCTTTAACATAACTTCAAAAATTTGATCTGTATCAACCGTCTGCCCCATCGCTTCATAAAACTCACGGAATAAACCAATCCACGCATTGAGATCACTTGAGCAATTATTCGCATGAACCATGGCAACTGGGCTACCACTTGGTGTCGTCACCATATCAATTTCTGGATAAACGTCGGTAAGCTCGTTATCCAATACGATCATGGCAAATACCGAAGTTCCTACGGAGACATTTCCTGTACGCTTTCTAATACTGTTAGTAGCGACCATCCCTGTACCCGCATCACCTTCAGGAGGACAGAATGGGATTCCTGGTTGAAGATTCTTTGACCTATCAATAATTTCCGCTCCAACTTGAGTTAGTCTACCTGCTTCTTCTCCACCAACAAGAATATTTGGAAGAATATCCTCCACTTCCCATGGATACTGTTTACTTTCAATGGTTTTATTAAATCGTTTTATCATGGACTGATTGTAATCTTTCGTTGATTTGTCTATTGGGAACACTCCAGAAGCATCACCAATACCAATCACTTTTTCACCCGTTAATAACCAATGAATAAAACCAGATAACGTCGTAATTACGTCAATACGAGGAAGATGTTTTTCCTCATTTAATATCGCTTGATAAAGATGCGCAATACTCCATCTTTCTGGGATGTTAAACTGGAATAAATCTGTTAATTCTTTTGCTGCAGTAGTTGTTGATGCATTACGCCATGTCCGAAATGGCACTAATAACTCACCAGTTTTATCAAAGGCCATGTATCCATGCATCATCGCAGATACTCCAACAGAACCAATCGTCCGAATAGTAATACCATATTCTCTCTCTACATTTTGCTTCATTTCACTATAAGCTGTCTGCAGTCCTGTAACAATATCAACTAAGTTGTACGTCCAAAAACCATTCTCTAACTCATTTTCCCATTCAAAACTACCAGAAGCTATAGTATGAAAACTATTATCTATTAAAATCGCTTTTATCCGAGTAGAACCAAATTCGATGCCAAGTGACGTTTCACCGTTGGCAATCCATTCTTTGATATGTGCTTGATTTTTCTCCAAGTAAATCCCCTTTCTGAAAACGCCTACATCATTTAATAAAAAAAAGGATACGCTTTCTTTTTTAATATTGGATCTTGTATAATTGTTAAATACAGTTTAATTATTGTACGTACATTTGTCAATTATAAATATATATATATACGTACAAATTAAATTAATAACGAAAGAATTTAATTCTTTAACCTTTTTATGCGACCAAGAGCAATCTATATTCTTTTCAATACCTCGAAACTATGTCAAAATATGTACATACAAGTATAGTGACAGGCTGTTAACACACGAACAATAAGGAAGTGATAATCATGAAACCTAAATATCAAGTCATCATAGATGATATGAAAAGTAAGATTCTCTCAGGAGAATACAGTGTGTTAGATAAAATCCCAACAGAATCCTCCTTGCAACAAAATTATAATGTTAGTCGTCACACAGTTCGTAAAGCTATCCTAGAATTATCTAATGAAGGTTTTTTGCGGAGTGAAAAAGGATCAGGCACTTATGTTAGTAACCTTTACAAAACAAAATATAGTGGTAATACGAACAACAAAAAAACAATTGGTGTAATTACTACCTACATCTCAGATTATATTTTTCCATCGATTATTCGGGGAATTGAACGCAGGTTGAATGAAGATAATTATTCTCTACTGTTGGCTAGCACAAATAATGACGTCGAACAAGAAAAAAAGGCGTTGGAAATGATGTTGTCCTATGGTATAGATGGTTTAATTGTTGAACCGACGAAAAGTAATTTATATAACCCAAATATAGCTTACTATTTACTATTTATGGAACAAGATATTCCATTCATTATGATCAATGCTTACTATGAAGAATTAGATGTACCATTTTTAAGTTTGGATGATGTACAATCCAGTTATCTTGCAACGAATGAATTGATTTTAAAAGGGCATAAGCAGATTGGTCTGATTTCAAAAGAAGATGATTTACAAGGAAAGTTCCGGATGAAAGGGTATATTAAAGCACTCGGAGAAGCAAAATTACGTTTTCAGCCTGAAAATGTGTTCTCTTACAATACCGAAACAAAGGAAAATTTATCGACTGACTTGAAGGATTTTATTAATGAAAATAGAGGTTTTCTCACTGCCATTGTATGTTATAACGATGAAGTTGGTTTAGTTGTAGCCAATTTATGTAAACAGCTCGGGGTATCCATTCCAGATGAATTATCGATTATTGGACAGGACAATTCTTACATTGCTCAAAATGCAAATATCAAACTTACAACCTTGACACATCCCCAAGAGCAAATGGGAAATGATGCCGCAGACTGGGTTATTAAGAAGTTACAGGGAAGCAAAGACGTATCAAACGAATATTACTATCAACCAAGGTTAATTAAAGGGGAAACGGTAAAAGAGCTAGAGAATTAAAGCTAAACTTCATTTAGTTTGGCTTTCTTCCTCCACTGCCTTAACCTCTACCCGATTTTACTCCAAAAAAAGAGTCACTCCTTCACGAAGCAACTCTTGTATTCTACTACATTTTAATAATAATTCTCGACGAATCCCCTTTTGCTAACTTATCAAACCCTTCGTTTATTTCATCTAGAGAAATAAAATCTGTCATCAATTTATCTACAGGTAGACGATCTTGTTTAAATAAATTCATGTATCTTGGAATATCACGGTCAGGTACGCAACTACCAACATACGAGCCTTTTAGTGTCTTCTCCTCAGCAGTTAATGTCACATATGGAAATGAAAATTGATGTTCTGGATGTGGTAAACCAGTGGTCACTGTAGTTCCGCCACGCTTTGTAATGCCATAAGCGACTTCCATTGCTGGGACAGCACCGGCTGTTTCAAATGCATAGTTTACACCGCCATCGGTTGCTTCTTTAATTTGTTGGATAACTGTTTCTTCTGTAGAATTAAAGACATCGGTAGCTCCTAGTTCTTTTGCTTGTTTAAGTTTGTTTTCATTGATATCTACCGCTATTATTCTGGAGGCACCTGCAGCTACTGCACCCAGTAAAGCACTGAGTCCGATTCCACCTAGCCCAACAATTGCAACTGTACTACCAAGCTTCACATTGGCTGTATTCACAACTGCTCCCACTCCGGTTATTACTGCACAACCAAATAATGCGAGTTTTTCAAATGGAATATCCTTTTTTACCTTTACTAAGGAATTTCTAGATACCACTGCAAATTCTGAAAACGCAGATACACCAAGATGATGATTAATCGCTTCACCATCAGCATGTAATCGGATGCCACCACTAATTAATGTTCCAGCAGTATTCGAGTCTGCACCTGGTTCGCATAATGCCGGACGACCTTCTTTACAAGGTACACAATGTCCACAACTTGGTACAAACACACATACAATATGATCTCCTGGCTCTAAATATGTAACCCCTTCTCCAACTTCAACAACCACACCGGATGCCTCATGCCCAAGAGCCATTGGAAGAGGTCTTGGTCGACTTCCATTAATAACGGATAAGTCTGAATGACAGAGACTTGCAGCTTTTATTTGAATTAATACTTCACCAAGCTGAGGAGCATCCAATTCTAACGTCTCTATTTTAATAGGTTTACTTTCCTTGTACGGTGAATCTGCTCCTTGAGTACGTAAAACAGCTGTTTTCACTTGCACATCAATCCACTCCTTGAGTCAGGATAGCTTTTTTAGTATTTTAATAAATTTTCATCTGAGTAAAACGTTGTATTCATCATGCCATTCACTGCATATTTAATTTTCTCTTTTCCAATGCCGCCAGTATTCACAACTATAATATTAACTACTAAGTTGATTGAAATAAGATTATTTAAATCTGAAAAATCAGTATATTATATACACAATTATAACGAAGCAACCACTTTATTGAAAGGTCTTTTATATAAGTTCTTATCGTAATTACATAAAATACGAATTTATCTTTCCCATTTAGGAAATCTGCTCAGTGAAATTATTAATTGAACCCTCAACCACTATCCATTAAAATACTCATATATAAAGGAAAGGAGATGGGGTAATCTTGATTTACGATATTGCAGTTATTGGAGCAGGATCGATGGGCTTATCAGCGGGATATTATCTTTCAAAAGCTGGAAAAACTGTAGCACTGATTGATTCTAATGATCCACCTCATTCAGAAGGTTCCCATCATGGGGAAACTCGAATTATTCGACATGCATATGGCGAAGGAGCAGCATACGTCCCATTGGCATTAAGATCGCAAGAATTGTGGAATGATCTCAATCAAACGTTTAATCAAGATATATTTCATCAGACTGGTGTATTAAATATCGGAGGGGATAATTCTGTATTTTTACAGAATGTGATTCAATCTGTTCGTCAATATAGATTACAAGCTGAGATTCTATCAGCAAAGCAAATCAATAGTAGATGGCATGGGTTTCGGTTACCTGATCATCTAATGGGGGTTTATGAAACGAATTCTGGCGTGTTAATGAGTGAAAAAGTTCTCCAGTCTTATCGAGACTTAGCTACAGCACTCGGCGCCTCCTTTTATACCAATGCATATATTCACCATTTGGATGTAACAAATCAACACATAACAATACAATTATCAAGTGATACGATAAAAGCTAAGCAACTTATCATCACTGCGGGAAAAGGAACAAATCAAATATTATCTTTACTTGGCTATGAGCTACCATTATTCCCAGTTCGAAAGACGTTCTCGTGGTTCAAGACAGATGAATCTATCTATCATTCTGATGCCTTTCCTGCCTGGTCTTTTGATAATGGAAACGAAAAATACTACGGCTTCCCTAGTATTGATAATGCTGGTATAAAAATTGGCAGACATGACGGTGGCCATCCTGTGAAGGCAGATGAAGCCTTGAAAACTTTTGGAACATACCGTGAAGATAAAGAAGATGTTAGTCAATTTGTTCATCGATACATGTCTCCTAATATACAGCACAGCCAAGGGAAGGTTTGCACCTATACAAATACTCCAGACGGTGACTTCATTATCGATCGACTGCCAAACTATCAACATGTACTTGTCGCTTGTGGTTTCTCTGGTCACGGTTTTAAATTTAGCAGTGCCGTTGGAGAATTATTAAGTCAATTGGCAATTCGAGGAGAAACTAGTTTAGATATATCCCCTTTTTCTTTAAATAGATTCGTATAAATGTAAAAAACAAGGAACGCTGGCAACAACGATCCTTGTTTTTTATTATGGGCTACACGCCCCGCTTGTTTCCCCACAAATAGGTGTGCAATTGTGGTAATACACGAACATCTTTTAGAACCTTATTTTCCATCACAAGGTCAATTAACTTTTCATATTTATCTAGCAGGTCCGATAGTAATCTATCATCCTCACTTGCTTCTATATTATCATTCCCTACTTGTAGAAATAATGTAACAAATGGATATCTTACATGTATTTGTTCTGCGTAGGTCAAATCCTCTTGATCAAAAATGACAACTTTCAAACTAAAATGTCCGTCTTGTTCTTTATCTAATCTCTCAATGATGTTATCGAGTGTAGTAAAATTAGTTTTCATTCCTGAGCTTGGAGGCTTGGGGGATAATGTTAAGTCATCCACTTTTGTAAACCAATCTTGCCATCTACTTCCCTGTGTTTCCAAAGCGACTTCTATTTGGTGTTGATGTAATAGATCGACTAATCCATCTATTTGCTTTAATAATGCAGGGTTTCCGCCTGAAATCGTTACATGACCAAATGTATTGCCACCTATATCTTTTAATGAATCAAAAACTTCCTCTGGTTCTAACAGTTGAATCGAGTCTTTTTCCGATCCATCCCATGTAAATTTAGAATCACACCAAGAACAAGAGTAATCACAACCTGCCGTACGCACAAACATCGTTTTTCTACCTATAACCATACCTTCACCTTGAATCGTAGGACCGAATATTTCCAAAACGGGAATCTTCATATTGATTTCCCTCCTTTTGGACGATAAATACAGTAACTGGTAGGAGTTTCACGTAAATAAACTTGGATACACTTCGGCTTATTTTGCAGACCATCTAAATACTCCTGAATGATTTCATATATTTTACGAGCAACAACCTCAGTGGTTGGAAAATCAACTGCTTGCTCATCTGAAAAAGCAGCATCATCATTGATTACTCCATGATCAAAGCGTTTATGAATTAAATTCTTAATCTGTTTGAAATTCACTAAAAATCCAGTTTCATCGAGTTCATCTCCAACAACTGTTATATTCGTAAAATATGTGTGACCATGCATTTGTTGACACTTACCTGCTTGATCATGCGGAATATAATGGGCTGCGGAGAATTGAAAGTCCTTGTTTAGTTCATAAGCATAAGAATGAGGTGTTACAGGATATATTTGCTGCATCATTTCCACATCCCCCTCATTCTTTGTTGAACAATAGATAGTTTCAACTTTTGAAACATATTATTTCTCCTCTCTTTTCCTCAAATATCAATATATCCAACTCATATAAAAAAAGAAGAAGGAAATAATGTTTACTGATGATGGATCGACTGTTTTTTCACAGTTCATCCAATCAAAAAAACAACACAAAGAAGCGTGTTGTTTATCTCCTTAGTTTTTTATAGAGGGATTTAAATCGCGAACCTCTCCTGCAGTAGTGCAGAATTCTATGTTATTCACTTACGTTAGATTAACATATTTTGGCATAAAAATATAGGTGGGCTAACCTGGTATTTGTTTTATGAACATTTAAATAATTTTTCTTATTTGATGCACACAAATATAAACGATATAATTTCTTACAATCATTCAGATAGCTATGGTTATGTTGAAAGGAGTTAAATCATGGGACATGTTTGCAATAGAGATTTTAACTGTGAAAAAGAATTAACACTAGCAGTAATTGGCGGTAAATGGAAAATGTTAATTCTTTGGTATTTAGGTAAAGAAGGAACAAAGCGATTTAACGAATTGAAATCACTCATGCCTAATATTACCCAACGCATGCTAGTAAATCAGCTTCGAGAATTAGAATCTGACTTTATTGTTCATCGTGAAGTGTATCCAGTCGTACCTCCGAAAGTAGAATATTCACTGACAGAACGCGGGAAGACTTTAATGCCTATATTAGAAGCAATGTATGATTGGGGCAAAGATTACAAAGATTTTTTAGAAGACCATCTAGATCGCTCAACACAAGAAAATTCAACAAATAACGCTTAAAAACCATGTACAATCGTATATGGTTTTTTATTTGCAAAAAATAATACTACCTTTTACAGTATACTTTTTGTCACTATATGTGTTGAAAGTGCGTACTTCCGTTCATGATAGTTAGAACTTATAATGGACATCATACTTTAAAAAAGAAAGGGAGAGTCAACATGAAATTACAACTAGCACTAGACCTTGTCAACATACCGGAAGCAATCGAATTAGTGAAGGAAGTTGAACCATATATTGATGTCGTAGAAATTGGTACACCCGTCGTTATTAATGAAGGACTTAAAGCAGTAAAAGAAATGAAAGCTGCTTTCCCAGACTTAACGGTATTAGCTGACCTTAAAATTATGGATGCAGCAGGATATGAAGTAAGTCAGGCTTCTCAAGCAGGAGCTGATATTATTACCATTCTTGGTACAGCCGAAGATCAATCAATCCAAGGAGCCGTCGAAGAAGCTAAAAAACATAACAAAAAGATTCTTGTCGATATGATTGCCGTAAAAGATATTGAGACACGCGCAAAAGAATTAGATGAACTAGGCGTAGATTATATTTGCGTACACACTGGCTATGATTTACAAGCGGTAGGGAAGAACTCTTTTGAAGATCTCGCAACTATTAAAAGTGTTGTTAAACAAGCCCAAACGGCTATCGCAGGTGGGATCAAACAAGAAACACTACCAGAAGTAATTAAGCACCAACCGGACCTTATCATTGTAGGTGGTGGAATCACAAGCAAAGAAGATAAACAAACTGTTGCTCGTGAAATGAAAGAATTAATCCAATTAGGATAGTGATACAGTGATGAAAACAACACAATATGCATTTGAAATCGTACAGGAATTAACTCAATCACTCCAATTAATTTCTGAAAATGAAGCAGAAAAATTAATGGAGAGTATTACAGAATCAAATAAAATTTTTGTTGCTGGTGCTGGAAGATCTGGGTTTATAGGAAAATCTTTTGTGATGAGAATGATGCATATGGGAATTGATGCTTATGCAGTAGGCGAAACAGTAACTGCTAATTTAAAAGAAGATGACCTATTAATCATCGGATCAGGGTCAGGAGAAACAAAAACCCTAGTTTCCATTGCAGAAAAAGCAAAAAAATTAAGAGGTACGGTCGCAGTAGTAACTACTGCACCAGAATCCACAATTGGAAAATTAGCAGACATTGTTGTTCAACTACCCGGAGCCACGAAAGATCGCACAGAGAGTAATTACAAAACGATCCAACCAATGGGCTCTCTTTTTGAGCAAACAATGATGTTATTTTACGATGCTCTAATCTTACAGTTTATGAACAAAAAAGGATTAGACTCTCAAACAATGTACGGCAAACACGCGAATCTCGAGTAAATACCACGCAAGAGAGCTATATCGCATAACACCGATTTGGGATGAATTACTTCAAGACTGTTGGTAACCTTGGATTGTTATTTAATGCAGCCGGGGTTACCAGCAACATACTCTAGCACTTCTATTGACTACTTTCTACGGTTTCTTCGCTTTATTTGGTTTAGAGAACACTTCTATTGACTACTTTCTACAGTTTCTCCGCTTTATTTGGTTTAGAGAACACTTCTATTGACTACTTTATTCGGTTTCTCCGCTTTATTTGGTTTAGAGAACACTTCTATTGACTACTTTATTCGATTTCCCCGCTTTATTTAGTTTAGAGAACACTTCTATTCACCACTTTTCCGGATTTCTCAACTCCCATTGGGTTAGAGAACACTTCTATTGACTACTTTATTCGATTTCCCCGTTTTATTTGGTTTAGAGAGCACTGCTATTCACCACTTTTCCGGATTTCTCAACTCCCATTGGGTTTTAGAAACAAATCCATACTGTCAATCTGCATACAATTTTAACCAAAACACTTATTTTTACTTATTTATAATTACAAATGCTTATTTTTGTTGTATAATTACTTAAAAGGAGGAGATATCTTTGTATCAAGAAGAAAGATTGATCTCTATACTGGACTATTTGAAAGAGAATAAGAGAATTTCCGTTGAACAAATTTGTACACTTTTCAATATATCTCGAGATACTGCGAGAAGAGATCTAGTAAAACTAGAAGAAGAAAGCAAAATAGTACGTACTCGCGGTGGGGCTCTCCTCCCTTCCATTCATACGGAAATTAAAAACTACTCGCATCGATTAAATATTGTTTCAGATGAAAAAAAGGTGATTGGTAAAAAAGCAGCATCTCTAATTTATCCAGGAGACAGGATTATTTTAGATGCTTCAACTACGGTACAATCCTGTGCCGAGCAAATTAACAATACTGAATGTACGATAATCACCAATTCTATCAACCAAGCAGATGTATTATCCTCTAATTCAAATATAAATATTCAGTTATTAGGTGGTATTTTGGAAAAAGAGCATCGATATGTGTATGGCTCTTCCGTTATAGATAAGCTCTCCGAATACAATGTGGATAAAGCTTTTATCGGAGTTGTAGGTATATCTGAAAGTGGTTTAACAATTGCCCATGAAGAAGATGGTGCAGTAAAAAGAAAAATGATACAGCAAGCTAAGCAAGTAATTGCATTAGCTGACAACACAAAATTAGGTAATACGGATTTTTTCCGATTTGCGAATTTGCAAGATATTGATTTATTAATAACTGATAAAACACCACCACAATCATTTAGAGAACTGTTAGATAAACATCATGTTGAACTTTTAACAGCAGAGAATGGTGACCAAGGAGATGATTAATATGGTGAAATTAATTGCCATAGATTTAGATGGTACATTACTTAATGAACGAAATGAAATTAGTAACACAAACCTAGAGTCGATTAAAGATGCACAGGCCAACGGAGTAGAAGTAGTAATTGCAACAGGGCGAGCACATTTTGACGTTCAATCTATTTTCCAAGCTACCGGAATAAGTACCTGGATTATTGGGGCGAACGGTGCAACGATACATCAACCAAACGGAGAATTATTTTACTCTACCCCCATTGATAAGGAAGATTCTAGTAAAATATTTAGCTGGCTAGAGCAAGAAAATTTTTATTACGAGATTCTCAGTAATCAATCCATATTTTCTCCCAAAAATGGCAGAGATCTTTTAGCTGTCGAAATAGATAGGATTATTAGTGCAAATAAGGAAGTTAGCACCGATGATTTACACGAAGCTGTGAATAAACAATTTAGTCAAACAGGTATCACATTTATGGATACTTACCATGATTTGACGGAACTCGATATTGATTTTTATAATGTTCTAGCTTTTTCATTTCATGAGGAGAAACTCGGCAAAGGTTGGGAACATTTTAAGCAATTTGAAGGATTATCAATTGTTAAATCAGCTCATCATAACTTCGAACTAGAGCATAGAAATGCTTCTAAAGGTAATGCACTAAAAATGCTAACAAATAAGCTAAATATTGACATATCTAATACAGCTGCTGTAGGTGATAATTATAATGATTTATCTATGTTACAACTAGCAGGAAAAAGTGCAGCAATGGGTAATGCACCTAGTGAAATAAAGGAATCCTGTAATGAAATTACCCTTTCAAATACTGAGGATGGGGTTGCACACTTCATCTATTCCTTCATTTAAATTGAATTTTTTTAACATGCAGCTATAGCTCTTATTGGCGTAACGGACTATCGGCGTGACGATAAGAGTTTAGCATATAAAGAGAGAGAACTATCATCATTATTAGAGTGTTCATATTTGAACACTCTCTTTTCTTCTATCTTTTAAGGGTGATTTTAATACGCTATTCATTAAGAAACTCTATCAAAGCTCTATCAATTTCCTCAAAGTACGTTCGTACAGAAATCGGTTGGAGAACAACTTCTTTTTTAATTTCCACGTTGTCATAATTCAAGTGCCAAATATAATTATTTGCCGGTAATAAGAATTGAACCTCATCAAACTCCGACTGGTCTTTCACATAATTAGATACCATAAAAGAAATATTATCGAATTCCTGTCCGTTCTTCAGAAGATCATTTGCCAATTCACGCAAAGGAATAGCTTGATTTTCATCATCTTTCATCGCATGTAAAATTTCAGGGTCTGTAGTATGCAATTCATCAAACATCTCATCCGTCAACTGTATTGGTTGCCAGCCCTCCACGTTGATTTCGGTATTAGCCATTCCATAGTGATTACGAAGAATATCATAATATCCCTCTCCACGATGATGGAATGAAAATGTATGCTCCCCCATCTGTATTCTTTGGACAAGTACATTACTGTTGTTCAACGAATGAATAAGCAAAACTTGTTTTTCTCGCATCTGAATGCAGCGAACTTTTTTCTTTGAATGAACAAGTAGATATAGTAAATCTTCTAATCCTTTTGCTAGATTAGATTCTCTATCATCATCCCAATAACCTTTCTGCTTTAGCCCCGTTTCCGCTTCGTCTATGAAACGAGTAAATTCAGTTTCATTTTTTATTAATTCCTGCTCATTAATCACTTGTCTCGCCATTGAATCATAACCACATAGTGCAAGAACAGCAACAAATTCATGAACGGAAAGCCTAATTTCCTCTGTTTTTTGCATCATTTTCCCTCCCATTAAAAGTTAGTGTTTAATCTTTTTTTACTGATCAAAAATATTAACAACAATAAACATTTGCCAGACTAAAAATAGTACAAAAATAATTGCAACTAGTTTATTAATTAAAAGCGGAAGTTTTTGAAGCTGTTTTTGTACAAAATAGTTAACACCCATTAAATATAATGATAAATATTTAAAAACATTATCAAGCAAAGATTTATTACCACGATAAAAATTCGCCTCATATATACGTATAGCGAAAGAGTGAAATATAATAGAATACAAAGCTACCATAAAATTCATTGATAACATTCCAAATATTAATGTACTAGGAAAAGGAATATTAACACCTAAAAAGATTAGTGAAAACAATGAAAGTAAGATTATCGCAATCAATAATGCAATCCACTCTTTTGGTTGTTCTTTTTCAAATTCTATTTTTTTAATCTTTTTATAAGGTTTAAAGCAAGCTATTATGGAAAGCAAAATAACAAAAGGCTGTGCGAATACTACAAACATCTTAACCGAAGTACTTCCATCAACTTGCCAACCGCTTTTATTAATAAAAAATATTGCAGTGAAGATAGCCAATAATATGTTTGTCATTAGGAAACATTTAAAGCCTGTTTTAATAGAGAAGTTTTTTTTGTTATCCAATCAGATTCCTCTCTTTCCAAACCCCATACTTAACCTTCTCAAAATTTTTGAAACAATCGATACTGTCTTCTAAAACGATAAACAAATTCAACTCAGTCAAATATTCCTAATATTAAAGATGCTTGCCATAATAATACTAGAACAAAGACAATGGCTATTAATTTATTTAAAATGAGCGGTAGTTTTAATAATATTTTCTGAACGTAATAATTAATTCCCGAGAAAAATATCGCTATATATTTAAAAATGTAATCCAATAAACTAGTCTTCTTGCCAAACACATTTGCTTCATAAATGGCAATTGCTACTGGATGAAAAACGATAGAGTATAATGCTACCATGAAGTTTGTAATTAATACCAACATCACAATAGTACTAGGATAAGGAATACTTAAACCTATAAAAATTAATGAGAATAATGATAAAATGATAAATGTGATCAATAATGCTATCCACTCTTTGGACTGGTCTTTATCAATAGTTGTTTTTTTCTTTCTTTAGGTTTTAAGCATGCTATCAAAAAAAGTAAAATCAAAAATACTTCTGCAGATACTAAAAACCCAATAATAGTAACGTTTGTACCGCTATTTATTAAAAAGATACCCATAAAGCTGAGTAATAAAATATTACTAATCACAAAAAAATTCAAGCCTTGTTTAAATGAAAATATATTATTCTTCTTGATGTCTTTGTTTTTCTTTATAAAAGTATTAACCAAAATATCTTCCTCCTCTCCTTAAATTATTAATTGAAAATACCTGATATAAAATTACTTACATTAGAGGTAACATTATCAATTCCATGAGTAATTTTATCTCCAGCCTCTTCAATGAATTTGTCAAAATCTTATCGTAGCATTAAGGTTTGAGATTTCAGTAGTTAACTGGCTAATTTGAAAAGAAGCATCCATAGCAATTCCCTCTTTTACTTTAATATAGTTATAATTTCTTAGATTTAAATTATTAAAATAAGTATAAACAATTAGCAAAGATGATTAAATTAATAGGATAAACTATCCAGTAAATTGAATCTTTATTCCTATATTTATTCCATTAATATGTATGCAGAATATTACGTTTTACTTATTTCACAACTTTGGATAAGTACAAATAAAATAGTCCACACCTATTCGTGTGAACTATTTATTCTCCCGATTATTATAGTTGATACCAACAACTATTCTTTTATCCAGAATAGTTACTTACTATTTTAGCTGGTTTTTAACCACATGATCCATATCATCAAATGTATAATTTTCACCAGCCATCGCCCAAATAAATGTATAATTTTTAGTACCTACACCTGAGTGAATAGACCATGGTGGTGAGAGTACCGCTTGTTCATTTGATACTACAATATTTCTTGTATCATTTGGTTGTCCCATAAAATGCATAATCTTTTCATCTTCGTCTATATCAAAATATAAATAAGCTTCCATTCTTCTGTCATGAATATGTGGTGGCATTGTATTCCACATATTATTTTCCGATAAGAAAGTCATTCCCATCATTAATTGGCAACTTTGGATTCCATCTGCATGTATATATTGATAAAGATCTCGTTTATTCGACTGAGAGTCATCTCCCAAATGTCTATGAGTTGCTTCTTGTAGTGATTTTTTTTGAGTAGGATAGTTCTTATGAGCTGTTGCAGAAACAATATAAAATCTTGCTGGGTTATCTGAATCTATACTTTCAATTAAAATGTTTTTATTTTCTTTTCCTACATATAAACAATCTCGATGATCTAATTCATATACTTCACCATCCACAGTGATTTTCCCTTTATTATTTGAAATATTAAAGAAGCCAACCTCTCTTCTCTCTAAAAAGTATTCTGTTTTCAATGTTTCTTTGTCTTCCAAATGTAAAGGTGAATTTGTAGGGACAGCACCTCCAACAATTAAACGGTCATAGTGAGAATAGACCATATTTATATTTCCTTTTTCAAAAAGATTGTTTATTAAGAAATCCTCTCTAACTCGCTCATTATCGTAATTTTTAAAATCTCTTGGATTTGTTGCATATCTTATTTCCATTTTACATTCCCCTTTCTACTATTTTTATCTTCCTAAATATCCGCCATCCACTGCTATAGTAAATCCATTCATATAATCAGATGCACTGGATGCTAAAAATATTGCTGCACCTTTTAAGTCTTCTGGTTTTCCCCATCTACCTGCCGGAATGCGTTCTAAAATACTATTGTAACGCTTCTCATCTTCAATAATTGCTGTATTCATTTCGGTTTCAAAATACCCTGGTGCGATACAGTTTACATTGATTCCAAATTTCGCCCATTCATTCGATAAAGATTGTGTAAATTGTTTAACAGCTCCCTTACTCGCAGCATAAGCCGGAACGAGATAACCCCCTTCAAATGAAAGCATTGATGCTAAATTAATAATTTTCCCACTTTTTTGCTCAAGCATATGTTTACCGAATGCTTGACAGAGAAAAAATACAGCATTTGTATTAATATCAATGACAGTATCCCAATCATTCTTGGGAAATTCAACAGATGGATGACGAATTTGGACACCAGCATTATTCACTAAAATATCAACTTTTCCAAATTCTGCTATCACTTTTTGAACTAATGACTCATACTCTTGAAAGTTCGATAAGTCGAAATTAATACCTATCACATCAACTCCTTCTTGTCTTATTTCCTCAAGTACATCTTCACCAACATTTCTAGCAATGACAACGATATTTGCCCCAGCACTAGCCAATCCAGTTGCAATACTTTTTCCAATGCCTCGATTTCCACCTGTTATGACAGCTACTTTTCCAGTCAAATTGAACAATTCATTCATTACAACTCCCCCCTATTGAATTCATACATTACTTTGACTGCATCTGTATGAGTAGTTAATAAATCGAAGCCTTTTTGTGCTTCTTCAGGTTGTAAGACATGCGTTATTATATCTTCATACTCCTTGTGATTGTCTACTAAGTCAATGGCTATTTGAAAATCTTTATCTGTATAAACACGTACAAATTGTATATTTAATTCTTTAAACATTCCTTGTCTCATATCAAGGGTTGGGGGCTGCTTATACATAGCTACAATAACTATATTTCCTCTTACTCTTACAACTTCGGTAATGGCTTCCACTACAGAAGGATGTCCCGCACAATCAAAGACGTAATCTGCACCAATATTATCGGTTCCTTCTACTATTTTCTCTGTTACATTCTCAGATAATGGATCCAACGTTTGAAAACCGAGTTGTTTCGCCTTCTCTAATCGTAATTTATTTGGTTCCACGATTATCAAATTCTTTGCTCCATAAGACCTTAAAGTTAAAGCTACACAAAGACCAATCGTTCCTGCACCGAAAATTACGACGCTATCTCCAGGCATGTAGTTACCTTGCCTTATCGCGTGTACAGCAACTGCAACTGGCTCAATTAGCGCACCTAATTTCATTGAAATATTATCTTTCAAAGGTACGATGCTATGTATGGGAACTTTCACATACTCTCCCATCCCACCATCACAATCTATACCCACTAATTTCAAGTTCTCACATACATGGCTATACCCATTTTGACAAGGATAGCATTCACCACAACGTAATAAAGGATTGACCGTTACCCTTGTTCCTTTCTTTAAAGTTGGGTGACCTTCTTCAATCGTTCCTGAGAACTCATGCCCCATGACTAAAGGGGCCTCTGCACGTGGATGCACACCAGCAAATATACTTAAATCACTCCCACAAATCCCAGCATATGACGTTTTTATAATTGCCCAACCTTTGGTTATCGTTGGTTTTCGATTATTCTGAAATAAAATGTTCTTTGGTCCAGCATAAGTTACTGTCTCCATAACACCTTTCCTTCCATCTTAGTATTACATTCTCTATGATTTAGATTCTATTCCATTACTCCAAATAATTTAGGAATGAACAGAGATATAGCTGGAACAAAAGTAACCAGTAATAATAACACAATCGTTACTAGAAAAAATGGAGCCAGTGGCTTAATCACATTTTCTATCGGTAACTTAGCAACTCTTGCTCCGACAAATAAAACCGGTCCTACAGGGGGAGTAATCGTTCCAATACTTAAATTCAATACCATCATAATCCCAAAATGAATTGGATCCATTCCTAGATCTAATGCAATAGGTAAAAAAATCGGTGTAAAAATAAGTACTGCCGGAGTCGGATCCATAAATGTACCAATAATAAGTAAAACGATATTCATGATTAATAAAATAATAATCATGTTATCCGAAATGGAAAGTAATAAATCAGCGATTAGTCCTGGAATGTTTGTGAAAGACATTACCCAAGACATAATGGTAGAAACACCTATTAAAAACACCACGATAGAAGTTGTTCTAGTAGCTTCTAATAAAATACTTGGTAAATCTCTTATCTTAATTGACCGGTAGACAAATGATAATAGCAAGGAATACACTACCGCTATGGCCGACCCTTCCGTAGCGGTGAATACTCCTCCTACTATACCGCCAATTACGATCACGATAAGCAGAAGACTTGGTATCGCATCCAGTATTACTAATAATTTTTGTTTCCAACTTATTTCTATTTGGCTTTTATAACCTCTCTTCTTCGCAATGATAAGGGCTACCAAAATACAAGCAAGGCCCCACAAAAGTCCAGGTACGTATCCAGCTAAAAATAAAGCTGCTATAGAAGTACCACCACTAACTAGTGAGAAGACAATCATAATATTACTAGGTGGAATGAGCATACCCGTTGGTGCGGAGCCTATATTTACAGCTGCACTAAACTCTCTTTTATAGCCTTCCTTTTCTTGTTGCTCTCCCATCGTGCTTCCGACTGCAGCTGCTGCAGCAACAGCCGATCCACTAATAGAACCGAATAGCATATTAGCTAAAATATTTGTATGCGCTAAGGATCCAGGCATTTTTCCACTTAAAATTTTTGCACAATTGATTAATTTCGACGCGATGCCTCCATTATTCATAATAACGCCTGCTAATACAAAGAATGGGATTGCTAGTAACGTAAATGAATTTATTCCTGTAAACATACGCTGTGCTGATGTGAGAAGACCATTATCAAACTCTAATATCGTAAACATAGCAAGAACAGAACTGACTCCTACACTAATTGCTATTGGTACCCCTATAATGAGTAAAAACACAATACCTACGAGAAGAATTAATCCTGCCTGAACAGCTATATCCATATAGTAATCTCCTTCCTATTAGAACTAAAGCTGTTCTATGGTTTTGTTGTTTTTAATAATACTAGTGATATTATAGATACAATAGAATACAATAAATAAACCACTAATCGGTATGCCTGCGTATAAATATCCTACCGGTATTTGTAATGAGGCAGAAAGCTGATTCCATGCTACATCTACAGCTAAATATCCCCCATACAAGAGTACAGTTAGTGCAAATAGGATTGTGATAACTTCTATTAATATCTCAACCATCATCTTAACCTTAGTAGGAAATTTATTCTTGATAAATTCAACTGCCATATGTCCTCTTTCACCGAAGACATACGCAGCGCCAAATAAAACTAACCATACAAAACAATACTTTGCTAATTCCTCTGAAAAAACACTAGGGTTATTCAAAACAAACCGAGTAAAAACTTGCCAAGTAACGAGTAATACTAAAAAACCGAATAATCCAATGCAAATTATTGCAAGCGTTTTATCTAGAGCTTTTTTTACTGCTTCCATATAAATCACTCCATCTATTCAGCTGCTGTTCTTACTTCATCATATAACTCTTTAGCAGTGTCACTAGTCAATTTTTCTTGGATTAGAGGTTCTACTTCTTTTTGGAAGATAGAGATATCAACATCATTAAATTCAGAACCTTGTTCCTCTGCTTCTTTTTTAGCAGCTTGTACATCCTCATCAAATTGGTCTACTTCCATATCGATTGCTTTTGATAATTCTTCTCTAAATATCTCCTTGTGTTCATCACTCATCCCATTAAATAAATCTGAGTTAATAATTAGATAATCTGGGACCATTAAATGTTGCGTATAGCTATAGTAAGATGCTACTTCCCCATGTTTCAGGTCATTATAAACTAGTTCGTTATTTTCACCGCCGTCTAGAACTCCTGATTGAATAGCTGTATACACTTCTCCTTGCCCCATTGGAGTACCTACTCCTCCCATTAACTCCATCATTTTAACGTTTGTATCACTTTCCATTACACGTATTTTTAATCCTTCCATATCTTCTGGTGTATGTATAGGCTGTTTATTGTTATAAACATTACGTACCCCTCCATGAAAAGCACCTAAAACTGTCATGCCATCTTCTTCGACTGATTTATATAAATCACCTACAATTTCCTGATTGTTAACAACAGACATTTGATGTTCTACAGAATCAAATACATATGGCAGATTAAATACTGCAAAATCCTCGTTAAAGTTTTCCATCAAACTCCCGCCTACGATAGACATATCTATGGTCCCGGATTGAACAAGTTCCATTGTCTCCCTTTGAGCACCTAATAGTTCATTCGGAGAAACCTCCACTTCGTATTGACCATCCGTTAATTCATTTAACTTCTCGCCAAAAGCTTCCATTGCTTTAAATTGCGGGTGGCTTTCAGGTTGATTAAATGCTACTTTTAGTACCTTCGGGTCTCCACTTTCTCCATCTGCTGTTGCACCATCACTTCCACAAGCAGCTAACACAAGGATAAAAACGAATAGAACTACCATTAAAAATGATTTTTTAAGGTCTCTCATTGAATACTCTCCTTTTCTTCTTTAAAATTAATTGGATAATGTACTTGATCCCCATTCAAATGTCGAATAGATTCCTCTGCAACTTTTCTTTTCAGCTCTAATGCAGCTTGCTCTGAATACCATCCCATATGCGGTGTACAGATAAAATTATCATGTTCTAGTAGTGCTGATTCAGGTTGTAATGGTTCGTTCTCTGCAACATCGACTGCTGCGCCAGCAATCCATTGATTAGTTAATGCCTTGTTTAAGGCTTGTTCATTAATAATTCCACCTCTAGAAACATTGATTAGATAAGCGGTTGGCTTCATTTTCTGTAATTCTTTTTCATCTATTAAATTACGTGCTTTATCTAATGGACAGTGAATAGAAACAACGTCGGCTTGCTCCAACAATTCATTTAAAGGTAAGAATTCATCGATAAAATCGGGTGATTTTTTCGCTTTTTCATCCAAATATTTCGGATCATAGGCCACCACACGACAACCTAAGGATTTTACTTTCTTTGCAAAAGAACTGCCGATTCTCCCAACTCCTATTACCCCTACTGTTTGCTCACTATGTCGGTATAGAGGCATGCTTTTTTGATAATCCCAAACCCCTTTACGAACAAAACTATTCATTCGAGATATACTTCTAGTAAAATTCAACATCATCGCTAATGCTTGATCAGCCACTTCATTCATTCCATAGTCCGGAACATTACACACCTGCACACCATGTTCAGTTGCTGCAGCTATATCAACGTTATCTACACCAACACCATATCGAACAACTAATTTTAGATCAGGTAAGTTCTCTATAACGCTTCTTGTAACTGGAGCATACTGATTAATAAATACTTCAAAACCTTTTCCCTTTGAAATTAGATCCTCTTCTGTCTTACATTGTTCCAAATCAAAACTGATTTCTGCTTTTTTGAATGTTTCGCTTTCAACATCTACATTTCCATGATCACAATCTGTTATTAAAACTTTCTTCTCTAACATAAAATTGCTCTCCTCCTTTTTATTGCTTATGCATAAGATTGACTCACTCTTCAAGTAACAGAGAGAGTAATTGTAAGCGATATCATTAAATAGTAGATAACTACAAAATGAACCCTCCCGTTCCGTTTTTTCGTTCCGTAATACGGAATCAAGTTCCACAAATAATTATAACAAGCGCTTACATTTTTAACAATACCTAATTTTAAAAATAGAGTGAATATTTAACTTACAAATAAAAACTCAATTTACAAAAGATAATTTATCCTCTACTATTAAATGGAAGCGATATCTTTAAGAAAAGGGTGAGAACAATATGTCAAACGTTCAATCTATTGAACGTGCTTTTACAATTTTAAAGGTACTTTCAAATAATCCCGATGGTTTGAGAATAACTGTTTTGGCTGAAAATTCTAGCTTAACCAAAAGTACAACGCATCGAATTACTTCAACACTCGTAAATTTAGGTTATGTCCAACAAGACCCTGAAACTGAAAAATATATGCTTGGGAATCAATTAATAAAATTAACAAGTGTAATGTTAAACAACATGGATGTAATTAAAGTTGCAGAACCCTACCTTGTTAATTTATCCAGAGATGTTAATGAAACAGTTCATTTATGTGTAGAAAGTAATGGAGAGGTACTTTATGTAGATAAAAAAGAAAAGAATCAAAACATCAGAATGTATTCTACAATCGGTAGTCGTGCCCCGCTCTATTGTACTGCTGTTGGTAAAGTTCTACTTTCCGGTATGAATCCAGTTTATTTTGAGGAAGTTATTAATAACATGACATTTGAATTAAGAACAGCGCTAACCATCACCTCACAAGTGAAGCTTAGAAAAGAAATAGAGAAGGTAAAATTACAAGGATATGCATTAGACAATGTGGAGAATGAAGAAGGAATTCGCTGCATCGCCTCCCCTATCTACGATTACAAGGGGAATATAATCGCAAGTTTTAGTATTTCGGGTCCAACTAATAGGGTATCTATTGATAGAGTTAATCTTGAATTAGTAGATAAAGTAAATATGACTTCCAAGTTAATTTCTGAGCAATTTGGATACATAAAAAAAGAAAGTATTTAATTTCATATTGAATTGCACTTTTTTCTTATGTCATGAAAACCAAAAAGGAAGCCTGCTACAGCTTCCTTTTTTATATTGGTCTAGGAAATTATAAAATTTTGGAGCTGTGGATAAACAACTAAGTTATTTAGCCACGTCCAGCTCCAGCGCCCATCACCTATTGTCCTTCCGGAGACCTCCTTACGATAAAGAAGACTGCCGAGTGTTCTTTGTGAGGCTAAGTCGCACTTATGCCAATGGTGAAAAGAAGACTGCCGAGTGTTCTTTGTGAGGCATAGTCGCACTTATACCCGTGCGGTGAAAGTCAACATCGATTCGCATACGCTTATCGTGTTTCCTTTATCTCAAAGAAATAAAGAAGTTCGACCAGTCGAACCACCCCTTGAAAACCAGGGGCGCAGGACATACGGTGATAAACGGGCGCTTGCGCTTTTTTCTTAAATATTCCTCAACCAAGATACGGAAATTTATTATCAGTTAACACAAATGAATAATCTTCCGATACAACCGATCCGACGATTTTGTCGCTATCATATAATTGAAGCATAAAATCAGCCATTTCATCACTTGTATGATATTTATCGAATGCCTGATCCATATCAAAATCTTTATCATTATTAGCGATTTTAGCAAATTCAGATTCTGTTGCGGCAGGAGCCAATACCTTAGCTTGCATTTTCGCGCCATTTTCTCTTAATTCAAGAGCAAGGTTTTCTGTAAAGGAACTCACGTAAAATTTCGTTGCACTATATATGACTGCGGTCGGAGCCATATTATAACCCGCCGCTGAGGAAATATTAATTAATTGTGTTCCTTCTACATTGGCATAATCCTGAACATAAAGCGTAGAAAGTATCGTTAATGCCTCGATATTCAAGTGAAGCATGTTTTGCGCTCGTTTGGTATCTTCATCTTTCATCATTGTATGAATACCAAATCCAGCATTATTTATCCACGTTTCGATATGATACTGCTTTAAAGTTTCATATAGCTGATATACTTCATTTGAGACGGATAAGTCAGCGACTTTAATTACTACATCAACTTCCGGATAGTTGTCCGCAATTTCATCCTTTAATTGATTCAATAACGTTTCACGTCTAGCTATAATGATTAAATTTTTTCCTCTAGCTGCAAATTTTTTTGCAGTTGCATAACCAATCCCCGAACTAGCTCCTGTAATGGCTGTATATTGTTTAATAGTAATTTCCTCCTTACATCTTGCTGTCCTTTTATTGTACCCGCGATGGATTTTTAGTAATCTTTTTCGGTACTAAAGAATGTAAAACTGAGAACAAAAATTGTTTTCATAGAATATAACTAGCATTTTTTTAGAGATACTAGAACTTATCCAAGGCAGGATTCTCCAATAGGTTGCATGCCAAATAGCTATTTTCCTTTTGCCCACTATTACAGATATGAAGTCAACTAATAAAAGTCTTCCCCAGAAAATAAGAAAGACCTTAAAATAAATATTCACAACTAACTTGATGATAAGGAATTACATTACTCCACCAACTTATTCTGAAATGCATAAATAACAGCCTGCGTACGATCATGCACCTCTAACTTCCCTAAGATATTGCTCACATGGACTTTTACGGTTTTTAAGGCAATAAACAATTCATTCGCAATTTCTTGATTCGACTTTCCTTTTGCCATTAATAATAATATTTCTTTTTCTCGTTCTGTTAATTGCTCGTGAAGTGCAGTATTCTGCCCAGTACGCATACGATTCATAATTTTCCCTGTCACTTCTGGTTCCAAGATGGACTGCCCTTCATACGTTGAACGAATCGCTTTGGCAATTTCACTTGCTTTCGATGTTTTCAGCATATAGCTTGTCGCTCCTGCTTCTAACGCAGGATATACTTTTTCATCATCTAAGAAACTCGTTACAATAATAATTTTTGCTGCTGGCCATGCCTCTATTATCTTCTTTGTTGCTTGAATTCCATCCATTTCCTTCATAACAAGATCCATTAGAATAATATCTGGGCGCAGATCTAATGCAAGTTCTACAGCCTGTGTACCATCATCTGCCTCTGCTATTACATCAATATCTGGTTGCGAAGAAAGATATGCAGATACGCCTATTCGTACCATTTCATGATCATCGACAAATAAAACTTTAATCATTGGATGTATCTTCCTTTCTTAAGATAGGGACTTTTACTTCAAGCCGTGTACCTTCATTTGGTACACTTATAACCTTCAATGTACCGCCAACTTCATACGCGCGTTCACGCATATTTTGCATCCCATAAGAACTTGTTTTAACATCTTCAGTTTGAAATCCAATACCATCATCCGACACACGCAAGATAATATTTTCATCTCGCTCAATTAGGAGAACTTGTAACGTAGTAGCTTTCGCATGGCGTAGTGTATTCGATATCGACTCTTGGAAAATACGAAATAGCTGATCTTCTACACCTTTATCTGTGTTGAAATCCTCTACTTTTGCATCAATTTCTAGAGGTACTTTTTGTGTTAATTCATGTAAGAGCTCCTCCACTCCCTCTTGCAATGACTTCCCTTTTAAAGCTACTGGGCGCAAATGGAGTAATAATGCACGCATTTCGAGTTGGGATTGGTGGATCATTTTTTCAACCATATTTAATTGCTTATTTAATGTTGGATCTTCAGCGGTCTCTGCTTCATTAATTGCTGACATCATCATCGACGCGGCAAAGAGCTGTTGACTCACAGAATCATGTAATTCTCTTGCAAGACGATTTCTTTCTTGAACTACTACTTCTTGTAAGCTTTGTTCACGTTCATTTGCACGTTCTGTCGCAATTCGCTGCGCATGTTCTGTTTGCGCCCTTAATTTCTCTTGAAGCTGATTCATGCGGTTCGAAATAGCATCCATTTCTTTTGGAATTTCTTCTTTTTCAGGATGTCTATCCCCCTGAATAATCCCGGTTAACATTTTTTCAATTTGTTTTAGGTTTTCTTTCCAATACCAGCCGATAATCGTACCAATGACTGTTCCGAAGATAATCGTCAAAGCGAATAACGTTAATAAGAAAGACACATCTCCAATTTTGACTTCCCATAATGCACTCCATCCGATCGAATCATTTAAAGAAAAGGTAAGAAAAGTCATGACGACAAATGTAATCCCTAAGACAAAACTACAGGTAATTGACAAGAGAACATATCGAATAATGGTATTCATACGCGTTTCACCTCAATGTCTCCAGAAAATATTGAGGTAATGATTTTCACTCTTGGATACGTTGTACTATAGGATTCGGTTTCATAATGAATCGATTTATTCATTAGTCGTTGATGATACTCCCCAAGTATTGTAGCCCTACCAAAAACAGAACTATGATGGATACTGACCTCAACTTCATAAGGAACATAAATTTCAATATTACCGATGAGGTGGCGGATAGAGATTACCGCTGTATCATTCGGTAGCACGGTATTACTTAAATCAATGATGCGATCACCGTATATACCATGCATGTTGACGTCTTTCCATTGATAAGCCGTTTCTTCTGTCCGGTAATCATCAAAAAAACGTTCGTCAAATAAAGGTTCTACATGGGTCATGGTTTCACACTCGTAGTCTTTTTCTGGAAATTCCGGTGTTTCCTGACTTGGTTCTTGAGTTGATTTAATATAGTTCAAAATGAAAAAGACAATCGCAGCGACAATGAAGAAACGTATTGCCAATAAGTTAAAAAATGAAAAGGTGAAACTAATTAAAGAAATCGCAAATACAATTTTCCACCATAAGCTGTGCAACCTTTTCCAACTAAAATACACAAAGAACCCAGCAATCAATGCGGAGAACAAAGATCCACCGTGGAAGAATATAATTTCAAAAACAAGAAGAATTGCCCCGATGATCAATATCCAGTTAAAATATTTCGTGCTGAGTTGTTTGAACATCTGCCATTCTCCTTTCTTTTGTTTCATTATGTATGTAACTAATACAGACGCAAAGATAATACGCCTGTATTAGTATACCATGAGAGTTGCTTATCTACCTACCGAGTTTATTAAGCTTCATTTTCTTTCTCTTCTAATTTCTTCTCAAGCGCTGCAATTTTGCTATCGAACGTACTCTGATAGTAGGAGCTATTTACTCTATACTCTAGATTTTCAATATATTGTTCCATTTCTTCAAATTTGGAGTAAGGCTTTTCAGCTGAATCGGTAACGACGCGGTTAATCTGATGATTCGCTTTTGCAATGTTCTCACGCCCCATTAGCTCCATTCTCCGAAGATGCATATCTTTTAAGCGATGCTTCATCTCTTCATATTTTTGCTCTAAATCTTCTAATTGTTTCATCGCTTCTTCTCTAGAAGCTTTCATGCGATCTGCACGAGATTGGTATTCTTCATATTCTTTTAAAGCAAATTCATGCATTTCTTCTTCCTGCGCACGGTCAGCAATTTTTGCCTGATTTAATCGTTTATCTGCAAGGTCTTGTGCTTTCATATATTCGCGTGTGAACTCTTCCTTTAACTTGTACTGACGGTCAATAAGCTTTCTTACTTTTTCCTTTTCCTGCTCGCTTTGACGTAAGTAATGGTTTAATGCCGCAATTGGATTCTTTTGTTCCTTTTTATCCATCATCGTGTGAAGATCCGCAGATACTGAGTCTTTAATTCGTGTGAAAATATTCGTTGCCATAAAAAATCTCTCCTTTTAGTATAATTTTTTTATTTATTTAATTCTGCCCACTGTCTTTCAAAGTTGGTAAAAGGATCATTGTCTTCTTTTACTTCATGGACAATATCACTATCTGGTGAATTCCAGTTTTTATAAATGAGGTAAAGTGCATAAGCTGCTGCAACTCCAATAACCGCATAAATGTTTGAGAAAGTGATGCTTAGAACAATTATTCCTAAAATCACCCAACCAACTTTTGCCGCTGTCGAATCCGTTTGGATGAATTTTTTAAAACATACATAAAGCAGCCCTACACTGATTGCTAGTAATACCATCGGACCGAGATTGACAAGCAAGATAAATAATGCAACCAGCCCACCAAGAAATAACATAAATTTTTTCATTCCGTTCTCCTCCTTTCGTTATCGTATCTTTATCTTATCGGTTATCGATCTTTCCAGTAATGAGCTTGAGAGATATCTTTAACTAAGACTTAAGGTGTATGTGGGGATAAAACCTTCAATGTTATATGCTATGATAGAGGAAATTCTTAAAAATGGGGCGTTACGTAATGATTGAAATGACTTCAACACCAAATTACGCAGGGATGACGATTACAGGAGATTTTTATGACTTTGATCAATTGTATGAAGCATTACATAGGATTGTCGGCGGTGAAGGGGAATACCCTGCTTATTCTAGTGCAAGACTACGTGTATTAGGACTTTGTTATGATATCCGTCACGCAAATATGGGACATAGAGAATTCATCTATAAAGATCATGGACTTTCCATAGAAACCATGCAGTGGTTGGGAACAGTTGGTCCAAGTAAAAATCTCTACTTATCCTTTAACACGTATTATCCAGAAATTTTATTTATTCTAATGGCGCTAAATGATTTCATTGACCTCTATCAACGAAAACCAGAAGTACATTCTAAATGGGATTTAACCGTTCTAACAGTTCGTAAGTTCCAAGCAACTATTAACCAGTGCTTAAGAGAAACAATTCCACCTCAGACATTTAAGTTAATGATGAAAAATATGAACAAGTACTCTGTTCATTTTCAATACTATTTTGATCAATATTTGGATCAACTTAATATTCGCTTTCTAGAATGGAATAAGGAAAAACGACTTAAGAATATATCCATCATGGCTAAACGGATCGCAGAACAAGGCAAAGAGTACCAACAATTAAAAGAAGAAATATCCGAGGCTGCTTTTAAATATAATTGCAATCCAACTGAATTGCGCTATAGCAAGGAATATCCAGAATATGAAGAAATAGACTGGTAATCTATCAGATATTATATTAGTGATTAGAATGGCTCTATTGTTCTGTTTAGATTTCTTATGTTGAATTTTGCGGGCCGGGGGAGCGGAGGGGCGGATCGGAGAGAAACATTTCTATTGACTACTTTTCCGGAATTTTCATGGTTTTTTGGGTAATAGAGCCTGTCTATTGACCACTTTTTCAGCTATCTCGCTTTTTTGGATTTTAGGAAGTGCCACATCATGTGATAGTCAAAAGAAGATTATACTGAAAATTGACAATTAATTTAACGAATATTAACATTTAAACTAACAATTTTCACTTTTGTATGGGAAAGGAGGATTTTAGTAAAAGTTAGCTATACCTTTAAATAGAATGAAGGAGGCATAGGAATCTTGGGATTAGAATACAATAATAGTTTTCTTTGGTTCGTAATAGGATATGGGTTAATCATCTTAATGATGGGTGCATTTTATTCAAAAAAAGTAACCTCAAGTGAGGATTTTATACTCGCTGGTAAATCTCTTGGACCAATTGTATTAATGGGAACATTGTTAGCAACATGGGTTGGCAGTGGAACTGTAACAGGCGGACCTAATTCTATCGCATATTCCAATGGTTTATGGCCAGCAATTGGTTATGTTATCCCCAGTTTAATTGGTATTACGATTCTGTTATTAATATCAGCTAAAATTCGAAACTATGGAAAATATACTGTGTCAGAAATACTCGAGATTAAATATGGTTCTTTTGCTAGAATCCTATCTTTAATTATCATTGTGCTTGCCTTTGTTGGTATAGTTTCTTATCAATATCAGGGACTTGGCTTTATACTACACGTGTCCACCGGTATCTCTGTTGAAACAGGCACTATTATAGGAGCAGTATTAATTATCTTCTTGGCAACAATAGGGGGATTAATGTCTGTCGCTCCAACTGATACGTTAAGTGCATTAATTATTTTTTTGGGCTTAATTATTGGAGTACCTGTTATTTTAGGGGATATTGGAGGGTTCGACCATCTAGTGAGTAGTGTCGAGACTGAAAGGTTAAATCTATTTGGAAATTTAAACTTACTACAAGTAATGGGTTTCTATATTCCTGTTTTATTCCTACTCTTAGGTGACCAAAATATGTATCAAAGAATTTCAGCATCCAGTAGTGATAAAACAACTAAACTAGGTATCTCTGGTTGGATTATAGGAATGTTAATCTCTACTCCTTTAGTTGCTGTATTAGCATTTTCTGCTAGGTACTACTTTCCTGATCTAGATCCTGGAATGGCATTGATATCAACTTCGTTGGTCTTACCAACTGCTATTGGTGGCTTACTAATTGCGGCAGTCACTTCTTTTATTGTCACTACAGGAAATTCTTATTTATTATCTTCAGCAACAAATATAACTTATGATATTTATGGTAAATACATTAATCCAAAAGCTACAGATAAGCAGAAATTAGTTTTTACTAGAGTATTGATCCCAGTGCTAGGATTAATTGCATATCTACTAACCACTTATTTTCCAACTGTCCTCACCGTTCAAATGTATGCTTATACAGTCTACGGTGCCGGGATTACACCTGCTTTACTAGGCGTATTCCTTTGGAAACGTGTAACAAAACAAGCAGGTATTTCTTCGATGTTAGCTGGTGTTGTGTCCACGTTAATTTGGGAGTTTTTCGATACACCATTTAATATCAATAGTTCCTTGATTTCTATTCCTATCGCGATATTAGTATTAGTTATTGTAACTTTACTTACTTCAAAAAAACAAGAATTATTCGACTATAGAAAGGATGATTTAATTGCAAACCAAAAATAGAGTTGATAACTTAAGAGCAATTATGGAGGAAAGTAATATTGATTTGTCCATCATTATGAACGTTGAAAATCAATATTATCTAAACGGTTTAAAGGCTATTACTTACTCACGTCCAATCGTCCTTGCGATTGATTCAAAAAATCTCAGTTTAATTATCCCTTCATTGGAAGAAAATCACGCAAAAGAAAAGACAGACGCAAATGAACTCTATATTTACCATGAAACAAACCTTTATGGAGGTGACAAAAAATCTTATTTGGATTACTTGGAAACGGTCATTTCTCAATATCCGAATGGAACGAGAGTCGGAGTGGAATTTTCATCCTTATCGTTGAAAATGGCAAATATACTAAAAGAAGCTGGTTTTGAACTGATTAATTTAGATCACAAAATAGCAGAGATGCGGTTTATTAAGAACGATGAAGAAATTGAAATGGTGCAGGAGGCAGGAAAATTAGTAAGTTTAGCCTTAAAAAAATCATTGGAAAATGCTCAACCAGGTATAACCGAGATGGAGCTGGATCGTCATGGCACACAACTGTTATTTGAAGAAATGGATAACTATCCAGATGCTACTCTTGATTATTTTGCCATGTCGCCCTCTGGTTTAGAGAGAAGCATTATGCCGCATGTTTTTTCTAATACTAGAAAACTATTAACTAATGACATTGTTGTTCATAGTAGACAAGTTGCCTTAAATGGTTATCGCGCGGAATGTGAAAGAACATTTTTTGTAGGAAAACCAACAGACAAACAATTAGATGCATTTAAAGCGGCATATGAAGCACAGTTAGTGGCAATGGAAAAAATAGCCGTTGGAGTTACCGCGAAAGAAGTAGATGAAGTGGCAAGGAATATCTTTCAACAATACAATTTAGAAAAATATTGTATTCATCGAACTGGTCATGGTATCGGTATTGGTCTCCATGAAGAACCTTCCCTTCGTTTTGATAATGATCTCGTCTTACAAGAAGGAATGATCTTTACTATTGAACCAGGAATATATATTCCTGGAGTTGGTGGATTCAGGCACTCCGATACGGTAGTCCTAACCAATGAGGGAACAAAACTAGTAACAGAATACCCGAGAGAAATTGAGCATTTAATATTTTAATAGATAGAGTGTAAAGCAACATGGAAAAGATGAAGAGGTTGAGACAAAAGTTATATTCAAATGATAGATTTTTAAATCTCCGCTTATCCACTAGCGGCTAATGGGCCTCCGATTGTTTATGCATCGGAGGCTTGCCTATGCCTTCCCCCACAAGACAAGGAAAACCTCGACAGTATTACAGCGCTCGCAGAACATCTATTTTTGATTTTGATGGAATTTGTGTATATTTATGCTTAATCTAGCTATCATCCGTCTTTATGCTCCAACCTCTTCGTCTATCTTTCTCGCTGCAAAATTACTTGATTTTTATAAATTTAAACTCTTAAATGCAATCATCTCCATCCACTGCAACCAACTTCCACTTATACCTGGAAAGTACGTTATAATAGCTGTAATTCATTCGTTGCCATCCAAGGTTGAAAAAGGAGACAAGCACTATGAACATCTACCATCTAGCAGACAAAATTATCAACGTAATCAAAGGATTGATAGATGAGCAAATCATCATATGTGATACAAATGGAATTATTATTGCGAGTACAAACCCAAATCGTATAGGTGATTATCATGAGGGATCTACAATTGTTATCAAAAATAAACAACAACTCATGATTACTGAATCTTTAACGATAGACTTGCAAGGAGTTAAAACGGGCATTAACCTCCCCCTCTTTTTTAATAAATCCGTCATTGGTGTTATTGGCATTACTGGAGAAATCGAAAAAGTAAAGCCGTTTGGGGAAATTGTTAGGAAGATGACCGAGCTGCTGATTCATGAAAATAATTATTATGAACAAATGGAGTTTGAGCATCGTGCTGTGGAGAATGTCATGTTTGATTTACTTCAAAGCAGAAAAATAACTCGTCCTTTATTGGATAGAGCAGAAACACTAGGTATGTCATTAGAGGGGTCCAAACAGGTAATTATTCTAGTAATAAACGAGATAGATTCGACCCTCCAAAAGCAAATTTGGCATTACTTAAAAGATCTTATTCCAGAAAAAGATATCCTAACTCGTTGGGGAAATAATCGTTTGTTTTGGATGCATACACTTTCATCAATAAAAGACCAAATAAAGCCTGACTTTTTAAATACATTGCAAAAAGCTTGTGAAAATCACTTTTCGATTGATTTGAATATAGGGGTAGGAGATACGGCATCCGCTAGTGACTTATATCGTTCCTATGAAGAAGCACTCATTGCAATTAATTATTTTCCTGATGATACTCGTATATCCTTTCATACAGATTTACAGTTGGAGCTCTGTCTGCAAGATATATCTGATGATACCAAAAAAGAATACATTCAGAGAACAATCGGTACGTTAATCGAACATAATCAATTATTACAAACCTTGCATGTATTTATAGAAAATGAATCGTCATTACAAAAAACAGCAGAAGCATTATTCATTCACATCAATACTCTGCATTATCGGTTGTCCAAAATTCATCAATTTACCGGACTCGATCCAAAACGGTTTAAAGATTTAACGAATCTATATTTAGCTATTACATTTTTAGATGAACATACAATTGATTTTAAAAATCCATCATCTTTTTCGTATAAAAACACATAGAATTTTCTATGTGTTTTTATTTATACTATATAAATTGTATAAATAATTAAAGCCCGCAGGAGGTTACTAATTATGTTAGATAAATCAATTATTGAGCGTTTTAAAAACATTGTCGGAGAAAAAAATGTAGAAACTTCTAGTATGTCTCTTCATTCTTATAGCTATGATGCTACTCCAGGATTTCGAAAAACACCAGATATCGTTATCGCACCTCATAACACAGAAGAAATTGCTGAAATCGTAAAAATTTGTAATGACCACAAGATTCCACTGACTCCTCGAGGTTCAGGTACGAATCTAAGTGCTGGAACCACGCCGCTCAAAGGTGGGGTTGTCTTACTTTTTAAACTTCTGAATAACATTCTAGAAATTGATGATCAAAACCTGACTGTTACTGTACAACCAGGGGTAGTTACGAAATCATTAATTGAAAAAGTAGAAGCAAAAGGCTTACTCTATCCACCTGACCCGAGTTCTATGAATATCTCTACGATCGGTGGAAATATTAATGAAAATTCTGGTGGGTTGCGTGGACTTAAATACGGTGTAACGAGAGATTACGTTCTTGGTTTAACGATTGTTTTGCCAAATGGCGACATTATTAAAACAGGCGGAAAGCTAGCCAAAGATGTAGCTGGATATGATTTAACTCGATTATTTGTCGGCTCAGAAGGTACGCTTGGAATTATTACCGAAGCTATTCTGAAATTAGTACCGATGCCAGAATATAAAAAAACAATGCTTGCTACCTATGAAGACATTGACGACGCAGCAAAAACGGTATCCGCAATCATCGAAAATCGAATCATCCCAGCAACCTTAGAATTTTTAGATCAACCGACCGTGGAAGTCGTGGAAGAATATAATCAAATTGGTTTACCAACAGATGCAAAAGCTATTTTATTAATCGAGCAAGATGGTCCAGAATCAGTCGTAAATAAAGATATAGATAAAATCGCAGAAATATGTAAGGAATTACATGCAGTAACTGTAAGTGTTGCTAAAAACGAACAGGAAGCAACAGCGCTCACGACTGCACGTAGGTCAGCACTGTCTACGATTGCTCGCTTGCGACCAACCACCTTTTTAGAAGATGCCACCGTACCAAGATCACAAGTTGCTCCAATGGTAAAAGAGATTAATAGAATCGCTGAAAAATATAATGTAAAAATATGTACATTTGGTCACGCCGGTGATGGGAATCTTCACCCTACCGTTCCAACTGATGTCCGAGATAAAGAAGAATATCATCGTGTTGAACAAGCTTTTGCTGAGATATTTGAAAAAGCAGTAGAACTCGGTGGAACAATAACTGGCGAACATGGTGTCGGTGCAATGAAAGCACCTTTTTTAAAACTTAAATTAGGAGAAGAAGGAGTTCGTGCTTTAAAGAACATCAAACAAAGCTTTGACCCTAACAATATTATGAACCCTGGAAAAATGTTTTTTGAAGACGATGAGAAAGGAGAGTAAAACGTGGATACTTTAGTAAAAGAAAGGATTCAAGAAGACTTTCAGAATCGGATGGACAGAGATGAATTGGAAAATTGTATGCGCTGTGGATTTTGTCTGCCTGTTTGTCCGACCTATATTCAATCAGGTTATGACGAAACGCAATCTCCCAGGGGACGGATTGCATTAATGAAAGGCATTGTTGATGGCGAAATCGAACCAGATGAAGATATTGAACAAACATTAAATGAATGCCTTGGATGTAGAGCCTGTGAACCTGCCTGTCCTGCTGGAGTGAACTATGGACAGCTGCTAGAGGAAGCAAGAGATATTTTCAATCAGAATAAGCAACATTCCCTTCCAGAAAGAGTGATTAGAAAGACTGTCTTTGAGGGATTATTTCCACATCCAAATAGAATGGAAAACATGACCTCTCTTCTCACCTTCTATCAGCGCTCTGGACTGCAAAAGGTTGCTAGAAATATTGGTTTCATGAAGCTATTTCCAGATACATTGGCGACTATGGAAAAAGTATTACCGACCACACCAACACGGAAAGAAATGCGTTCTCAATCTTCCTACTATGTACATAAAAGCCAACCAAAAGCGACCGTTGCATTTTTCAAAGGCTGTTTGATGGATACCATGTTTCGTGAAGTGAATAAAGCAACCATTGAACTCTTGCAAAAAGTCGGCTGTGACATCGCCGTCCCTGACACTCAAAATTGTTGCGGTGCCTTGCACGGTCACTCTGGAGAAAAAGAAAAAGCGAAAGAACTAGCCAAAAAAAACATTGCTGCCTTTGAACAAATCGGTGCAGATTATATCATTACAAACGCTGGTGGCTGTGGTGCATTTCTCCATGATTATGGTCATCTGCTGCACGATGATCCAGAGTGGTCAGAGAGAGCATCACACTTTTCCTCAAAAATTAAAGATATTACGGCAATTCTTATCGACCTAGATTTCCATATGATGCCACTACAAATGCCGGAACAGGTTGTTACTTACCAAGATTCGTGCCATTTACGTAATGTTCAAAAGACATTTGAAGAGCCTCGACTATTACTGGAGTCGATCGATGGCTTCCATTACGAAGAGATGAACGATGCAGCAAGATGTTGCGGCTCAGCGGGAATATATAACATCGTCCATTCCGAACTATCCATGAAACATTTGGATTACAAAATGAAGCAAGTGAAAGACACTGCTGCAACAACCATTGTAACCACCAACCCTGGTTGCCTCCTGCAAATGAAATTAGGCATCGAACGAGAAGGCTTGTCTAATAAAGTGCGTGCTGTACACATTGTGGAACTGTTAATCGAGGCCGTCGATCGTAGAACAAGTATGTAAATGACTATGTAGACTAAAACCCAAACTACTTGATTATATCTACCAGTTTGGGTTTTAGAGCCAGTCTATTGACCAATTTTCCGGATTTCTCTTGCTTTTTTGGGTTTTAGAACCGCTCTATTGACCAATTTTTCTGATTTCTCTTGTTTTTTTGGGTTTTAGAACCGCTCTATTGACTACTTTTTCTGGTTTCTCTTGCTCTTTTGGGTAATAGAACCGCTCTATTGACCAATTTTTCTGGTTTTTCTTGCTTTTTTGGGTAATAGAACCGCTCTATTACCCACTTTCTCCGGTTTCTCAAGCTTTTTTCGTCAATAGAACCGTTCTCTTCAGTCTATACTGATTATCCCCAAAATTTAAGAGGAACTAGCAACATGCTAGCTCCTCTTAAATGAATTATCCCTACTACTTTATTCTCTTAATTCTTCCCCGGGTGTCTATGTACATATTCAGGGAAATCTGTAATGATCCCATCTACTTTTAAGTCAAGTAAACGATCTGCCTGTTCTTGTGTTCTTACTGTATAAGGCCACATTTTCATATCTTTACCATGTACACGATCAATTAAATCTTCGTTGGCGATATTCATATTCGGGTTAAAGTAATCGGCATATGTTGCAAACTCCTCCAGTTCTTCACCCGTTACGTCTGCCCATGACATTCCTGCCAACACACCGTGTGGAATTCTAGGAAGGAGTTCTTTTGATAATTGTACGGATTCATGGTTGAACGACTGAACAATAATTTTTCCGTTTCTAGGTTTATCCATATTACGTTCTTTTAATGCTTCGGCAACTTTTTGCTCCATACCTGGATATAGTTCAGGGGACTTTAATTCTATTAAAATACCAATCTTTCCACGGTACTTATCAAGAATTTCTTCAAATGTAGGAATTTGCTCTCCTGCAAATTCTTCTCCAAACCAACTTCCAGCATCCAGTTGTTGGATCTCTTCTAATGTGTAATCACTAACACTTCCAGTACCATCTGTCGTTCTGTTTACTGTCGTATCATGGATAGCGATTAACTTACCATCAGCGGTCATTTGTACATCAATTTCAATAAAATCCGACTTCATTTGAAATGCTTTATCAAATGCTGCAATCGTATTTTCTGGAGCATGACCAGATGCGCCTCTGTGTGCAACATTTACCACTTTTTTATGATGTGGATTCCCTTTTGTTTCTGCATTAGATGCAAAAGCTGGTGAAGTAAACACCGACAAAAATATTAATGCTACTAATAATGTAAAAATAAGTTTACTAGACATTCAATCGCTCCCTTTTCCTTTATTTAATTTTCATTATATTGAATAACTATTAAGGGAACGTGAATTGCATGATAAATAATTGTAAGGATTTTCCATAATTAAGCGTAATGAACTAAACGATTTGACCTACATAAACAAATGAGATAAACGTAAAAAATATCAATAGTACTTCCAGCAATTGCAATTTAATGACAAAACACTTGATTAGATAGAACTTGAAAGCTAAACCTATATTAATGTAGAACTACAGCGCATAATCACTTTTTCAAAAAAACGGTCCAGGTTGAAGCATTCTCCTACCTGGACCGTTTTTCATATTATAGATCTCTATCTTCCGTAGCGTCAGGAAGTGTTTCCTTAAATCCTTCCCGCATCTTTTTGAGTTCTTTTTGTTGTTTTTCTCTAAACTGAGGATCATGTTGACGTTGTCTTTTCTCTATTGTTATTATGCCATGCTCACTTCTCAATGCCTTGATTAGTGAGACACACATGAGGACCATTAAGATTGCAAATGGGAATGCCGATATCAGCATCGCCATTTGGAGAGCTGTAAGCCCACCAGACCACAATAGAACAGCAGCAATAGAAGCAAGTATTATACCCCAAACAGCTTTGATTCCTATGCCTGGGTTTAATTTTCCTCCTGTTGTCAGCATACTTAATACGAATGTACCGGAATCCGCAGAAGTAATAAAGAACGAAGCAATTAAGAGTACTGCGACACCGATCACTACAGCTGCCATAGGCTGTGACTCAAGGAATGCAAATAATGCTACTTCATTTCCTAACTCATTCATTAATTGATGGATAATACCGCCTTGAGCTGCATCCATTTCTAACCCTGCAACTCCGAAAATCGAGAACCATAAGGCACTAAATACTACAGGAACAGCAGTTACCCCAATAACAAATTCACGAATGGTTCTTCCTCTAGAAACCCTCGCGATAAAGGTTCCTACAAATGGAGACCATCCAATCCACCATGCCCAGTAAAAGAGTGTCCATGCATTAAGAAACTCTCTTTCTCCGGTAAATGCATTCATGTTTAACGTCATTGATGGTAAATTTTGAATATAGTTACCAATAGTTGTTGTAAAGGACTCAATCATTTGTACTGAGGATCCTAAAACAAACACAAATAACATTAATGCGATAGCAAGAACAACATTTGCCCAGCTCAGATATCGTATACCTTTATTTATTCCAGTGGTAGCAGAAAGAATGAATAGTACAGTGACAATCAATATCACGATTAAATTGGTTGTCAACGTATTTTCGATTCCATCAAAGGTAAAGCTCAAACCAGCTGTAATTTGTGTTGCGCCAAGTCCGAGAGATGTTGCAATACCGAATACAGTAGCAAAAACAGCTAGTGTATCGATGGCAATTCCCAATGGACCTTTAACACGGTCGCCAAAAAGTGGTGCGAAAGTGGAACTAATCAAAGCAGGTGCGCGATGGCGGAATTTAAAGTAAGCTAATGCCAATGCCAGCACAGCGTATGTAGCCCATGGATGAAGTCCCCAATGGAATAAAGTGTACTGCATTGATTCTTCTGCAGCTGCAATTGTTTCAGGTTCCGCAGAAGGAGGTGAATAATAATGTGTTACTGGTTCCGTCACCCCGTAGAATACGAGTCCAACACCCATACCGGCAGTGAATAAAAACGCAAACCATGTAAAATAACTATAATCTGGTTTGTCGTCAGGCTTTCCTAGCTTGATTTTTCCATAAGGACCAAAAATCAAAAACAAGGCAACCAAAACAAATGCTGTAGTAACTAGCAAGTAAAACCAGCCAAATGTATTCGAAATATAGGTATCAACTATGCCTAAAACATGTTCAACATTTGCAGGGAAAAAAGCTCCCCATATAATAAATACCATTACTAATGCCATAGATAACCAAAAAACAGGTGTAATTGATTTGATAATATGACCTCCTTATCTTTCTTTGTCAAAACTCTTGTAGTATAACATAAACAGATAACATGTAAAATACTTGTGTTTAATAAACCACTCACTTAAATGTCTTCTGCAACTTTCTAAGAGCTTTATCTGAAAAAAAGTTGTTTGATAATGCCTCCTATCCCTATCTTTATTCTCACGATTTTGCTCAACACTACTTCCATTTCCCTATTTCCTTAACATTAAACATGTCAATATATGGCAAAATATAACTAATTTTGTCTATACAATCAAAGACATATGGTACGTTCAGTTTGTCCCAGTTGCGAAAATATAACCATTAATTTTTGTAAATGAACATACCTTAAATTGGAAAATCCAGAGTTAATTATAGGTACAATATCTAATAGAGATAAACGAAGGGATTAATCCATTATATTCACCCAATTTATCCATCGGTCATAAAGTATACAAACGGAGAATTACATCAATGAGGATTGCATAAAAACTTATAAGTTTAATTCAAAAAGGAGTGTCTCTTTGAAAAGCTATTACTATGTAACTGCTAATACAGCGAAAGGATTTCTAAACTTGTTACCTTCTAATATAGAACGCTTACAACAAGTCATTAGTCTAAAACATCCTTCCGAAAAGGTAAAAGCAGAAACCCTACAAAAATTAATCACTAAATTTGAAACGAATGATAAAGTAGAAGTGTTAAAAAGTGCCTTAGGAGAAGGTTACTTGGACGGTATTATTATTCGTAATACAGGGACCGCCATTTTAAATGAATCCATCATACCGGATAAATTGAACAACGTAGTACAACTTGATATAAGTCAATTCACAAAAAATAATCTGGAAAAATCGAAAGAGCAAACAGAAAAAATCAATCACCATAGAGAAAATGCATACCAATATTTAGAGACAGGTTTGCGTATACATGATGATCTAGAAGAAATCTATATTAACGAAATGAATTTTGAACGAGCGGATGAAATTACCGATTCATTTATTCACGAGATATTACAAGGACAACCAAAGAAAAATCGAGAAGGATATGCATTTCATCGTCTATTTGGTACCACGACCGTGGATGGACCAGTCAATGTAATCCCCCATATTACGGAAAATCTTTCTCGCGTTTTTTATGTAAAAGGGCGGGCTGGAACAGGAAAGTCTACATTTATGCAAAAAGTAGCAAATGCATGTATAGAATCTGGGTATGACACGGAAATTTACCATTGTAGTTTTGACCCCAACAGTCTTGATATGGTATTAGTTCCTGAATTAAAGTTTTGTCTATTCGACAGCACTGATCCCCATGAATTCTTCCCTGCCAGGGAAGGAGAAGACATCATTGATTTATATGAAGAAGCTGTCACTCCTGGAACAGATGAAAAATATGCTGATGAAATTAACAAAGTAAATGACCACTATAAATCCTATATGAAAAAAGGTGTCGTAGAGTTAAAAAAGGCCGGAGCATACTTGGAGGAATGGGAAGAGCAGTATTCATTAACGGAACAAGAACAAAATGAAATACTCCAATTCATTGAACAACAAATACAATAACAGCGCTATTTAACAAGCATCTTTCTCGATTTAAAAGTGTCACTAAACAAACGCTTATTGTTTTAGTGACACTTTTTATTTTTTAAATTTTGTTGGTAAACCCAGACTTCCTAAACCACAAAAAAAACGAAGAAGAATTCACTTCCTCGTTTTTATCGAACGAATGCTGGTTTTTTACTATCAAACTTCCATCCCTTAATTAAATATTGCATAGCTTTCGCATCATCTCTTACACCCAAATTATTATTAACATATAATTGGTGAGCTTTTTCTACCTTTTCCATATCAAGTTCTATTCCTAATCCTGGTGTTTTAGGTACTTTTACTTTGCCATCTTTAATTTGGAATGGATTTTTGGTTAGACCTTGGCCATCTTGCCATATCCAATGTGTATCAATTGCTGTGATATTACCGGGTGCTGCTGCAGCTACATGTGTAAACATGGCAAGTGAGATATCAAAATGATTATTGGAATGTGAACCCCAAGTTAAGCCCCACTCATGGCATAATTGTGCGACACGCACAGATCCTTGCATCGTCCAGAAATGTGGATCTGCTAAAGGAATATCTACGGCATTTAGTTGAATAGCATGCCCCATTTGTCGCCAATCGGTCGCAATCATATTGGTTGCAGTCGCCAGTCCAGTAGCTTTACGAAACTCTGCCATCACTTCCCGTGCAGAATAGCTTCCCTCTGAACCGCATGGGTCCTCAGCATATGCCAAAATATCGTGTTTATCTTTGCAGAGGCGAATGGCATCTTCAAGCAGCCAACCTCCGTTTGGATCAAGTGTGATTCTGGCGTTAGGAAACTTTTCTTTTAATGCAATAATAGCTTCCATTTCTTCTTCGCCTCGAAGCACACCTCCTTTAAGTTTAAAATCCTTAAAACCATATCTTTTATGTGCAGCTTCTGCTAATCGCACGATCGACTCCGGAGTTAATGCCTCTTCATGACGTAATCGGAACCATTCATCCTGGGCATTTTCATCACTTTCATAAGGTAAATCTGTTTGATTACGGTCACCGACATAGAATAGATAACCTAACATTTCTACTTCTTCGCGCTGTCTACCTTCCCCTAACAATGAAGCAACAGGAACCTCTAGGAACTTTCCAAGTAAATCAAGCAGGGAACTTTCCAGTGCAGTAACTGCATGAATAGTCGTTCGTAAATCAAATGTTTGATTACCTCTTCCACCTTGGTCGCGATTTCCGAACTTTATTCTTATTTCATTTAATATGTCTTTATATTCTCCTATTTTTCTTTGTAGAACTAGACTTTTCGTATCCTCTAAAGTTTGTCTTATCGGTTCTCCACCTGGCACCTCACCTACGCCAATATTTCCGGCACTATCTTTGAGAATTACAATATTTCTTGTAAAAAAAGCACTATGTGCACCGCTTAAATTAAGTAGCATGCTATCTTTTCCAGCTACAGGTATAACACGCATCTCTTGAATGATTGGAGTGTGTACTGTTATATTTTTGTTTTCATCAATCGTTTGCTGCCCCATACGCCTACCTCCTCCATTTATTTATCTATTTTATATATCCTTGTAAATACATCTCTCCGACTAAAAAACAAGAGGACCGTCTGCGAACATGACAGTCCCGCTAAATAATTAATTGTTACTATTTTCATGTAGAGCTTTATATTCTTCTGTCAATGATTCAAAATGCGCTTGTAAATCCTTTGGTGACATATAATCAGAATTTACAAGATGTGGATCTAGTTCAGCTTTAAAATCAGGATTATTCGATACATTTTCCAATGCACTTGAAAATTTTTCTACAACCTCTTCAGGTGTGTCTTTAGGGAATGCCCAGAAGAAGAATTTATCAAATGAAATATCAACGCCTTCTTCTTTAAATGTAGGAACATCTGGAGCACCTTCTAATCGCTCATCTGCCATAATACCTAATGCTTTAAAGTCCCCTGATTTAATGTATTCCTGTACTAATCCTAACTGTGTAGGAACTATATCAATTTGTTTCCCGAGCAACGCTTTTACCTTTTCCGCTGCTCCCCCAACATCTACAATATTAAACTGTGTACCAGTAGCCTCTTGGAAAGCAAGTAATTGCAGATGTGTAAAGGCACCTGTTTCTGTTGCGATGGAGATCTCACCAGGATTCTCCTTAGCTGCTTCGATAAGTGACTCTAAATCTGTGTATTCTGACTCAGCATGTACAATGAACGCATTACCTAAATCTTGAATAGAAGCACCCGCTAATTGATAATCCTCATAACTAAAATCAGCTAATTCTAACAAGCTATTAATTATCAAAGAGTTATGAAAAGCTAAAACCGTATATCCATCTGAATTTGCATCCAGCACTTGTTTTGTTCCTACCGTACCACCTGCCCCATTAACATTGGAGACAACCACGTCGGTTCCTAATTCTTCACTTAAATATTCAGCTGTAATGCGTGTGTTTCTATCTGTATCTCCACCTGCTCCGGCTGGCACTACCACCTGAATTGGCTTATTTGGGTAGTCTCCAGAACTACTGTCTGCTCCAGCTTCACCATTTTCATTATTGGAATTACAGGCCGCCATTACCAAAATAACAAGTAACAAAAATCCCATCATTATCAATTTTCTGATATTATTCTTCATAAAAAATTCTCCTCCTCATTCTTTTTACAATTTAACTCGCCAGACTGTTTGAATCTTCTTCCTCTTTTTTCGATTTGTACGTTTTGAAAGCACTAAAGACAACAGACAATACTGCAATAATTAGAAATGTTGCAGCTATCGGTGAAGTTAAGAATGGTATAAAGTCACCTCCGGTTAGTTGTAATCCCCTTCTAAGATTGACCTCCAAAATAGGTCCTAAAATAAAACCTAAGATAAGAGGAGTGAGTGGAAATTTTGCTTTTATCATGATGTAGCCAATAATTCCGAAGAATAAAAGCGCATAAGCATCAAATAGACGATTATTTACACCAAAAGCTCCTACTACACAAAGTGCAATGATAACAGGATACAGATAATGCCTTGGTATACTCAATAATCGAACAAACCCTCTCATACCTGCATATAAGAAAATCAACATAAAAATATTTGCTATAATTAATGCTGCAAAAATCCCATATACAATCGGGCCATTTTGTTCAAAAAGTAGTGGTCCTGGTTGCAATCCATGTATCACAAGTCCGCCAAGTAACATCGCAGTAACTGTATCGCCCGGGATTCCAAGTGAAATTAATGGAACAAGCGCACCACCAACCGCAGCATTATTTGCAGTTTCTGAAGCAACCACACCATCATCTATACCTTTCCCATATTCATCTGGGTTTTTAGATTGTCTTTTGGCGGTAACATAGGCGATGATATTTGCAGTTCCTCCACCGATGCCTGGTAAAATACCGATCCCTACACCAATAAATGCAGAACGTATGAAATTCCAGGCTTGTTTTATAAAGGTAATTGGAGAAAATCCTAACCCTTTAATCTTGTAATTTTGAATCTTATCTTGATTTATTTTATTTTTCTTTCGTTCCTCAATCACTTTAAGCATTTCTGAAATGGCAAAAAGTCCAATTAATACCGGAAGTAAATTAAATCCTGCATCCAGCGCGTCTAATCCGAAAGTATATCTCGGAAAAGAATCAATTGGTGCCGCTCCGACAAAAGCAAATGTAAGACCTAGTAAAGCACTAATTAGCCCTTTTACTAGGGATCCTTCTGACAAACTAGAAATTAGAGTTAAAGCAAAAATTGTTATCGCAAAGTATTCAAATGGCCCAAAGTTAAGTGCAAATTTTGCTAATGGCGGCGATACTAAAACTAGAATAATGATACTCAATAAACCACCAAGAAACGAAAACATGATAGAAAGCCCAAATGCTCTACCAGCTAACCCTTTTTGTGCCATCGGATAACCATCAAAAGTTGTGGATATAGAAGAAGGTGTTCCTGGAAGTTTCAACAAAATGGCAGGGATCATTCCCCCAGAAACCCCTCCTATGTATAACCCCATTAATAACGCCATGCCATTACTTGGTCCCATCCCAAATGAAATTGGTAAACAAATAGCAACTGCCATAGTTGCGGTTAATCCAGGAATAGAACCGAAGATAAGTCCTAAGATAACTCCAGCCATGATAATTACTATTGATTCAATCGAAAACATAAGTGAAAAGCCTTCTACGATTGTTTGAAACATACAAGCACCTCCTATCCCAAAATTCCTGCTGGCAGCATAAGAAAGAATACATTCTTAAATACCCAATAAACAGATACAGACACAACAATAGATACAATAGCAAACTTTATAGGACTTCTCTTTTCAGGAGTTGAGATTAAATAAATTTGAATAAATAGATACCCGGCAGTTGAAAGTAGAAATCCTAAAAACGGAATAAGGATCAGATAAACCGCTATTAATACTAGTGAGATAAGAACTAGTGTATAATCGAGTTTCTCCTTCACTTTCTTTTGTTCACCTGTCATTTCTTCTTTTAATTTCTTCTCTTTTCTCCATTTAGTTAAAGCGCTTACAAAGAAAATGCCACTAAGAATAAACAATGCTATAGCAACCACTTGAGGTAAAAAATCTGACCCAATCTTCGACGCAGATATTTGCTTAAATGACAATGTGGAAGTATATAATACGATGGATAGTACGATTAAGAATAAAGCAGAGTACAGGTCCACTAGCTTATTTTCATGCAATTGTATCTCATCCCTTCAATGATTCTTAAGATAACGGAGCTTAGATGTGCAATAGGTAATTCGAAGTGTGCTGAGAATAGTCGGTAAGCTTCCGGATCCACTCGCATCAGAAGCTCACCAAAACATCCTCCCACTGTACTTATATTACGTACACTTCACCCAATTATCAGTCAACTTTCGTCATCCTGAGTCAACCACTTTCTTACATCAGAGCTCCCTAATGACTACTTAATAAATACTGTCTTAATCGAAGTGAAAAATTCTATCGCTGCTTTACCTTGTTCTCTTGAGTGAGAACTAGAGCTTTTCATTCCGCCGAATGGTGCTTGTAATTCTACACCCGCTGTTTCTGCATTCACTCTGACTAAGCCTACCTCAATGTCATCGATAAATGTTAACATTTTTCTAATATTTTCCGTGAAAACAGCAGCACTTAAACCATATTCTGTATCATTAGCTAATTTCATCGCTTCTTCAAATGTTTCTACTTTAATGAGAGCAAGCACTGGGCCGAAGATTTCTTCTTGAGCTATTGTCATATCATTCGTAACATCTTCAAACACAGTTGGTTCAACAAAGTTACCATCCTTGTGCTCAGCATCTGTTAGACGATGCCCACCAGTTAATAAAGTAGCCCCTTCTTCTTTTCCTTTTTTAATATAGTGAAGTACTGTTTCCAGTTGTGATTCGCTTACACTTGGCCCCATCCAATTTCCATCTTCTAAACCATTACCAACCGTTAAAGCTTGTATTTGCGTTAGTAATTTTTCTTTAAAGGCATCATATACCGAACGTTGAACGATTACACGACTTGTTGCCGTACACTTTTGACCAGTGGAACTTAAACCACCACTGATAGTAGCCTTAACAGCTAAATCTAGATCGGCATCGTCTGCCACAATAACTGGGTTCTTTCCACCCATTTCAAGCTGATATTTTGCTCCTCTAGCTAAAGCAGTCTGTCCAATATGTTTTCCAGTTTGGTCTGAGCCAGTAAAGGTAACTCCGTTTACATCCGGATGCTCTGCAATTCTATTTCCAACAATCGATCCTGAACCAGTCACCATATTGACAACTCCATCAGGAAGCTCTGCATCAGCAAAACATTCCATGACTTTAGCTGCCGTAGCTGCTGCCTCTGTTGCTGGCTTGATTACCACTGTATTTCCATAAATGAGAGCAGGAGCCATTTTCCAAATTGGAATAGCAACTGGGAAATTCCATGGTGTAATTACTCCAACTACACCTAAAGGAGTTCGTGTCGTATACATAATCCCACTACTATCTGTAGAAGGAATGACATCCCCGACTTCTCTTAATCCTTCTCCTGCATAGTAACGAAGGATAGCTACGCCTCTAGCCGTTTCACCTTTAGCTTCCGGTAATGTTTTTCCCATTTCTCTGGTTAAGGTTTCTGCTACATCGTCCAGACGACTTTCTAAAATATTAGCAACCTTATAAAGATAGTTTCCTCTTTCATTTCCAGATAGTTTCCTCCAACTTTCTTTTGCTGACTTTGCAGATGCAATAGCCTCATTTACATCATCGATAGTCGACCGTTGAATAACTCCTACAACATCATTTTTATCTGCAGGATTTAGAACTTCCTTCGTTTCTCCACCTTCAGAAGACTTCCATCTCCCATTTATGAAATTCAAGTATGACTGTTTATCTGTTTTTAACATATCCATCTTCCTTTCTATATTGAATTTATTAAAGGCTTTTCGTTAGATTAGAAGGGTATTTAATTAATGCTTTCTTTAGGATTTCCTCCAGTTGTTCATAATGCTCTTTCTTTACAGGTGTTACAGGTGGACGCACATTATTACTGTTTATAGGTAAACCAACAATTTCCATGCCTGCCTTAATCAAAGAAATCGCATATCCTTTCCCTTGTCTGCGAATTCGGTTAATAGGGAGAATGACTTCTTGGTAAATTTCATTAACCGTTGTTTCATCCCCTTCCAGTAATGCATCGTAAAATTTTCTTGAAATATGAGGGATATAGTTGGAAATAGCGGATGAATAAGAATCAAATCCTAATGGAATATAAGCTGGCATTGTCACTTCCGCCATTGGCATTCCGTTTAACCAACCGATTTTGTTACCGATACTTTGTGTGAATTCAATAATATGTTCCATACTTCCATGTCCATCTTTAAAACCTACTATTTGTGGTATTTCTACTAATTTTTCTATAGTGTCTAGATTCATGACGACATTATCTCTTTGGTAGACAATAGCATTTAAATCCGTAGATGTAGCAATGGAATGTACATATTGATAAATACCTTCTTGCTCTCCATTAATAAGGTAAGCTGGCATAATTAAATATCCATCTACACCATGTTTTTCAGAGAGTTTAGCTTTGTGTACTGCATCACTGAGATTACCTCCGACACCAGTGTATACAGGCACCTGTCCTTTCACTGTCGATGTAGCAATTTCGATAATAGACTCATATTCCCCATTTTCCAGTGAATGGTATTCTCCAGCACCACATGCTACAAAAATTGCCTCTAATCCTGAGTCAAGTAAGTACTTGATATTCTGAGATAATGCTAATTCATCTATATTCCCTTGGTTATCAAACGGCGTCACAGGGAATCCTAGTATTCCAGTTGGCGCTTTTCTATTCATAAAAATCCTCCTCTAATTTTCTTCATTATTTGTTTTTCCTAATTTCACACGCTTTCGTACATGATCCAGATGGATATACATGGCACGATGCGCTTCGAATGGATCTCTATCTTTCAGTGCGTCAAAGATTGCTTGGTGCTGTTGAATCGTAATATCTATATTTCGATGTTCTTTGGAAATGGTGTAATACATTTTGTAGAAAAAATCCATTAATGGCTCAATAATTCCAGAAGTTACATTGTTCATTACAGAGGACGTAATGATAGTATGAAATTCTTTATCCATCTCATCATAATTGCCAATATTATTACTCATGTTATAGATGGTTGTCTCCAGTCGCTGTAACTCTTCCTCTGTTATTTTTTCCGCCGCGAGTGTTACAAATCCAAGTTCCTGCGTCATTCGCGTTTCGATAATCGTTTCTATATCATCGGATGATAACGCTAACATAAGACGGAATGGTCGTGTACCAATTTTATCTGAAATATATGTGCCTTCTCTCGATTTCCTTTTGAGTATTCCTAAGGTTTCCAGAGCACTTAACGCCTCTCTAAGAACTGCCCTACTCACATAAAGCATTTCCATCAATTCATATTCAGATGGTAACTTGTCACCTGGTTTAATTTTTCCATCAATCAAAAGTTTGATAATCTCATCCATCACCAAGCTTGAAAGCGTATTCTTTTTTATTGACTTTAATTTAATATCTCTACTCACTAACCTGTCTCCTATCCTAAATTCTTACGGATAGTATATAATATTGTTTATTTTCAGTCAAATATATTTTTTATTTGTCCGACAAATAAAAAATAAAATATCCCATGGAACAAACTGCTACTATTCTACGTAGCAATTATTCCATCGCTTGATTTCCTTCTCTATACAGTTTTAAGATTTTGTATCAGCTGTACGGTCTTGAAGTTGATGCACTGTCACATTATCCCAACTCAAATCAGGTACTTGATATTTTGCTAATAATGATTCATCAAGTTCAATACCAAGTCCCTTTACACTCCGGTCTGGAGCATACAGATACCCATCTTTATAGGTAACTCTATTTTTGACCACATCCCCCACATAAAGCTCTGGACCAGTAGGATCAGAAGTGTGGTTTATATTTGTTAAAGAGCATCCTAGATGAGCCATGGCTGCCGTCCCAACAGATAATTCTTGGGTCGTTCCCAGAACCACATCTTTACTTGCTACTTCCGCTGCATAGGCTGCTTTTTTAGCAGATGTGAGCCCGCCAATAAATACCGGGGAGATATTAAAGATGTCGATCGCATCTTTTTTTATCATTTCTTGTTGCTGTTTAAAACTCCACACATGTTCACTGATTGGATAGTCTGTCTTTAGTCTTAGTTGATACAAACCATCAAAGTCATTCCTCGGTGCTGGACTTTCTATCATTTCTAATCCCAAATCATATTTGGTTAGACGCTTGATTGCCCGGTGAGCATCTTTCCAGTTTAGTAGATGACTAAAATCATAGGATTTGATACGTACCCTAGAGCCAAATTCTTCTTTCACCCTAGATAAAAACTCCTCATCCGCATCAAGGTTTTTCCCTACGTATAATCGAAAAACATCAAAACCCTGTTCCAATTTTTGACGGACCACATCAAGATTGCTTTCTACTTCCTCCGAGAATCGATGTCTAAAAATCGGATAGCAGACTTTTATTTTTTCTTTGACTCTACCTCCTAGAAAATCCGATACAGAAATATCTAAATACTTTGCGCATAAATCATGTAATGCATTATCTATCCCGTTTCTTATAAAACTTCCTTTTTCATAATAGTACATCGTTTCTGGGAAATTATCGGTTAATTCCTTATTAATTTTCATCAAATCAAATGGATTCTGACCTAATAGAATGGACAAAAGTCCTTGTTTTAAATCATGAAGATCCACCGAATAAAGGGGTAAGTGGGAGAAATCAGACATTTCACCGATCCCTGTTAAACCTTCGTCAGTATGAATTTTAACAATAACATGTTTATTCACAAATCCTGTATGACGAGGAATACCGACTGCATGTAATTCCAAATCCGTAATTTTCATCATTTGTCACCTCTCCTATTAAAATTATGTTGTCACCGGATGAATTAAGTGTTCTGGAGCATTGCCATTTTTTACTGATATGATTTCATTTGCAGCATCTATTGCCATTTTTTTAAATGCTTCATACGTCTGCGCTCCTAAGTGCGGAGTAACAATCACATTCTCTAATTTAAATAAAGGATTCTCTTGCTTTGGCGGCTCCTCTTCAAAAACATCCACGCATGCTCCTCTGATTTCTCCGTTCATTAGTGCCTCCACCAGCGCTTTTTCATCTACGACACCACCACGAGCTGCATTAATTAATATCGCATCTTTTTTCATAATCTGGAATGAATCTTTATGGATAAGGTGATGCGTAGCGCGAACATATGGTACATGTAAAGTAACTACATCGGATATTCGCAATAAATCTTCCAATGATTCTGTTAATTCTACGTATGGCTCTACACTTTCCGCAGTCACATAAGGATCGAAGACTACGATATTCATTCCTAATCCTAACCTACATTTTTCCGCAATTAACCGGCCGATATTTCCGAAGCCAATAATCCCAACCGTTTTTCCATTTAACTCATATCCAAATAGCTGATTGCGGATATCAAAATTCCCAGCACGTACTGCCTCATCAATTGGCAATAAATGTCGCGTACTAGCTAGCATGAATGTTAACACAAGTTCTGCCACTGCATTTATATTTGCTGACGGTGTATTCGTAACTTTGATACCGTATTTTGTAGCAGCCTTTACATCAATATTATCCACACCAATCCCATGCCTTGCAATAATTTTTAAACGATTGGCATTTTCTAATACCTTTTCGGAATATATTTCCGTTCTAGCAATAATAGCATCAACATCGCTTACATACTCAACAAGTGTAGCTTCATCATGGCTAGGTGGAACAACAATACTAGCACCGTTTTCCTCTAGTAATCTAATTCCTTCTTGTGCAATCTTTTGCGGGACTAATACTCGAAATACCATTCGCTGTCACCTCACCTCTTGCGTATTCCAGCTTTTTAATAGCTCCTCTAACTCTAGTCTATCATTTGGTGATAAAGGATTTACCGGTTCCCTAGTAACTCCAGCTCTTAAACCTAATTGTTCCATGGCCTCTTTAATTATTACAACGTTATTGCCATTATTATGTTTGGCTCTTAGATCTTCAAATGGAACAACATCTTCCCAAACGTCCCATATCTTTTCTTGATTGCCTTCTTCTAATGCTTCCAGTAACGCAAAGGATTTCTGTGGAAAAACATTGACCAATCCTGAAGTAAAACCTACTGCCCCAGCATGATAGAAAAATGGTGCCCATTTCTCCGCTGTCCCACAAATAAATGCAACATTACTAGATTTCGGTACAGCACGAATTACTTGGGTTACACGTTGAATATCGTTAATTGCATATTTGATTCCAACCAATTTATCTAAAGGTGCTAATTCTTTAATCACATCATCACTCAAGTGAGCATCTTTAAAGTAAATGATCGATGGAGCATCTAATGCCTCAATAATATTTCTATAGTATTCTACCGCCCCAGCATCGGTAATATAGGGATGAACTGGTTGATGAATCATCACACAATCTGCTCCCGAATCGATTGCAGATTTCCCTAATTCTATAGCGGTATCTACAGAATAACCAATACCCGCCACAACCGTTGCTCGACCGTTTACTAATTCTGTTACTCTAGTTGCTACCTGCTTTGCCTCCTCTATGGTCAGTGCATAAAATTCACCAGTATTTCCATTTGGAACAATAACCTCTATTCCATTTTGGAGAAGGAACTCGACATTATCATCCAACCCTTTCCAGTCAATTTCTCTCGTACCTTCTAAAAAAGGAACAATATTAATCCCCGAAATCGTTGAAAATCGTTTACTAAATTCCCCGTAATCCATGTTCGCTTCTCTCCTTTATCTTTTAAATTATTTTGCCAGGAAACTATCTAATAAACGCTTTATCTAATTACGCTGCTTGTTTTGAGATAAATAGTGTTCTAGATCTACCCCATATTTTTCTCCCGTTTTTCTTAGTTCATTAATAATTTCTTGACTTAATGGAATACCATTTTCTTTATATTCTTTCTTACGCTGTGATTCCATATCCCCCGGCATATACACTTGATCAAAACCTTCACTTGGTTCACTTGAGATAGTCTCTTCAATTTTCTCTAGAACATTTTGATAAAAAAGCTCCGGCTCACCGAAGTTTTCAATGTTAATCGCACCGAATAAATGTCCTAATTGTTGCGGGTATGGATCATCATATTGTCTCGGGATTCGCTTCCCAAATAGTGAACCAGTTAGAACACCACTTAGAATGTCGATGATAATTGCTAAGCCAGATCCCTTAGGCCCCATTGGAAGTACAAATCCTTCCCATGCTTCATCCGCATCCGTTGTTTGTTTTCCATCCTTCGTGATCGCCCAACCTTCTGGGATGGATTCCTTATTCTTCTTGGCAACCATAATCTTCCCTCTGGCAACATTACTTGTTGACATATCCAAGATAATTGGTTTCTTCCCTTCACCAGCTGGAATCGAAATGGAAATAGGATTTGGACCTAATGAAGGTTCTTTAGCTCCAAAGGGCACCATAATCGGAGATGCATTTGTCATTGAAATTCCTATAAATCCTTTTTCTGCAGCCATCCTCGTATAAAAGGAAGCGGTTCCAAAATGATTCGAATTCGACACACCTACGAACGAAGTGCCATATTGTCCTGCCTTCTGAATCGCCATCTCCATGGCTTTCACCCCAGCAACCTGACCCCAACCGTTATTCGCATCAAGTAAAGCGGTTGCAAAAGAATCCTGAACTACACTAATATCAGTCTTCCTCTCGATAATTCCATCTTCCATTCTTTTTAAATATCCCGCTACACGCTGTACACCATGTGAAGTAACCCCACGCAAATCTGCATCGACCAATGTTTCTGCAATTACTTCCGCTTCCTCATCAGGCAAACTTTGTTTTAAAAGATCTCGACAAAACCGTTGTAAGTCCTTTTCCGATACGGCTATATTACTCATTTATTCCCTCCTAGCATTGAGTTGATATCTGATATATCAACTATAATTTAGTAAGAGGATCATTGTCAAGTTTATTCTGAATTTTTAATAAAACGTATTCAAGGTAAATTAATAAAGCGCCACTTTTGCTGAACGAATAATATGCTCTCGCATGACCTTTTCCGCCCCATCTGCATCTTGTTCAACAATCATTTTATAAATAAGGTAATGCTCCTTAAATGCTTTCTCATGCTCTTCAATATTCGATAATGCTTTCTTACGAATATATTGGTCATATGAATGAACAGACTCTACTTGTTTAAATATAAAACCATTTCTCGCACATTTACGAATAAATTGATGAAACTCACTATTAAATTCGTTTAATTTCTCCCGGTTATTCTCACTCGTGGAATTCTTCATCTGATTAATTATAGCTTCTAATTGCACCAAATCCTCATCTGTCCGCTTTATAGCAGCGAACCTTGCTGCGACACCTTCTAATGCAGCTCTTACACGGGCAATCTCTTCGACTGAACTCATGATATCATCCGAGACAAAAGTTCCTTTTCTTGATAGTGTACGAACTAATCCCTCATTACTAAGCAATCGAAATGCCTCTTTAATTGGTGTTGTGCTCACTTCAAAGGCTTTTGCCAACTCTCTTTCTCGCAAATGAAAACCAGGCTCATATTCCCCATTAATAATCGCTTCTTTTAAATAATCATAAATAAGATCACGCACAGAACGCGATTGCATACTGATTTTTTTTTGAATGTCTTTATCCATATTCATCTTTCTCCTTTTTCGATTATTAGTCTGTTAAAACGTCTGGATTGATCAGGCTTGGTGGCACTTCCCCCGTGAATCCTTTCATAAGATTATCTACAGCAAGTTTAGCCATCTTATACCTTGTTTCCCTCGTTGCAGAACCTATATGCGGTAACGTAACAACATTCTTCAATTGAAGGAGCAGGCTTTCCTTTGAAATCGGCTCTTGTTCATAGACATCTAAACCTGCTCCCCAAATTTTTTTCGATTGTAAAGCATGAATAAGTGCCAACTCATCGACAAGTTCTCCGCGAGATCCATTTAGAAATATGGCTGTTTCTTTCATCAAATCAAATTCCTTCTCCCCGATTAATTTTACTGTTTCAGGAACTAAAGGTGCCATAACGAGTACAAAATCGGAAACTGTTAAAAGTTCTTCTAAGGAAGCATAAGTAGCGTTGATATTTTTTTCTGCATATGAATGAGTGGAACGATTATGATAAACAATCTTCATCTTAAATCCGTAATGTGCCCTTTCTGCAACTGCTAAACCAATTCTCCCCATACCAATAATACCCAGTGTTTTATGATGAACATCAACTCCAAATAAATGCTCACCAATATTTTCATCCCATCTGCCTAACTTCACATATTGATCCAACTCACAAATCCTCCTAGATGTTGCTAACAACAACCCAAATACCGTATCAGCTACTGTATCTGTTAAAACATCTGGTGTATTCGTTGCCATAATACCCCTTTTTGTTAGCTCTTCTATCTCTAAATTATCATATCCAACCGATATATTGGTGACAATTTTTAGATGAGGTGCTTGATCCAAGAGATGCCCATCAACTCGTAACTTTGAACCAATAATCCCCTCTACCCGCTGTAAATCACTAAAGAAGGAATCATCCATTTCTGATTTTAGTTGATGCTGATGAACGATAAAGCGATTTTTCAATTGTTCTAGTAAATCTGTTGAGATAGATTTATATAAAATAATTTCTCGTTTCATAGCAAGTCCTCCTATAAAATCTTTCTTTTTGGTATATGATATATCAGATTTGGTGGAACTACAATATGAATATCCTAACCTTGTAATGGAGAACACAACGACTAAGGTTTACCATAAGTAACATAAAAAAAACCGAACTACATTCAAATACCTAATCTAGGATTCGAATTAGTTCGGATTGCTTGCATTTATATTTTCCTTCATCTGTACTTAGCATTTAGGTCGCATTTCCTTCTTTAACTTTCTTGTATTGCTTCAGCAGAACCTTGACGTGTATAATTCTTTGCCATATCTACGGCACTTTCTGCTTCAATATATCCCCATATATCATCAAGTGTTGGATGGGATGTCGCTTTTAAGATGCTCTTTATATCATTCGGACTGAGATTCGGATTAGCTTCCAGCATAAGGGCGATAATTCCTGCACAAATTGGTGTCGCCATTGATGTGCCCGACAATTGGATATAGTTTTCATCAATGATCATCTCCGGGATTTGGGATTCCAATGCTGATCCCGGGGCTGACAAGGAAATAATATTTGTACCTGGGGCATAAACATCCGGTTTTACCAGCGTATCAATCGTCGGTCCTCTACTAGAATACTCTGCTATTGCATCATCCGTACGCTCTAACGTATTTTGATCATTCGTCGATCCAACCGTAATAATAAATGGATCAATGGCTGGAGTACTGATCGTTGATGCGGCAGGCCCATCGTTTCCAGCTGCAGCACACACTACAATCCCTTGATGCCACGCAGATTGAGCAGCTAGTGATAATGGATCATCCCTAAAAGATTCATAGGCTGGCGCTCCAAGAGAAAGCGAAATAATCCGTATATTATGCTCCTCTTTATGATCGACACACCATTCTATACCTTCAATGATAGTGGATAGTCTCCCACTCCCTTGTTCATCCAAAACCTTTATTCCGATAATAGAGGCCTCTGGTGCCGGTCCAATATACTTCCCATTGGAGAGACTGCCATTTCCAGCCGCATCACCAGCACAATGTGTCCCATGTCCATTATCATCATAAGGCTCGCTTTCTCCGTTTATAAAATCTTGAAAAGCTACAATTCTATTTGTAGGATCCGTCAAATCAGCATGCGCATGGACTCCTGTATCGATTACGGCAATCGTAACGTCTTTTCCAGTTAATCCAAGCTGTTCCTGAACTTTGAAAGCTCCTGTTTGCTCGCTAGCAATATCTAAGAATGCAGTCACAATTCGATCGTAAAAAATCCGGTCAACTGCTTCATGGTCTTTAATCTGTTGTATTCTATCAGGTGTCAGATAACCTTTCATCGCATTTATACTGCGCAATTCTCTATGGAGTTTGTTATGAGAGTCAATATTACATGCCTTTAAGAGGTCGTCTTTTTTGCCTCGTTCACAGCCTTTTTTCATATAAACGATAAGAGGGATTTCATTGTTGATAGTTTCATTCTGGTCTACTTTTCGAGAATTCCGTAATTGTTCCACCAAGCCAGGGTCAAGTTTACGTTGTGCATCTTCAAACCATACTTTTTTCCTGTTGCTCATTTCTACTCCTCCTCGATTAGTTTTATTTTGTTCACTAATAGATTATCAAGGACAAGTAGTAGAAACAATCAGACAAGATGACTATTTTTTGAAAATTTAAATAAAAAATAGTTAGGATGAAACTATTTAAACCAACCCTTTTCTTTAATTCTCGAAATCGCCTCTATACGGTTGCTGACGTTCAATTTATCCATGATTGTGGATACATAATTACGAACCGTACCATTTGTTAAATAAAGTTGACCTGCAATCTCCTTCGTTGTCTTTCCGTCGGCAATGAGCTTGAGCACTTGTTCCTCACGGGTTGTCAGTGGATTGCCTTCCTCATAGGCCATATCAATTAATTCTGGTGCATACACCTTGCGACCAGCCATAATAGCGCGAATGGAATTGGCTAAATCTTCACTAGGACTGTCCTTTAATAAATATCCGTTGACATTCGCTTTACGTGCTCGTTCAAAATATCCCGTACGGGCGAAAGTAGTTAAGACAATTACCTTACAGTCATCGTCTCGTAATTCCTCGGCCGCATCTAACCCAGTCTTCACAGGCATCTCTATGTCCATGATACAGACATCCGGTTTCTTTTGTTCCACTAAATTCAATACCTCTTCCCCATTCTTCGCTTGCCCAACCACTTCCATGTCCTCTTCCATACTAAGAAGCGTGCCCAAAGCTCCAAGCAACAATTGTTGATCTTCAGCAATTACAATTCGAATCAATTCGACCCCTCCTGTTCCGTTTGTTGAATTACTCGTGGCACTTGGATGCTAAGTATGGTTTTGCTCTTATTCGTCTCATCAAACGATAGGTTTCCATTAACGAATCCCAATCGCTCCTTCATCCCAAGAATTCCATTTCCTTTAAATGTATGTACTTTATCTTGAATACCTATACCATTATCAATAATGCGAATCATCCATTTATCCGGTGTTTGCTTGACGACTATTTTACACTCTGTTGCCTCACTATGCTTCACTACATTGGTTACGGCTTCTTTTAGACACATACTTAATACATTTTCAATGAGTAACGGAACTTCTGAATGCTTAATATTATCTTCTATTTCACAGGTTATTTGTGCTACTTCTAGCAATTGGCGAACACGGATAAGTTCATCTTTCAATTTGGTGCCTTTCATCCCAGCAACGAGTTCACGAACCTCTTTCAATGCTGTCCTTGCAGTCTGATGAATATCTGCCAATTCTTTCTTCGCCGACTCCGGTTTTGCATCTACCAATTTCCCTGCAAGTTCACTTTTTAATCCCATTAGTGAAAGCTTTTGTCCCAAGGTATCATGTAAATCTCGAGCAATACGTTCGCGTTCCTCAAGTACAATTAATTGAGCGATTTTTTGATTCGCATCCTCTAGTTGATTTTCTAACTTCTCTCGCTTATTTCGATTATACATAGTAAATGGCAGTAATATAACACCAATAACACAAATCACAATAAACGGCCATTGATTATAAAACATCTCTTCTTGAATGAAAAAACCAAAGCTTACCGCTGTTAAGGTCGTAACAAGATGAATGATATATAGTGAAATAAAACCAGCCTTATTCTGGATGTTCCCGATAAAGAAAGCTAAAAATAATGCAAAATAGACATAGCCAAAATATAGAGTTACCCCCACACTGATGAAGATTTCAATGCCTACAGATACATAAACTGTCCAACCTTTTTTAATAAACGCCAATCGGTAAGTTGCAAAGAATATGACAATCATAATAACCCCTACCACAATATCGATCAGCGAAGAGGAGCGTAAGATAAAATAGAATGGAAGTAAACAAAATGCAATCCATGCAAACAGACTTAGACCTGTATTTTTCGGAAAAAGATGATACCAATGCTGCATTCCAATCTCTCCTCCATTCATTGCTTGTTTTGCTTAGTATAACAAAAACCCTTCATAAGTGTTTATAAAGGGTTTTGATTCTAACCTATTAAATTTTTAGGCATTATTAATCTGAATCAATTTCATGTAGGTATAAAATTCAAGTGTTGTGTTGTTTGATTTCCATTGCAGACGGACGCTTTCCGCAGGCACGGCCTCAGCTAACTTGAAAAGAAGAGCACTTTTCAAGTGGATCTTCAGCTCGTGCTTTCCTGCAGGAGTCGCCGTCTTCCATTACAATCAAAGCCAAGAATTTCTTGTAATCTGAACATTAATAACTACATTATTTTAAAAAATTGATTCATCTATAATAATGATTCTGCTATTTTTGCAAACTTGTTCTGCTTGGCTTTGATTGATGCATTAATTTTTTCTTATTCTCCATCTGCTTAAATTGCTTAAAAGAAACAAATGACTTGCTATTCTCATCATACAAACGAAAACGGAGTGATTGCAAGCTTGTTAATAACGTGATTGTTGTTGCTTTGTGCAATGGCGGTGTCGACTCATGCGCTTTCTCCAAGTGGTAGTTTGGCACCCTTGGACTTAGATGGTGCACATGATGATAACCAATACTCCCTGTTATCCACTCAATTGCCTTTGGTAGCTTATAATAGGAACTCCCATCAACCGCTGCTTTTACATAATCCCACTCATCTTCATTTTCAAAATAGGAATCTTCAAACTGATGCTGCACATAGAATAACCAGATTCCCGCTGCTCCTGCAATAAACAGAATCGGTAATTGTACGATCAAGAACGCCTGCCAGCCAATAGCCCAAATCAACAAACCATAAATAGCTACGATGGAGAAATTAATGAGATATGTATTCCAGCGCTCTTTACGTTTTGCACCTTTTCGATTAAATCGGTTGGAAATCAAGAATAAATAAGCCGGACCTAATCCAAACATAATAATTGGATTACGGTAAAGCCTGTAAGAAAGTCTCCCCCAAAAGGAAGCTTCTGTATACTCGTCCACTGTCATAACCCACACGTCACCAGTTCCACGTTTATCTAAATTACTACTTGTCGCATGGTGAATTGCATGATCCCGTTTCCATTTTTCAAAAGCAAAATGCGTGATAATCCCTGTTATCGTACCAACAATTCTGTTTGCTTTTGCATTTTTAAAGAATGACATATGTGTACAATCATGGAAAATGATAAAGATACGGACAACAAATCCCGCTGCAATAACTGATACGCCTAATGATAACCAAATGGATATAGAAAGACTCTGATATGCTAAAAACCATAATAGAAAGAACGGCAAAATAGAATTGATTAATTGAATGATGCTCGTCCGTTTATCTGACTTTGCAAAGGCGGAAACACTTTTTCTTAATTGCGCTTGTTTTTGTTTACTCATCCTTTTCCTCCCCTAACAAATTGTTATTATTGTTATTTTAGACTTCATTTAAACCTTTCATAAGTCATAAACGTCATAAAATGATATGACATTTGTCATATAGTCGTGTTTCTTTGATAGAAGCTTTGAAACTTCATTCTATGGAATACTATCTGATAATTTATAAAAAGTTTGATACAATAATTTTGAATAATAACAAACAGCTAGTATGTGATTGAACACACTGTATTTTTAAAATCAAATACTTGTTATGAAATAGAATGTTTTGTGAGGAGTCAGTAATGAAAATTTTAGTAACAGGTTTCACTGGAAAAGTTGGTCTACAAGTTGCTAACTATTTAAATGCTAAAGATATTCCGATAGTATGTGCGGTTCGGAATGTTGAAAAGGCCAAAGCCAAATTTGGTGATGAATATGAATACGTCAACTTGGATTTTTCAGATTCAAGCACGTTTGATAATGCGCTCGAAAATGTAGATCGTATTTTTTTAATGTACCCACCAGGTGAAAACCTCCTATTTGATACCTTTCTAGAAAAAGCCAAAGATAAAGGAATTAAACACATTACCTATTTATCGCTAAAAGACGTGCAATTCATGCCATTTATCCACCATTATAAAATGGAAAAGCTAATAAAAAGCAGCAAGATACCTTATACATTTGTTCGCGCTGGTTATTTCATGCAAAATTTAAATGACTTTCTTCGCAAGGAAATCCAAGAAAGACAGCGTATCTTTGTTCCAGCAGGCAAAGGAAAAACAAGCTTTGTTGACACAAGAGATCTTGCTGAAGTCTCTGCATTATCTTTGATTGATGAAGTGAAGCATAGAAACCAAATTTATGTCATCACAGGAAATAAAGCCCTTGATTTTTTTGAGGTTGCAAATATAATGACTGAAATTATTGGAGTGAAAATTGAATACACAAACCCTTCAGTTAAAGAGTTTAATAACTATATGAGTGAAATAGGCGTAGAAGAAGGATTTGTGAATGTTGTCGTTGGTGTCCATATGCCAACAAAACTTGGACTTGCAAAAGGAATCAAGCATGATTATGAGAAAGTAACAGGCAAAAAGCCTACAAATATTGGACAATACATTATGGATTTCAAAGAGAATTGGATTTAGGAAGGTTTACAGGAAATTCAATAATCGGGCGTCTTATATGGAAAAATCAAGGGTGCAACACTAGGTTGCACCTTGTTGCACCTATAACTATCTTTACTATTTCTCTTCAGCTCAGTAATAATGAAACAGGAAAGGCGATGAACAATATGTTTTTTGGTGAAAAATTAAAAAAAGAACGAGAAAAAAGGGGTTGGTCACAAGATTACCTCGCAGAAAAAGTATATGTTAGTCGTCAATCAGTTTCAAAATGGGAGACTGGTAAAAATTATCCTAGCATCGAAGTGATTATCAATTTAAGTGATTTATTTGATATCACGATAGATGAATTATTGAGGAGTGACGAGGAATTGAAAGAAAAAGTAATTCGAGATAGTAAACAACTGGCGTATCCGAAGTGGAAAACATTTTTTGATAGCATGTTTTTATTAGGCGCATTTTTATTGTTAGTAAAGCTGATAATTTTGGGTGTAAATTATTTTGCTGGTACAGAATTTTTGGTAACAGATGGGAAGCTACTAAAGATCATAGCCAACTTTTTACCATTAGCTTTAATGATAATAGGCGGAATTGGTTCAGATAGTTTAAAGAATAAATATATTAATTAACCAATTTGTACTGTTTTCAGGCGCACATCTAGAATAAAGTCATTCCTGAATCAGGCCAATCAATTGAAATTCACTTTAGAAATTAAAGGAGTGAAAAAAATGATTATTTTACTTGCATTGGTAGCCATAGTTTTGTTTTTTACTATTACTAAAACTCAACTTTTCAAAAAGAATAACTCAAATAACAAATTCATGACACAATTGGGAATGGCTATACTTGTGGGAATCTTAACGGTAACTACTCTAATAACCGATAATGGTGAATCAGCTTATAAATATACAGCTGTAGGAATAGGGATAATGTCATTTATTGCGATTCTAATTGAGATGGTGATTTCGAAAAAGAAACACACTATATAAACACTAATGGTGCAAGTGTTAATCATTATTATCATTCAAACGTGATATAATTTATTTAACAAAAGAGTGAATTTCATAATTGCCAAGTTTTATTAAAAAACCTATTTATTAATAAGAGTATAAACATTAATAACCGGATTGCAGAAAAAAATACTTGGCTTTGATTGTAATGGAAGACGGCGACTCCTGCAGGAAAGCACGAGCTGAAGATCCACTTGAAAAGTGTTCTTCTTTTCAAGTTAGCTGAGGCTGTGCCTGCGGAAAGCGTCCGTCTGAAATAAAAATCAAAAAATGCAACATTCGGATTTTATATCAAATATATTAATTATGAAATTTATTCAAAAAGCTGATTATCGGAGGCAAGTCATGGAAAATGAAAAATGTGACCTGATACACCAAAACGGTGTTAAGGAAAAGAATCAAGAAGTGATTGATGGTTTTACGATCAAGTACCACGCAAACGGAAAAACAATGTGGTCAAAAGGAAAAATAAGTGATGAACAGCCAGACGGTTATTGGGAATGGTATCGTACTGATGGCACCATAAAGCGTTCAGGATATTTTGACATGGGCGACCCTGTTGGTGAATGGATCACCTATGACAACAAAGGCAATAAATACAAAACCACCAATCGTGATAAAAAATAAAAAATGCCAGAGTAGACCCTATTGTTAACCCATCACCCCTGTTTCTTGAGGCTATTGTAGAAAATCCTAGCCAAATAATAATCAATTTTATCATGAAAATTGTATAGCGCTACACACGGAATTAACCCGTTTTGATTCATCTAGAATAAGGTCATTCCTGAATTAGGCCAATCATGAATCTCAACATACTCGTTAACATTCAATGAAGTTTATATCATGTAAAGTAATTAGATGGATATCCGAAAGAACCCGATGATAGCGAAAAATATAGGAATATATTTGTTTATCCGTTAATACAAAAAGAGGTTGTCCAGAAATATGTTGAAGTACAAATTTAGGAACAACATCTCTATTATTTTAATGTTCGGTTAATCAATCCAGCTTCATCCTGAAAAGGCGTTGGAGTAATGAACGACACCTTCCACATTTTCAAGAGCATCCTCCGTTAATTCTAGGGCCATAAATACTTCATCAGGTACATCAAATGGAGCTTGTATATTCCAGAAGCGTGCCTGTTTAAAACCAAACTTTGGATAATAGTCTTTATGACCTAATACAATAACTGAATGATAACCAATTTCTTTTGCTTTTTTTAATGCAGCATGAATTAATTGACTTCCAATTCCTTTTTTCTGATGCTCCGGTATAACAGATACCGGGGCAAGAGCTAAAGAATCAACAGTTTTATGATCATTTACGATTGTAATTTTTGATAATAGAATGTGACCAATAATTTCATTGGCTTGATCTATTGCGATCAATGAAAGTTCAGGAATAAACGCATCCGATTTTCTAATCCGATTAACAAGTAAATGCTCTTTCTTATCGCTAAATTCTTCCTTTAAAAATACCCTTTTAACAACCTTTTCCGTTGTGTTATATTCTTCAGTTCGTTCTTCTCTAATTAAGATATCCATTATAAGCTCCCTTTCTTTTAATTAATTAGACAAGGCTCCCTTTTATACTATAAATTAAGTAATTATTTTAAGGAGTTATGTAGCCCATGTCAACTGCCTATCTTCCATTATCGAGCACTTTAGTTTTATATTAATATCCCACACACATAACCGCATTGCGCCTTTCATCTCAGCATTTCAGCCTACGACCTATCTCATCCTTTTTGTTACAGCAACTTTATACTGCGGTAAAACTAACTTTATAACTATGATATATAATGTACGTAACCCAATACAAAGGAGGAGAATTAATTGCAAAATATCCAAAAAAGAACACTGGTAACAGCTACCTTATTGCTAGCATCTGTATTATTGTTTATCCAACCAGTAACAAATATTTTTGTAAATGCATCCTCAGGAGATGGTTCAAGTTCGTCTCCATATACCGTCACACAGGCTATTAATAATCAAGATAATTCTACTAAATCGGTGGAGGGATATATTGTTGGCCAGCCAATTTCCACCACTTCTGTTATCACAAGTAACTTTCCAAATAATTACGCTTTTGCCTTAGCTGACAGCCCTTCTGCAACAAACATAGAAGAAATGGTTTATGTTCAAATACCATCTTCATTTCGATCGTCATTTGGTTTACAATCTAATCCTTCCTTATTAGGAGAGAAAGTAAAAGTAACCGGTACACTTACAAACTACTTTGCACATGCTGGAGTAAAGAATGGAACGGCCTTTGAACTGCAAAACGACGACACACAACCACCAGATCCAGATCCTGAAACGCCAGAACTAGACGGCTATTATGATGATGCAGATGGTAAAACAGGAGAACAACTAAAATCTACTCTACACGACATCATTGATGATCATACGGAAATTTCCTATTCAAATGTGTGGGAAGCACTACGTGAAACAGACGAAGATCCAAGAAACTCCAATAATGTCCTTCTTCTTTATACAGGGCGTTCACAAGGGAAAAACGACAACGGTGGAAATGCCGATGACTGGAATCGGGAACATGTTTGGGCAAAATCTCACGGTGACTTCGGTACATCGATGGGACCTGGTACAGACATCCATCACCTAAGACCGACAGATGCTTCTGTTAATAGCTCCAGAAGTAACCTCGACTTTGATGATGGAGGCAGCGAGCATTCCGAGGCAGATGGTAACTACTATGACTCTGATTCTTGGGAACCTAGAGATAGTGTAAAAGGTGATGTCGCAAGAATGATCTTTTATATGGATGTACGTTATGAAGGAGATAGTGGTGAACTAGATTTGGAATTAAATGATCAGGTCAACAATGGGTCTGCGCCATATCATGGTAAGTTATCCGTATTGCTCGAGTGGCATGAAGAAGATCCGGTTGATGATTTTGAAAGAAGAAGAAATGATATCATATTTAACGATTACCAGCATAATCGAAACCCATTTATTGATCATCCAGAATGGGTGGGAGAGATTTGGGAGTAATGTAGTTGGAGTACCCTTTACTAGGTAAAGGGAAGATACCTCAAAAATTGAAATAAATCAATATCATAACTTAACTCACAAAATAAAAGCGTGGTATCTTCACTAAATATCAATGAATGATACCACGCTTACTACCATGAGTTATTCTGTCCTTTTGCCTGAGATTGTTAATCTTTCGGCACCGTATAAATTCCACACACTCTCTAGAAACTGCTCCAGTATAGCTAGGTGTGTTCTCAGACTTCTAACGTATTTAAGTAAAAACTACTTTTACTTCAAATACCGATACTTTAATAAACTATTCAACATATTAATATCCTCTATTAGTTTCTCCCCAATATTGGTTTCTGAAATCTTTTTTCTCTCTAACTCTTCATCAACTAATCGTTTTACGGATAGCACATCATTACCATTTTGCAAAACATCTTCCTTTGAATTAAAATGCTGGTGAGCAACCAATTGCATACCGAACGAATTATATAATAACGTATAGCCTGCAATGCCTGTTGTTGGCTGATAAGCCTTTGAAAAACCACCATCAATGACAATCATCTTGCCATTTGCTTTGATTGGGTTTTCTCCCTCAATCTCTTTGACTGGTGTATGACCATTGATAATATGGCCTTGATCTGGATCAAGATCAAATTCTTCTAAAATCATCCGGCAGATTCCCTCTTTTTCTCGCAAATAATAATATGGGTTCTTTCTCTCTTTGTGCAATGCCTTATCCTTAATAAAGTACCTTTCAAAGGTGGTCATTTCCCTTTTTCCAAAAAGAGAGGAATACTCCCCGGTCCATAAATACCAAACCATATCTGTTGCAAGGTCATCAGTTGCTTCACGGTTGGAAAAAGCGTGAAGCAAATAGTTTTCGAAAATATCGAGTAACTCCCGACCTGCATACGTTTTATTTTCAATAAACATCTTTTCCATATTTCCATTCTCATCTATTGGTATGCAGCCATGTATTAATAAATTTCCGTTGTATCTTAAATAAAGTGTGCCTTTTTTCATTAAAAATTCCATATGCCTTGCTAGTTTTTCTGAATGCTGGACAGAAAATAACAATTTGTCCATTACTTGTTTCTCTTCTTCCAGCAATTCATCAGGCTGGTCTGGATTAACAGTTGCAAAGCAGGTATTTTCCAATGGATATGTTTTTCCATCAATCGTAATTTTATTGTTTTCATAATCGACCTTTTCTAGTAAAAGCCTTTTCGACATATTAAAGTATGGACGTCGTTTTATGATTGGCATCTCAAGTTTAAACTGAATCATGGCAATTGCTTGATGTATCTTCGTAATTTGTGATTGTTCTTGATCTGATAGTTTTTTATTCGAGTGTCTTTTTGGTCTAAAAGCTGGGTTGTCCTTGTAATACTTCTCTGCAAGATTCAAAAGTGGTCTAAGATTGATGCCATATACATCTTCAATAATATCCAAATTATCATAACGTGCACAGATTCGGAGTATATTAGCTAGGCAAACCTTTGATCCTGAAAATGCACCAATCCAAAGCACATCATGATTTCCCCACTGAATATCCAAGGAATGATAATTGATGAGTGCTTCCATAATTTTATCTGGTTCCGGTCCCCGGTCATAAATATCCCCTACTACATGAAGGTGGTCAACAACTAATTGTTGAGTCGTATAGGCAAGACCTATAATAAGTTTATCCGCCTGACCAAGTGAAATTACTTTTTGGACAATCTTGGAATAGTAATGTTTTTTGTTTGTATATTCATCTGTTTTGTAAAGCAACTCTTCTATGATATATACAAATTGCTTCGGTAATGCTTTACGTAACTTAGTACGAGTGTACTTCGAAGATGCATAAGGGATAAGTCGAATCATTTGATCAATTGTTTTGGTATACCATGCATTTAACTCCTGTTTATTGTCGAATTGATTCCGAATTAATTGCAGTTTTTCTTCTGGATAATAGATTAATGTTGCGAATTCATTTATTTCCTTCTCCGATAGTTCATGCTTAAAAATATCTCTGATTTTTTCCTTTACTTTGCCAGAACCATTTCTTAGCACATGTTGAAATGCTTGGTATTCACCATGCAGATCACTTACAAAATGCTCCGTTCCTTTTGGTAAATCGAGGATGGCCTCCAGATTAATAATTTCCGTAACTACTTTTTCTTCACTATCATATTTCTGTGCCAATAAGTCTAAGAATTTCTCCTCCAACATGTCCATCCCCTTTTGACGATCATTTTATGTATAAAGTCCATTGCAACTACTATACCAAAAAGACTAGCAGAAATGAATTGCTAGTCTTTGAATTACCTGTTTTTATTGATTAATTGTAATGGATTCCATTTCCCATCCATGCTGTCGCACTTTCGAATCTCATCTCTATCCTTTTCAAAAAAATATAAAAACTATATTTAATTATGATGTTCTGTAAGACTTCATGTATTAGCAATACTCCAAACAACGGTTGATAAATCATTTCATTAAATCTGGCAATACAGTAACTATCTGCGGAAAAACAACTAGAATTGCCACACATACAATCATTGCGATAATCATTGGAACGACCCCTCTGAAGATTGACTGTATTGGAATATTTCTAGCTACTCCTTTAATAACGTAGACACTTATTCCTAACGGTGGTGTTAATGCACCGATATTAATAACCATAATCATAATTACTCCAAACCAAATACCGTTAAATCCTAATTCCGTAATAATTGGATACAGAATGGGCAATGTGATAACGATTAAAGCTAAACTTTCAATGAAACAACCAAGCACAAGTAACACAGCAAGAATACCGATAAGGATGATATATGCGTGCAAGTCAAGATTTCCGACATACGTCGTAAGCATGACAGGAATTCTGCTGATTGCCAAGAATTGTCCAAATAAATTGGCACCAATTAAAATAAAGAAAATAAACGCAGTCAAGCGAATAGATTCACTTAGTGAGTCTTTCAAAGTTTCCCACGTAAGTTTTCTGGAAATTAATGCAAACAATAGAGCACCAAACGCACCTACTCCAGCTGCTTCAGTCGGCGTGAAAATACCTAAATATATACCGCCAATACTTACTAAAAATAGCCCCATAAACGGCCAAATATTTTTAAGCGAATGTAACTTCTCAAGAATACTTGCTTTCTCTTCCCTTGGCGGTGCAATGGAAGGATCTTTACGAACAAGAATATAAATCGTAATGATAAATATAGTGATCTGCAAAACACCAGGAATAATGCCGGAAATTAATAACGCACCTATGGGTTCTCTTGTCAGAATTCCGTACAAAATTAAAATTACACTTGGAGGGATTAAAATCCCTAGTGTGCCTCCTGCTGCAACACTAGAAGTCGAAAGCCCTGGTTTATAATTATATTTGTCCATTTCTGGCAATGCGATTTTTGCTACTGTTGCAGTAGTAGCATTTAAAGAACCCGAAATGGATGAGAATATAGCTGCCGTGCCAATGGTAGCCATCGCAAGACCACCCCGTAAATGGCCAATCCAAGTGTCTACCAATCTATACAAATCTTTACCAATTCCTGTATAAGAAAGAATCATACCCATCAGAATAAATAACGGAATAACACTTAGTGAATAATTACTAGATGTATCAAAAGGGGTTCTCCCCAACTGTGCAAAGGCTACCTCCCACCCTCTAATGAAACTTGTTCCTAGTAAACTAACAAGAATAAGAGATACAGCAATTGGAATCTTCAGGAAAAACAGTATCAAAATAGCTATAATACCTAAAAATCCAATAAGTTCTGGGCTCATTTTTCACCCACCCTTGCAAAGTATTTGATGGCTAACATTAAGGCAGTTAAAGCAAATACAATTGCACCAATTCCTGACACTGCAGCGAATAAGTAAATTGGAAGGCCTAAATCCCCTGTCACTGTACCTGAAATAAGTAGTCGCTCTGAGTACCAGAACAGACTTAAAGCCATTAATACCATTACCACCATAATAATTATATTTATAAGTACATCTACAAGTCGTTGAGCTTTACTAGGTAGTCGTTCAATCAAAAAATCAATTGAAATATGTTCTTCTTTTAAATGAGTATATCCAATGCTTAAAAAGATGACCATTGAAAGTCCGAGTTCTGTAAGTTCTACAGCACCAGTAATTGGCTGTTTGAAAATCCAGCGACCTAATACATCTGCGGTGACTAAGAATACCATAATAATTAAAACAGCTTGGGCAATATAAAGTAACCCTACATTTAATTTTGATATAAACCTCTCCACCTTACTACTCCTCTCTATCACTGAGTTCCTCTTTCAATTCCATTGCCCTGTCATAGATTTCTTGTGCAGGGTAGCCTTCTGCTGTTCTTTCTTCAATCCACTCATTAACCACCGGTTCTAATGCTTTTTTCCATTGAATTAAAGCGTCTCCTTCTAATTCAATCACCTCTGCCCCGCTTTCAATTGCTGTTTCAAAGCCTTTTTTCCCGTCCACATCATAGATACTTCCAGCTTCTTTTGCCAGTTCTTTCCCTATTAGATTATCTAGTACGAATTGATCGTCGTCACTGAAATTTTCATAGGTTTTCTTGCTCATCACACTAAAAAATGGTGTAGCAGAGAAATCACCCATTGTAATATAATTTGTTACCTCATGGAAACTATAATTATAAAGGGATTCAAAAGGTACGACTGCAGCATCGATTACACCTCTTTCTAACGATTCATAAACATCTCCCATCGGCATAGAGACTGGTGTCGCTCCTAACGTCTCAATAATATTATTTGCCATTGGAGATGGGGATCGTACACGTAAACCTTTTATATCTTCAGGTGTTTCAATTCTAAAATCTTTACTTATAATCTGGGCAGGTTCAGCCGAGAACAAAAATAATGGATACGTATCTGCATGCTCCTCCTGCATTTCCGGAAACTCTTCATATAAGGTCATTAGAATTTCCGAAGCATGTTCCGCAGATTCCGCTAGAAATGGTAGTTCCATAATTGTCACAAGTGGGAATCTTCCAGGCGAGTAACCATGTACACTTAAAGCAATATCTGCTTCTCTTGTTACAGCCATATCATATTGTGATCCGGCATCACCGAGTGTATTGGATGGATAAAATTCCATTGTTATGCTTCCATCTGTTTGTTCATTCAAATCATCAGCAAGTCCATCAAGGATTTTGGTTTGAATTGGATGATTTCCAGGCTGAAAGTGAGAAACTATTAGGTTATGGTTTTCCTCGACTGAATCCCCTGGTTTGGATGATGGTTTATTGGCACAGGATGTTAAAACCAATATGATAAATAAAGACATGATTAAGAGAACACAATTTCTGATGTAACTGTTTTGCATAAGTTTTCTCCTTTCCTTCATCAATCACATCTCTCAATTTAATCGTTCACTCTTTTATCTAGTTAGCAAACACTTTATAGTAATCGCTTACAATTTAAAGGTATATAATACATCATCTAAGTAAATTCTTATCTTGTTTATCTGTGTAATCCGCTGATCTAAGTTCCTTTTCTCCCCCTATGTAATAAGCAACGATTGTTAATAAGTTTAGTATTAAAGAGAGCTTCATCAGCTCCCTTTATTAAAATGCAAGTGAAATATACTTAATTTCAAGGAATTCTTCGATACCGTAATAACCACCTTCACGACCAAGTCCGCTTTCTTTAAATCCGCCAAACGGAGCTTGTGGAGTCGATGGAGCTCCATCGTTCAATCCGACAATGCCATATTCGAGTGCTTCACTAATTCGAATAGCACGTCCAATATTTTCTGTAAAAACATACGCAGCTAGCCCATATGGAGAATTATTTGCTCGTGCAATTACTTCTTCTTCATCTCTAAATGTTGTAACGGGAACCAATGGACCGAATGTTTCTTCATACATACAAAGCATGTCGTCTGTTGCGTCCACAACAATAGTCGGTTCAACGTATAATCCTCTTAAACTTTTCCCTCCAAAGGTGACACGCCCACCTTTACTTATTGCATCTTTAACTTGTTCATCCACCTTATCTACTGCACTCTGGTCGATCAATGGACCTATATTTATCCCTTCTTCCAGTCCATTCCCAACTTTAAGTTTTGACACTGCCTCTGTCAGCTTATCTTGAAAAATATCTTTAATAGATTCATGCACGTATACCCGGTTCGTACATACACAAGTTTGGCCGGCATTACGAAATTTAGATGCGATTACTCCTGCTACTGCTTTGTCTAAATCAGCATCTTCCATTACGACAAATGGAGCATGTCCACCTAGTTCAAGTGAGATTTTTTTCATTGTATTTGCTGCATCTTTCATCAATATTTTTCCGACCTCTGTTGATCCAGTAAACGTTAATTTTCTAACTCGGCCGTCATCATTCCATACTTTCCCAATTTGGCTTGAGCTACCAGTGACAATATTAATAACACCTCTTGGAATACCCGCCTTTTCAGCTAATTCCACCAATTTAAACGCTGTTAAAGGTGTTTGCGTGGCTGGCTTAATAACTACCGTGCATCCGACTGCAAGTGCTGGTCCAACTTTACGTGTGATCATTGCGGCAGGAAAGTTCCATGGAGTAATTGCTGCGACAACGCCAACTGGTTTTTTCTGCACAAAAATACGTTTATTCGTATGAGATGCAGGAATAATATCACCATATATCCGTTTTCCTTCCTCCGCATACCATGATATAAAACCATTGGCATAGTCTACTTCACCAATTGCTTCTTTGAGTGGTTTTCCTTGTTCTTCCGTCATGATTTTGGCTATCGTTTCTCTTTCTTCTTTTATCAACTCGTGCCACTTCACAAGATAGTTGCTTCGATCTTCTGCAGTTCTTGCAGACCACTCTTTTAGCGCATTATGTGCAGCATCGACTGCCTGCTTAGCTTCTTCTTTTCCGCCGTTAGGAATCGTTCCAATTTGTTCGTTTGTAGCTGGATTGATTACATCAATCTGTTCTAAATTATTTCCAAACCATTTCCCACCAACAAACATTTTGTAAGATTGCATGATTTCATACCTCTTTCATTAGGATAGTTATTCCTTTTTATATCGTGCATGAATGTTATTCTGCTTATAAGTAGGATTCGTAAATTCATGTAGTTCCAGTGATAATGCTAAGTAACGTTTTTCATATAAATCGATAAAATGATCTTTAATTGTTGCAAATAAATCATTACAGAGTAACTTTTTTTCTTCTTCTGTCCGACCGCCACCAAGTTTTAGGGTGGCATGTACAAATGCATCGTCTTCTGTTCCATCCGCTATAAGATAATCTTTTATTTCAATTGCTCTTGTACGTAGCCCTCCGATTGGAATAATTGTAGAATGGGAGAGCAGGGAATCATTCACCTTCTTTAATAATTCCATCATATCGGTTTCTTCTTTTAGATTGGCTGTGTATTCGATTATCAGATGTGGCATCGTGAATCCCCCTTACTTTATTCATAAAGTTATCTTCACTTAAATTAGATAGATTGAAAGGTTTTCTCCCCAACGATTGTATTCACAAGTCTGCCTACACCTTCTACTTCTGTTATTACTTCATCGCCAACCTTTGTATCAACAGACCCTTTTGGTGTTCCAGTCAGAATAATATCTCCTGGATTTAATGTCATAAGTCCACTTAAATACTCAATAAGATGAGGTACAGAGAAGATCATGTCTGCAGTACTACCTTGCTGTGTGATTTCACCATTAACATAAGTAGTCAATTGTAAATTCATTGGATCTTCAATATCTTCTTTATCCACGACCCATGGACCAATTGGGGTACATGTATCCCGATTTTTCACACGAAGGTTTGGTCGATAGTAGTTTTCTAGATAATCACGAAGAGCGTAATCATTCGCCACCGTATAGCCACGAACATAATTATATGCTTCCTCTTTTTTAACGTTTTTCGCTGTTTTACCGATCACGACCGCTAGTTCACATTCATAGTGCATAAATGTTACATCGCTTGGACGATACGTTTCCCCAAGATGACCAATGAACGTATTTGGTCCTTTTAAAAATACCAATGGCTCTTTCGGTGCTTCTTTAAATGAAAGCTCTGCCGCATGATCCGCATAGTTTAGACCGAGTGTGAATACCGTTTTCGGTTCTACCGGTGGTAGCCATGTGACCTGTGACTCATTCACAATACGACCGTCTTCTAATTTAATTCCTTCGTTTGTTTCAACCGCATGTTGAATTAAACCATTATACGCTATTCGTGCGTGCCTCATACCATAACGCCTCCTACATCTACTTTCTCTTTTTCTACCTTATTTACTAAAGTTCCTATATTGTCGATCTCAATGATAACGCGATCATTTTCTTTTGCAATTGGAGCGTTTTCCGGAACACCAACCAATAATACATCACCTTCATAAAGCGTCATGAAATCTGTTACCTCTTCCATTAATTGTTCAACAGAACGGATTAAATTTGACGTTGTATTTTCCTGTTTTATTTCGCCATTGATGTAAACACGAATCCCAAGTTCATTTGGATTTTCTATAGCATCACGACGAAGAACCCATGGACCTATCGGGCAAAATCCATCCCTTGCTTTTTCTTTATATGCAGGACGATAATAACTCTCATTTGGTATACTTACATCATTTACGATCGTATAACCAGCCACATAATCTAGAGCGTTTTCTTTTCTGATGTTTTTAGCTGGTTTACCAATAACGACTCCCAAAGCAGCCCCAATAGATACCTTTTCTACTCCTTCTGGCAACGGAATTGTCATACCATATCCGATATGTGTATTAATCGGCTTTATGTATAAAATAGGAGCTTTTGGTGGAGTTTTATATGGATCCTCATTCATAGAAGACTCTAACTCGGCATATTCGCCTTTATAATTCAGTAATGTTCCATAAACTGTTCCATTTATAGGTACATCCAATGATAAATCATCCAAAGAACATTGCTTTCCATCGAATTTCAAAAGCTTTTGATCAGGTTGATAAATTCCTTCTTTTAATTGTTGAACTCCTTGGTGCTTAAATTTCACACTACTCATATAACCGCACTCCTTTAATGTTTTTAGAAAATGTACAGTCTAAATGAAGAAAAAGAGACCAGTAGCTTACTGGTCTTCATTCAATTTCCTCATATAAATCTATTAATCTAAACCGAAGCTATTTTTTCTATTTTTCCGTATTTCACAAGGGTGTCACGAATTTCTTCTTGCAATGCATCTGAAGGCAATCCCATTGGTCTACGTAATACGGGTTCAATCATGCCCATCATTCCGAGTGCAGCTTTCACTGGGGCAGGGTTTGTATCTTTAAACAGCACATCATTTAGGTTCATTAATTCAAAGTGAAGATCCTGCGCTCGTTTGATGTCCCCTTCTTCCCAAGCATTATGCATTTCTGCTACCTTCTTAGGCTCCACGTTAGCTGTTGCACTAATGGATCCAGCTCCTCCAATTGCTAGCATTGGGTAGCATAAAAGTTCAATTCCTGAAAACAATAAGAAGTCTCTGCCACAGTTAAGCAATACTCTATTAACATGTTCAAAGTCTTTATTTGATTCCTTCGCTCCAACAATATTAGGACAATCTTTTACTAGACGCGCCATCGTTTTCACTTCCATATTTTGCGCAGTCCGTCCTGGTATATTATAGATGATAATCGGAATATCTACGGAATCAGCTACTGTTTTGAAATGATCATACAATGCTTCCTGGTTTGGTTTATTATAATAAGGAACAATAACCATTGCGGCATCTGCGCCCATTTCTTCCGCTTTCTTTGTTACGTACATTGTTTCATCATGGTTAGTAGATCCAGTTCCCGGAGCGAACGGAATTCTACCATTAATAGTTTTGATTGCATTTTCCATTACTTGAACACGCTCTTCTGTAGTAAGCGAGCTTGGTTCTCCAGAAGTACCCGTTACAGAAATCGCATGTGTTCCATTTTCAATTTGAAACTCGATTAATTCAGACTGTTTTTTAAAATCAATATCTCCGTTCACTTTAAATGGTGTGATTACCGGTGCGATTGAACCTCTCAATCTTTTTTTTATAGCATCGTATTTCGTACTCATTTTATATATAACCTCCTGTTAGATTGCTAAATATATAGATTATTTATATTACGGTGCTTGGTTTTCTTTTTTCTAATGTTGGCTGTTTGGTGTCAATTTTTTCCCCTGTATAAACATTCAGGAATGTCGAAGCCTCGTCAAACCAACTATCTGGCGCTTCATGTCCCCAGAAAGTTTGACGTTGAGGATCATCTAAATCCCATTCAATTGGATCAAAATCAGAATCCCCAGTGTAATAATCGCCATTATACAATTCGATACGGTGTCCGTCTGGATCTCTTAAATATAAGAAGAATGCATTAGACAACCCATGGCGTCCTGGTCCTCGCTCAATTGTTTTAGATAATCCTTTTGCAGCTAGGTAGTCACATCCATCGATTAGGCTCATTGGGTCTTTTAACCAGAAACCAATATGGTGAAGTCGTGGTCCTACACTGTTCATGAAAGCTGTGTCATGCACGCCAGGTTTTCGGTGTAACCATGCTGCCCAAATATTATCTTCTCCTTTAGAAGTAGTGTACTCTGAGCAAGCAAAGCCAAGCTCTTTTATATAATAGTCATAAGCTTTTTGTACATCAGGTACTGCACAGTTGAAGTGATCGATACGCTGCACTTTTGCACCTACATGAATGTCAAAACGCTGCAGCATGCGCTCTACTTTATCCATTTCAAAATAGAATTCAACAGGCATTCCAGAAATATCTTGAATGCGAATGGTACGTCCAATTCCTTTTTGGGTACCTTTTTCCATCCACTTTACTTCTGTTCCTTGACTCTGAAAGAATGCTGCTAATTCCTCAAGGTCTTCGTCTGCATTGACTCGATAGCTAATTACTTCTACAGCTGCTTCTGGTTTCTTTTTTAACCAAAGGCAATGATGATTATGATCTTCAATTGCGCGATAGAAAATGTTCTCATCATCTGATTCCGTTTCGATTAAGCCAAGTGCATCATAAAACTCTCTTGATTTGTCTAAATCTGTAACATGAAGTACAGCACGTCCAGTACGTTTAATATCAAAGTTCATCTTGTTTCCCCTCTCCATTTTAGACATTACTTTCCAAACTGCGGTATATGATGATCACCAATGGCTACATGGATAATTTTTTGCTCGGTATAGAATTCAAATGCATAGTGTCCACCTTCACGTCCGATTCCACTATCTTTTGAACCACCGAATGGCGTTCTGAGGTCACGCACATTTTGCGAGTTCACCCATAACATACCTGAATCAATTGCATGTGCTACACGATGCCCACGTTTCATATCATTTGTCCATACATATCCAGCAAGTCCATATCTAACATCGTTTGCTTTTTCAATTACTTCTGTTTCGTCGTTAAATGTCATTACTGCAATGACAGGTCCAAAAATTTCTTCTTGCACAACACGCATTTCATTGGATGCATTTAGTAAAATAGTTGGAGCTACGTAATTGCCACGGTTTAATTCTTTAGGAATAACGCCGCTAATAATTTCACAGCCTTCTTCTTCAGCAATCTTGAGATACTTTTTTACATTGTTATAATGTTCCGTTTTTATAAGCGGTCCAATCTGTGTATTGTTTTCTAACGGATCACCAACTCGAATATTCCAAACCCGTTGTTTTAATTTTTCGATAAATTCATCTGCAATACTTTCATGTAGATACAATCTTGAGTTTGCTGTACAGCGCTCACCATTAAATGAGAATATTCCCCAAGTGGCTGCATCAAGGGCTCTTTCCAAGTCTGCATCTTCAAAAACGATAATAGGTGATTTACCGCCCAACTCCATGGAAAAACGTTTCAATGCATCTGCCCCATTTCTCATGATAGTAGATCCAGTAGTGGTTTCACCCGTGAAGGAAATAAGCTGAACATCAGGATGTTTAACTAATGCATCTCCTGCCGTTTCACCAAAACCGTGCACAATATTAAAAACACCATCAGGAAGACCAGCTTGATCGATAATTTCTGCCATCCGATTAGCAGTTAATGGTGACCATTCAGCAGGTTTTAAAATGACCGTGTTACCTGTTGCTAATGCTGGAGCAATTTTCCATGTTTCAAGCATAAATGGAGCATTCCAAGGAGTAATAAGTCCTGCGACACCAACTGCAGAACGTACCGTGTAATTAATGAATTCATCGTCTACTTGGTACACTTCTCCATACATTTGTGATTTCACGGTATCTGCGTAAAAGCGGAAGTTATTCGCAGAACGTGATACTTGTTTTCTCGTTTGGCTGATTGGAAGACCCGTGTCTAATGATTCTAATATTGCAATTTCATCCGTATGCTGTTCAATAAGGTCCCCGATTTTATAAACATATTCCAAGCGTTCCACTTGCTTTAAATTTCCCCACTCCCCTTTAAATGCTTTCTTTGCACTTTGGACAGCTTTGTCAATATCTGCTGCTTGACCTGAGGCTACACTATTAATCTTCTCATTGGAGAAAGGACTAATATTGTCAAAGGTCCCTCTATCTTCAGCATCCATAAATTCCCCGTTTATATATAGCTTAATATCATCTAGCTTGTTTGCTAATTCTTCATGTTTCCCAGATAAGACATCCACTTCTTGGTTTCCAGACATAATGTATCCACTCCTTTATTAAAATTTGCTATTTAAGTTATAATGGCTTCATTCAAGATACTTTTCTCAAACGCATTCTTTCTGTCTGTAATTTCCGTACTTGCCACAATAGAAAGTCAATGGATTGCCTTCCGTTAATTCCACATCTAGTACTCTACCGATAAACAAAGTATGGTCCCCAACTACAATCTCTTGATCCACATCACAGACAATGGAGGCTAACGAATCTTTAATAACCGGTATACCTTGAATAAAATCGAAATCAACACCGTCTTCTTTTTTCTTCTGACCAGCAAAATTCATAGAAATATCTTGCTGTTCATCTGAGAGGAAGTTTACTGCATATTGTCCGGCTGCTTTAATTTTATTTAGCATATTTGCCTTGTTATCAATAGAGATCGTTATCAGTTTTGGTTCCAGTGAAATTGACATAAATGCATTCGCTGTCATTCCATGTGCACCAGCACCATCATTTGTTGTGATAACCGTTACACCCGTTGCAAATCTTCCCATCGCATTACGAAACTCTCTGCTATCCATTTAAATTCCTCCTTTAATCTTTATACTGAAAGACTCTCTGTAAATTTGACCCTGCTGACAAATTCAATAGAACAATCATCACGGAACTCATGAACCGGTTCATTAAGTTCCAACGTATTGTCACCTCTCGAATTAGAAAACTGATGAAACTTTCCGTTCAAGGTTTTTGTGCCATGTTTCACCTTCACTAAATAAGATCCAGGACTCGGAAAAATGGATTTTTCGCTTGGATGAACTATTATATTTCCATTTATTTTATACTGGAGAACATGAACGCTTACCTCGTAATTTGATCCTAAATAATAAGGAACCAAATCCACATTCCCTTCCTGTATTAATCCCCTTACAAGGGTAGAACTTATCTTTTCTTGCAAGTAGGTTTTTTTCGGGATAACCGATAAACCAAACCCTAACTTTTCCGATTCTTTTTGGAGGTATGTGGTGTTCCCCTGTGCCTTAAAACCAAATGTGAAGTCAAAACCTACAACGACATGTTTTGTATTCGAATTAACGATATATTTTTGGATGAATTCAGCCGGAAGGAGTGAAGCGAAAGTGTAATCAAACTCCATGACAAATAACTTATCCACTCCTATAGATTCCATTTTTTTGATTTTTTGGGATAATGACATTAGGTACTTACGATTCTTATCACCTTTTAACACTTCATCCGGATGTGGACTAAATGTCATTGCTGTAAATAAGATATTTTGCTTTCTCGCAAGTTCCTTGGCATGCTTTAATAATTCTTGATGACCTAAGTGGACCCCATCAAAAAATCCAACTGCCATGATATGCGGTATTTGAGATAGTTGTTTATCCCTATGAGTTAGGTTTATCACTTCCATCACAGAATTCTCCTTCCTGCTAAACTTAAGTTGTAGTTTACATACGTTTATTAAATTTCTACTTTAAGACACTTCCTGTTGGAACGCTTAAAATTTTTGGCTTTTTAATATTTTGGCTTTCTAAAAACTCATCGACCATTGCTTTGTATGGCTCTTTATCATAATTGTCAAAGTAAGCCATACCCATTTTGACCGGATCGCCAAAGAAATAGTATTCATAATGCGTCTGACGGCTTCCAAATGAACTCATCGTCATATCCCACGCAAGACGGAATAATTGAACTCGTTCAAAGCCTTCCACATTCTTACCTTGCATAGCTCGATTTAAGATTGGTCCAAGTTCCTTATTAGCAAAGTCATCATAAGTTGGAATACCCATTAATCCCGATGCACCAAGAACTCTTAATATTTCTGCTAAACGCGGATATACTCGTGGAAACCAGTTTCTTGCTGCGTTCAATGCTTCAAAGTCTGGCGTCATCATTCCCCATCGGTCAATTTTTGCATTGTATTCTGCTTTGTACAGGTGCGATTTCATATTTTCTAATGCGAGCATTATTTCTGTACCTTTGTCTTTCACATGCTGAAATCCGTCAATACCGATTGAATCCATTAGCTTAAGTACAACACCAAGTAAAAATTCCACTTTTGCTATATCTTTGGCGATTACCTGATGGGACATGTGTACGACAGCATTTGTTTCAGCAAACGCACCATTACAAATCTCAGAATCCTCTAGAATGAAGATGCGATCCCAAGGAACAAGTACATTATCAAAGGCAACAATTGCATCTCCTTCTTCAAACTGAGAACCTACTGGATGATCGAAGTTATTCTTACCATAATCAAATGATTCACGACTTAGATATCTTAACCCTGGCGTATTATTTGCTATCGCAAAAGCAAGTGAATAAGGATCATCTTTTGCTCCTGATTTAACTACTGTTGACGGGAAAACAAAAATTTCATCTGTAATTCCTGCTTGGGTTGCAAGTAAGCGAATACCGTCCACGATAACTCCATCATCATTCTTCTCTACTACATGCAGAGCCACATTTGCATCTTTTTGTTCTGCTTGAATCTTTGCACGGTTTACTTGCGGATGAATTAATGTGTGTGTAAGGCTAATATCATTTTCTCTGGCATATTCAGCATATTTCTTTGCGTTTTCAGCAAATAATGAATTGCTTTTACCGTAGTAATCATAAGCTTTTTCCATTGTCATCACTTCTGAATTTAAATAGTCTGGAGAGCGTCCCATCAAACCTTTTGTAATTCCCTGCCACTCCATAATCGCTTCTCGACGTTCGATTAACTCTTCAATTGTTTCCGGTGCCATAAAAGTTTTACTCACTTTATCACCAGTTGTTGGAGATGTATAAAGCATTTTTTCCGGCTTTTCATATTGTAAATCATATAATTTTGCCATGGATTGGACGGCACCCTTAAATGCGGGATGCGTGGTAACATCTTCTACTCTCTCTCCATGGATATATACGTTGTTATTTGCCTTTTTTAATTTATCAATGTATTGCTGTCCTGTTTTAGCTGGCATAACTTTATCCTCCTTTAATTTTTATCCAATTTTTCTAGTATTTTGGTAGAGTGTTCACGAAATGTATTCGCTTTCATAAAGAACTAAAAAAATAAAGCATTAGCAAATCGGTCGGTCAATGAAAAACTGTGAATTAAATTTTAAAATATTTTAATAATTCAACCTTGTTTGTATCTTATCACGGCATAGTATATATGAAAAATATCTAAAAAATATGATTGTCATATATTTTAGATATACATTATATAAAATCCGTTTTACTCAAAGGCTAGTTAAATTTTTTGACTTTTTTGTTATTTGGTACTATTATTTATACATATTTGGATTATGTATTGCTTAGACAAGAGGTATCGGGGTGAAGAAAGATGGATATTAGACAACTGCGTTACTTTTATACGATTGCAACAGAAAAACAAATTACAAGAGCAGCAAAAAAACTTCATATGGCCCAGCCTCCATTAAGCCAAAGTTTAAAAGCATTAGAAGAAGAAATTGGTGTCCCGCTATTTGAAAGAAATGGCAAGAAAATGGAACTAACGGATGCAGGTGAAGTTTTATACAATAAAGCAGATTATTTTTTTAAGTTTTTTGATGAAGCGCTTACAGAAGTTAAAGAAACGGGTGAAGGGCTAAAAGGACAGTTGACCGTAGGCTGTGTAAAAACACTTTTTTCACACGTACCACAACATATTAAATCTTTTCGCGAGAAATATCCAAACGTTTCATTTGAATTAAGAGAAGGGGACTCTTACCTTCTTGCCGAGCAACTGAAAAATCGAAACATTGATTTGGCGATCGTTCGTCTTCCTCTAGATATGGAACCTTATTGTAGCCTCTTTCTACCTGATGAAAACTATGTGGCTATTATGCCAGAACAATGGGCAAATTCCTATGAAACTGACACCATTACGATGAACGAACTTGCCGATTTACCTTTAATATTATTAAGAAGAATTAGCGGCGTTGGTCAATACGAGTTGATTATGGACAGATTTGAAAAAAGAGGACTTACTCCCAATATCGTGACAGTTTGTCCGGATGTGGATATGATTCTTGAATTGGTTAATGTGGAAGTTGGAGCTTCCATTGTTCCAGCATCCACGCTTAAAAAACATTCTATTTCAGGTATAAAAAGTTTTGCTATTAAAGACGAAACGATTATTTCTAAGTCCGCGATTATTTGGCTAAAGGACCGTTATGTTTCCAAAAGCAAACAACGTTTTATCGATTTTTTTGAGGAGTCCATTGACAAATGAAAAACGGCTAATTCCTTCAAATTTAATGTAAAAAGAAGGAATTAGCCGTTTTTTAATATACTGTATAAACAACGAATCACACTAGCCAACTATGACCACACTACCAGTTACCTCATTCGTAAAACAATGGAAAACCTATCCCATCTTACTCTCTTCCCCCAATTCATCTGAAACAGAGTTTACTACTGCAGCTTCCGTATATGTCAGCGTCTTCCCAGTAATCCCAAAAAGAATCGTCAATATTGGGCATAACAAGCAAAAGAAAGCAAATGGCAAATACGCTAGAGTCGGTACACCTAAAACACTTGCAATGAAGACACCGCACACGCTCCATGGAACAAGCGGATTAACTACTGTACCTGCATCCTCTGCAACTCTTGATAGGTTTTTATTTGCTAAACCAAGCTTTTGATATTGCGGCTGGAACGTCTCTGTTGTTAAAAGAATAGAAAGATATTGTTCCCCTACCAACAAGTTAACTCCAATCGCATTTAGAGCCGAACTGATGATCACTGACTTTACAGAACGTAACATTCTTTCCACGGATTCAAATAGTCTTGGAACAATCCCTAACTTAAACAATAAGCCTCCCATTCCTAATGCAAGCAAAATGAGTGCAATGGTAAAAAACATACTCTCCATTCCGCCCCGTGTTAGCAAAGAATCGATTTGTTCAATACCTGTCTCTGAAACATAGCCTCCATATAGTATTCCGAGTAGTCCACCAACGGAAGGAATAGCTTGAAAAAACGAGACAAGGATAGCACTAATCGTACCAGCTGTGAGCGCCAATAATGCCGGAGCCTTGAAAATAGAGAAAATAACTAAGACAGCAAGTGGAATGACTGCATTATACCATTGAATCAGTCCTGTACTTAAAAGCCCTTGCTGATATAACTCCATTTCACTGAAATTAGCAGTTGAGATACTCGGTGATATTATTCCGAAAATCACCAGTCCAATCAGGAAGGCTGGTACTGTAGTCCACATCATATTTCGTATATGATCAAACAAATCGACCTTCATAATACTTGAGGCCATATTCGTTGTATCTGACATAGGTGACATTTTATCACCGAAGAAAGCACCGGATACAATTGCCCCTGCCGTGATAGCTACCGAAATATCGAGAGCCTGCGATATCCCGATAAAAGCCAATCCGACTGTAGCCACTGTTGTCAAAGAACTCCCTACACAAACACCAACCACAGAGGTTACGATTAAAACAATCGCATAATAAAAACGTGGGGTCACTAATTCAAAACCAGCATAGATCAAAGTTGGGATGGTTCCACTATAAATCCAGGCAGCTATCAAAATACCGATCATAAAAAAGAGGAAGACAGCACCCATTCCAGAAGTGGCTCCTTCAGAAAACCCTTCCTGTAACTTTTCATAAGGGACCTTTTTAATGATTCCATATACGATTAACAATAATAGTGAAATTGTTAAAGGGATATGAGGCGGAGCTTCATAATAGATAATACTGACACTCATAATAGCGATGATAGCTGTGATTACAAGGATAGCCTCTAGAAAAGACGGCATTTGTTCAGATTTAATTCGAAACATAATGCATCTCCTTCATTTTTTATTTGATAGATTAACGGAGTTCTATTAGTAGTAATCTTGGATTTTCGATTAATGCTTTGAACTTATTTGTAAAGGCTATTGCGTTTCCTCCATCGGTGACACGATGATCAAATGTTAGTGTCACATTCATCATCGATCGGATAACGATCTCGTCATTATCGTTTACCACGGGTGCTTTTTTCGTTTTGTGAAAAGCCATTAACGCGACTTCTGGATAATTGATAATTGGTGTTGCACCGATACTTCCCATTGGTCCAACATTGCTGATCGTAAAGGTGCTTCCCGTCATCTCTTTCAAAGATAGTGTATTTTCTTTTGCTTTTTTCATCAGTTCCTTCATTTCTCGGTGAATGGTGCGGATTGACTTTATATCAGCGCTCTGAATAACCGGAACAATTAACCCTTCTTCTGTATCCGTTGCAATTCCCATATGAATTCCTTTTTCCAATCTAATTTCCTCTTTTTCCTCATGAAGCTTAGCATTAAAGATTGGATATTCTTTCAACGCTATTGTTAGCGCTTTAATAAAAAACGCTGCAACAGATATATCCGCATCGGACTTAATTTCTTTTCGGAACTCCAGTAACTCAGTCATATCAACTTCTTCCATGTGATGAACATGTGGGATTGTATAAATAGATGTAGTCATTTTTTTGGCAATTTGTTTGCGCCGGCCTTTGAATGGAATAATCTCTGCTTCCTCTTCCTTAGCATCCACCTGTTCTTCTGTCTCTTGAAAGAATTGGTTTTGTAACTGTTCTACTTCTGGCTTAACCTTTGTCGCAGCGCTCTCTCTATTCTGAGAAAACTGCTGAACATCCTCAATCATAATGCGTCCATCTTTGCCAGTTCCTTCTACCAATTCAATATCTACATCAAGTTCTCTAGCAACCTTCCTAGTGTATGGTGATGCTTTTATTCGTTTAGGCCCGTTTTTCTGTTTCGTTTCTGTATGTTGGTTATCACTCGCGCTTAATTGTGTAGCTTGATTACCTTCTGCTCGTTGTATTTCTGAAGACTTCGTTTTCTCCATTGCATCCTCTGATTCAATCGTCATAATCGTTGTACCGACTGAAATCGTTGTTCCTTCAGCAATAAAAATTTCTTTTACTGTCCCTTTGGCTGGCGCTGTTATTTCAGCAACCATTTTTTCTGTCTGCATTTCTACAATGGGCTGATCTTCCTCAACCTGATCCCCTTCTTGAATAAAATAAGTCAGGATATCCCCCTCTGTCATCCCTTCTCCAATATCATGCAATTTAACTTCTACCATTCGTTCCACCTCCCTTAAAAATTAATCACTTGGTTAATCGCATCCATTACACGTGCTGGTGTTGGGATATTATGTTCTTCCAAAGCCCAAAATGGAACATGAACATCGGCACCAGTAACACGCTCAATCGGTGATTTCATATATAAGAATGAAGTATCATTAACAATCGAAATAATATCATTTCCCAGTCCTCCGGTAGCTGGTGCTTCATGAACAACTACACAGCGTCCGGTTTTCTGAACTGATTCGGCGATAATAGCTCTATCAATCGGATACAGGGTGCGTAAATCGATAACTTCACAGGTAATACCTTTTTCCGCTGCCTGTTCGGCTGCCTTCATCGCTACGGGTACCATTGCTCCCCAGGCAATCACCGTTACATCATCCCCCTCGCGCAAATACTTACCTTTTCCGATTTCAATTTCATATTTTTCTTCTGGTACTTCGCCTCTAACTGCACGATATAATTTTAATGGCTCAAGAAATAGTACCGGATCTGGATCCTCGATTGCAGAAATAAGAAGCCCTTTTGCATCGTAGGGACTAGATGGACAAACGACTTTTATCCCTGGCATATGGGTAAATAATGCTTCCATGCTATCCGAATGAATTTCCGGGGCACGTACTCCCGCTCCATATGGTGCACGAATTACAAGTGGTACAGTAAAAACACCTTTGGTACGGTAACGCATTCTTGTTGCATGCGTCATAATTTGTTCATATGCAGGATAAATAAAACCTGAAAACTGAATTTCTGCTACCGGAAGCAGTCCGTTGATTGCCATCCCAATAGAGGACCCGATGATTCCAGCTTCACTCAACGGTGTATCAAAAACCCTCTTCTCACCAAACTCCTCCTGCAATCCATCGGTTGCTCGAAAGACCCCACCATTTTTGCCGACATCTTCTCCTAATACAACGACTTCTTCTCTTTCGTGAAGCATTGTACGCATTCCGTCCGTGATTGCCTGAATAAGGGTCAATTGTTTCGTTTTCGTTATGGTTATCATCTATTTCACCCCTCGCAAATGTTTTATATATTCTTCTTTTTGCTGTTCAATCGTCCATGTCGGTTTTTCGAACATATAATCATAAATATCATTTACATCGGCAGGTGGCATAGTCTCTAAATCTTTTACCGCCCCATCGATTTCTTCTTTTACTTCCTCTTTTAGTTGTTCTACGACTGCTTCATCCCAGAAACCATAGGCTTTCATAAATAGTTCCAATCTGGTAATCGGATCATTCTGACGATGTTTTTCATTTTCTTCTTTTTGATTACGATACTTGGTAGGATCGTCTGCAGTTGTATGGGCACCATATCGCCATGTTACGGCTTCAATTAAGCTTGGTCCCTCGCCATTTCTCGCTCGTTCTAATGCCTTTTTTGTTTCAAAATATGCTGCAAAAATATCATTTCCGTCAATTCGAATACCGGGGATTTCATATGCAACTGACTTTTGTACAATTGTCTCCGAATTCATTTGTCTCGATATTGGGGTTGAAATCGCATATTGATTATTCTGATTGAAGAAGACAACCGGTGCTTGAAATACACTTGCAAAGTTTAACCCTTCATGAAAATCCCCTTCAGAGGTCGCCCCGTCTCCAAAATAAGCAATTACAGCTTGTGAAGAATTTTTATATTTATTGGCCATTGCTATACCAGCTGCAAGCGGAAGCTGTGTTGCAATTGGTACGGAAGGAGGCAAAATATTCTTTCCTTCAGGCGGGAGATTCCCTTCCACTCGCCCATTCCATGAGGATAGAATAGTATAAGACTTTCCAAATGTAATACTAGCAGCATGATCCCGATACGTTGGCAACATCCAATCATCTTCATCAAGTGCTAGAGCACTTCCTACCTGTGCTCCTTCCTGTCCTTCAAATCCTGGATACGTACCAATTCTTCCTTGGCGCTGCAAGTTGATTGCCTTTTGATCAAATGCCCGCATACAAATCAGTTGCCGATAAAATTGCTGCACTAATGCTTTATCAATTTGTTCTAAATATGACGTATCAGTAATTTTTCCATTTTGATCCATGATTCGTATCATTGGAAATTCTTCCTGCATATTTCGTTTCATGGTCAGCACCTCTTTAGCTCCAAATTTTTGTTCCCATAAGTAAAATCTTTCTTAAAGGAATTACTCTCTGATATTCCATTTCGGTCTTCGCTTGCGAGAATAAAAGTTATTTCGATTCCGCTGTTCTTCCAATACACTGCGTACTTTCCTATTTGCCGCTTCTACTGTTGTAATCGCATCCAATTCAGCTTGTACATAGATATCTAAAAGGGAACGGTATATCGCTTTTGTCTTTACAAGTACTCGTTTCGTATTCGGGCCATATAGTTCATCAGCAACTTGTATCAGTCCTCCGGCATTGACAATATAATCTGGTGCATATAAAATCCCTTTCTCTTGCAACATTTTCGCATGGGCCGGGCTTTGCAATTGATTGTTTGCCGAACCGACAATCGCTTTTACTTTCAACTGACCAATCGTCTGATCATTGATAATCGCCCCCATTGCACAAGGGATAAAAATATCTGCATCCGTACTGTAAATAGCTTCACTATCTACCTGTTCTACTTCACCATTTGTATCTTTCGCTTTTGTGTTAAGCTGTGTCATCACATCTTGATTAAGATCCGTAATATACAATTTTGCTCCAGCTTCCAATAGTTGTTCGGCAACCTTATAACCGACTTTTCCTAACCCTTGAATCGCATAAGTTCTGTTTCCTAAATCATTATTATTAAATAGGTATTCATTGGTTGCCTCTAAAGCATGGATTACTCCACAAGCGGTGGAGATGGAAGAGTCTCCACTACCTCCATATACTTCAGGAATTCCATTGATAAAATTCGTTTCTTTAAATGCCTCCACAAAGTCATCGGTTGTTGTTCCCATATCTGTACCTGTATAAAAACGTCCATTCAAAGAGTCAACAAATTGTCCAAATGACCGAAATAATGCAGGAGACTTGTCTTTTTCAGGATCGCCAATGATGACTGCTTTTCCTCCACCAAAATCAAGACCCGAAGCTGCACATTTATAGGTCATTCCTTCTGACAGTCGCAGGACATCTTCCAATGCATCATCCACACTTTTATATGGATACATCCTTGTTCCGCCCAATGCAGGACCAAGTGTAGTATCATGAATGGCAATAATTGCTTGAAGTCCCGTTGCCGGATCATTACAGAACACTACCTGTTCATGGTTAGCTATTTTTTCAAATGTATTTTTCTCCTTCGGTTTGACAAATTCAAGCTGTTTCAAAAAAACACCTCCATTTATTTAGCTGCAATTTGTATATCTAATTTGCTTTTCATCGTATTTTTGGGCAGAATTGACTGCTTCACTTCACCTTCTCCGATGATAACGCTTTCATTTCTAGCAATAACTTTTGTTACTACTTGTTTTTCCGTAATACTTGTTACAACAGCTTCCAATTTAACTTTCGTCCCTAATGCTGATGGGGCGATGTGTTTAAGTTTCACAGCAGCTCCAACGCTTTCCTCTTGTTCTTTCAGAAAAGGAAGTAACAAGTCCCTTGATACCCATTCCATGTGATAGACCATGGAAGCAGTGGAATAAGCTGGATGTACTACTTCGTCGCCAAATTGAGCAAACATATCTTCCGTCACTTCTATTTCAAGAGTGGACTGATACCCAACGTTCAATCCTTCCTTCATATTCTTTCACCCTTTCTCTGGATCGGAGCATATTTGGTTGAATGCATCCTTATGAAATTGAAAAGTAATAGTGAAATTTTACTATTTTTAATATTTTCAAAATATTACAACTCTGATTATATCTACCCGACAGTTAACTGTCAACCAAAAATCAAAACAAAATAAAAACCTTAATCCGGTTTAATTGGATTAAGATTTAATATGCATCAGTACACCTTCCAGCGCCTTTTTAATATGGACACTCATTAAATTACCTGCTTCTTCTTCATTCCCGCTTAGCATCAATTCAAAAATTTGTTCGTGGTCTTCAATAAAGGAAGGGTAAAACGATCCCCCGACCATACTTTTTCGCATATAATGCGTTTTAACTTTGATAACTTCCAGCAATTTAATCAGTTGTCCATTGTTAGAAGCTTCGGTAATAATTGTATGGAATTGCTGATCCAGCTGACCAAGCTCTGGAGAATCCGGTTTCACTTTTTTCGTTTCTTGTACATTATTAGCTAAGCTTTCCTTCACTTCTTCAGTCAGATTCTTAATTGCAAGGCGGACTGCTAACACTTCAAGACTTTCCCTGCACTCAAATATATCCACAACATCCTCTACTGTTGGCTCATACACCTTTACGAAACCGTCGTTATATATTAATAAGCCATCCTGCGTTAACATCCGAATCGCTTCTCTTACTGTTCCCCTGCTAGTGCCTAACTTACTTGCAATCTTCGCTTCTACGACACGTTCATCAGGCTTTAAATTACCTTCCATAATTGATTCTTTGATTAAATTATAGGCTTGTAAATGCAGGGATTCTGACTTAATAATCTTCCCCATAGTAACAGCTCCTTCTGCTAGACTTCACTGAATAGTTGTAATTCTTTCTGTTTACTAATATAGCATAAAAATATGCTAGGCGGATAGGCGTTGTTCCATAGGTTAATCGTTTGTGGTAAGCAAAAGCAGCCAAATATGATTGATAATAAATATACATAGAACTACAGAACTATTCCGATCAACATTGGAATTAGTAGGAAAGCTACTGAATTTACTTCATTAGATTCTAAAATCTCACAACACTGATACATGACTAGAATTTCGCTGTCCTTGTTGTAACCAAAAAATACTCGGAGAAAACCTTAATTTGAGAGAGTTAGTGGATATTTTATAGTAAACTAAACGTTCTATTCTCTTTTAATTTGGCAAACCTCTATTTTTAAAAAAATTATTCACAATTACTTCGGTTGAGCAGATCAATAACTATGGATGCCCTTTAAAGTAAATACGTAGTCGACAGGTTTTTGTTTTAATTATATACAAAACCCGTAGAATTTAATTCATCTCTACGGGTTTTAGTATATTTAAGATTCAGCTTTAAACCAATAAGATTTAGAGGTGAACTCACTAAAAAATATGTGCACCGACCAACGTGATAATCAATACTACAATACCAGCAATCGCCTCACTAGTAGTATACGTTTTCAGTCCGCCTTTCACTGTTAAACCGGCAATCTTGGTAGTGATCCAGAATCCACTGTCATTAACATGCCCAAGCATTAACTAGCTTAGTTATACTTTCTAAATGAAGATAGTGGACGAATGATCCTAATTACAAATACTACGAGAGACAATTAATCTCTCGTAGTATTACCTCTCTATGAATCTTGCTGATTAATCCGCCCAAAAATCCATCACTATAATTCTTCTAATAAATATTCTGTGTTGCGCATTAGAAAATCATATGCATAATCAGAAATAAGCTCTTCATCTCTCTGGTATTCCAAGAGATTTTGAAAACTATTTAAATGCTTTAACAGTTTTTCATTTTGTTCTGTTTCTTCAAAACGTTTCAATGCAGCAAGATGAACCTCCAGTGACCTTGCCACATGATCATCGAAAAATTCCCCATCATCGTGTAAGTTTTGCACTTGTAGTTGCAAATTATCCAGAGAAGGTGCTTCCACACTAACATTTATATGTTTATTTATTGTTTTCCCATTTTCTTCATAACGAATGTTAATTTCTTGATTTCCTATCACAGTAGGATCGAATCCAGTAACCTCTGAAAGCTCGGTAACATCACGTTGGTAACCATTATCATATTCCGCATACACATTTACATTTAATTTTTCATGTAAAATATATTCGTGGTCACCTTGAATATCCAATTGTTCTAGTTGGGAAATTGGCAAATCATTAGATTCCTCTACTCCCGCTATTTGATACATCCCTCTTACTTTTAGAGAAAATGGTTCTTCTGTTTTATCTTCTCGATACCAACCAGCATTACCTTTTCCTAAAAATTCAATGGAGGATTTTTCAAGTTCTTTCGCCTTTAATTGAGACATCGTGTAATAGAATATACTGCTCCTCTTCAAATGATATTGACTGGTTATCATGGAAAATGAATCTATATCTTCGTATTGATTGTACAAAATCTCAAAACTGTTCGAGGCGTTTTCAACCGTATTTGAGCTTTCATTCTCTACAATAATTCTGTCTTCTGAAAGGCCGTGATCCACTAACCAATCATGCATTCGATCGCCTTCTGTCCAACCATTCTTCTCTACTCCACCAGTTACTAAAACATAAGCGTTAGGATATTTCTCTGCACTATTTAGCGCAACTTCTAATCTACCAATTAATTCGTCTCTCATCTCCCCATTACTATCTAAAGCAAATCCTAAGACAACAAATACATGACTATCATCTTCTGGCAAACCATCAGGAGCTACATTTAAATTCTCTTCCATTTCATTCTCGATCCAGTCCCACTGATCAATGACTGAATTCCATATCCTATAATCTTCCGGGTATTCTTCATCTATCAAATCGAGCGTTCTAATAACGTCAGTACGTGCTTCTTCACCATAATAATATATTAATTCACTTATTCGTTCATCCAGACTCTCTTGCGTGTTATGACTTTCTGCTGATACAGTTGAAAAAGATAGAAAACCAATGATCAATAGTGTACTGATAAACATCATATGAATTTTTTTCATTTCCTACACCTCTCCTTGTTCTTATTGAATTATCTTCCCTCAACTTTTCACATATCTATCAACCTTTTAAAGAATTGATTAAAAACTAGCGCGTTCAACCACCTCCCTTGGGATTGTATGTTATTAGTTATGTGGAATATTCAAAAATATTTACGTCTTTTATGAAAGTTAAACTAGGTTATATATTCTCAATTTTTAAATGTTTTATAATCAACTATTATCTCATTGATAAAACTATGCATTGCAATAAAAGCTGCGATAAAAAACGCAATGAAAAATATTTCTAAATTTGTATCGTTACTAGGAATAGAACTATATTCAATAAAATATTGTCTAATAATAACTATTACTATCCCAAAATAAACAATTATTCTTCTAACTCTTTTTTCATTATCATTTTTTGTACCAATAAAAATATAAGTAACCGCAGATATTGGTAAGACGAGTAACAGGAAATACTGATGGCTCAAGTCAATATTAGGAAAAGATATAATACCTACTAACAATAAATAGATAACTATAAAGTGAACCATAATGCTAGGTATAGAATTAATAATTATATTTAATCTAGAAATAATATATTTATCTTTATTAAATTTCAATAGGGTTTTACGTATAAATGGTACATAATTATTATTTTTCAATTTTTTTATTTCAAAAAATACTCTTGTTAATGTTAAAAGTAAAACTACATAAACAATCAATAGAATGATAAAAATTATAGGTTTCTTATAGAAAGCTAAGCATAAAATCAATAGAGAAAAAATAATAAAAGTATTTATTATATCTAATACTATTAAAAATATAGACCAGCTTTTTATCTTTGATTTCAATAATTTTGTTACTATATAATCGCCTAATCGATCTACAAGTGGCACCAGAACTTTATAAACAATTAAAAAACCTAAAGAAATAAATATAATAAAAGTAATGAAATAGAGAATTAATCCCTTTGTATCATTCACAGTATACATCCTCTCTATAAAAAAGAGAGATGAAAAATCATTTCACCTCTCTAAAAAATATAGTTATAGTTATACTTCTACTTTAACTCCATAATACTCCACATACCAGTCTGTAAACTGCTGCAAGCCTTCTTCAATAGAAGTTTGCGGTCTAAACCCTACAGCATCATATAATTGTTTCGTAGATGCATACGTTGCGGGTACATCACCTGGTTTGATAGGTTCAAAATGCTTTTCAAATTCTACTTTTTCACCAAGAGAATTGCTTAAGCACTTCTCTAATGTCTCAATAAATACCATGAGTTTTTCTGGATTACTATTTCCAATATTGTATACCTTATGTTGTACTTCTCCTACTGGGCTATGAGGAATCAAACGCTCAATTCCCTCCACAATATCATCAATATATGTGAAGTCACGATACAAGTCATTTTCAAAATCTCCGTTGTTAAAGATTTGAATAGGTTCTCCATGGAATAACTTATTCGTAAAGCCAAAGTAAGCCATATCAGGTCTGCCCATTGGTCCATAGACCGTAAAGAAACGTAGTCCAGTCGCAGGAATACCATACAGGTGACTATATGTATGAGCCATTAATTCATTTGACTTTTTCGTAGATGCATATAGTGAGACCGGATTATCTACAAAGTCCGTCTCTTCAAACGGCACTTTTTTATTAGCACCATATACTGAACTTGATGATGCATAAATTAAGTGGTCTACAAGATGATGGCGACACGCCTCTAAGATATTATAAAAACCAATTACATTACTTTGCATATATACATCTGGGTTCTCTATAGAATAACGAACCCCAGCCTGTGCTGCTAAATTCACTACGATTGAAGGCTTGTACTCTTCAAATATACTAAGTACTAATTCCTTATCCGAAATATCACCTTTAATAAACGTAAAATTATTGTAGGGTTGTAATAATTTAAGCCTTGTTTCTTTAAGGTTCACATCATAATAATCATTTACATTATCTAATCCGATTACGTTAAACCCTTGATCTAATAGTCTTCGAGATAAGAAATGTCCGATAAATCCCGCTGCTCCGGTTATTAAGTAAACCTTGTTTTCTTTAGTCAACGATTTCCATCTCCTTTACTCGAGTATCAACAGTCGACGGTCTTCCCACTGAATAGTACTCAACACTAGCCTCTACCATTTCTTTGACTGGATGAATATTTCTGCCATCGTAAACAAGTGGAGTGCGCATTAAGTCTGCAAATTTTTGAGGAGATACTTCTTTTATCTCTCCCCATTCTGTAAAGATAAAGCACACATTAGCATCTTCTAGTGCATGTTCTGGATTAGAAACATACGTAATACTTCCATTTCCATGTTTCCCTTCTGGATGCACCTTAGCAAAGTTCTCTGCTCCAACTGGATCGTACGCATAAATATCCGCTCCTTCAGACAACAACATTGGAATATTCTCTAAGGAAGGTGCTTCGCGTAAATCATCGGTACCCGGTTTAAAAGTTAATCCTAGTACAGCGACTTTAAGTCCGCTAAATGTAATTAAACGTTTACTTGCTTTTTTATAAAGCATTGACTTCTGCTGGTTATTTACATCAATGGCTGCCTTCACTGTTTTTAGTTCATAGCCATTTTGACGAGCAATGTATTCAAGGGCTTTCGTATCTTTCGGGAAACAAGAACCACCATATCCAATCCCCGCATTTAAGAATTTACTCCCTATTCTGTCATCAAAACTCATTCCTCTAGCTACGTCCTGAACATCTGCCCCTACCAACTCACAAAGATTTGCAATATCATTCATATAAGAAATCTTTAATGCAAGAAAGTCATTGGATGCATATTTAATCATTTCTGCTGATTTTCTATTTACCGAAACAATTGGAAGACCGAATGGCTCGTAGATATCTGTTAGTATCTTCTCCGCCCATTCAGTTTCTGTTCCAATGACAATACGATCCGCCTCTAATGTATCTTTCACCGCAGAACCTTGTGCAAGAAACTCAGGGTTAGAAGCTATTTCAACTCGAACATCTTTTATAAGGAAATCTTTAATGAACTGTTCTACCTTATCATTCGTTCCTACAGGTACGGTAGATTTCACCACTACTAAACAATCATTCTTGATAGACTCTGCAACTTGTCTTGCAACAGTAGCTAAGTACGATAGATTCGCAGATCCATCTTCCCTTTCAGGAGTACCTACTCCTATAAATACTGCTTCCGCATCTTTATATGCAGATTGATAATCCGTAGTAAAATGTAAACGTCCAGCTTCTATGTTCTTTACCATTAACGCTTCTAAACCAGTTTCGTAGATAGGAGATCTCCCATCACGCATCATCTGAACCTTTTGTTCGTCTATATCTACGCAAGTGACATTATGCCCGTTCTCTGCCATACACACGCCGGTTACTAGTCCGACGTAGCCTGTTCCGGCTACTGAAATTTTTTTCATATCAATAATCTCCTCTAATGAAGCAGTTATATTTATTTACTTAGTTCAATCTCAAAATTAAAGGTATTAGTAAGCATATCTTATTTAAATTCCTAATAGACAACGCAATGCAAAATGATATAAAAGTACATATTATTAGATTTCAGAAATAAGTATTGATAACAAGATAGATAATTGGATAAATATTCATTTTTATCACAAATAGTTTCCATTGGATCGTTGTCGTCAAAAACAAAATCATATCCTTTTAAACATTATTCAGATGCGAGTGATTACAATCAATTCCTGTGTCAATGACACTTACTTATTTCCTTCACCATTCTATCTTTCTTCATGAAAGTAGTAATGCCTTTTCATTAACTTTTCCCATAAGCAAACTTCATTATGGAGAAAAAGTAAATTATATAAACTAACGAAAAAACTGTTGTTATTGATAACAAATACTGATTAATATTAAAATGCAAAAATTTTGAAAGAATAAAGCAACCGATTGAAGATATTATAAACAAAAGTTGAAGCATAAGTTCTAATTGTTGTTTTTTGACTACTTGTAAACCGTAAGCAACCGTATTTACTACAAATCTGATTCCAAACATAGGAGCCAAAATTTGAACATAGACTCCAGCTTCTTTCCAACCTTGACCAAAAGCAATTTCAAATGCCAGTGGTGAAAAGAAATACAATATTAAAACCATAGGAATAGAAATTAAAAATAATATAATACTCGTTCTTTTAAAGCTTTTTATAAACATACCAGTTTGGTCATACTCTCTTGAGGCTTCTTGAAAAAAAACCTTTGCAATATTATTACTCATTATTGTAAGAGGCAACCCCAAAAATTTATAAGATATAGAATAGAATCCTAGTACAGCTAATCCAAACAAAGATTCAATAAAAAGCGATATAGATGCATAAGAAAAACGATTAGCAAAAGTCGCTGGAGCTGAATAAATTGGTAAACGATAATGACTTTTCATAACATCAATCATTTCATACTTGTTAGACACAAAAATATCCTTCATTTTAGATCTCATAGTCATTGATTGCTTTTTAAGCCCTGCTAACATTCCAACTGTATGAGAGAATAATAATCCTAAAACACCAAGTTTTAAAATTCCTAAAACCACAGAACCAATATTTTGTGTTAATGATTTCATTACATAAACAGAAGTCATTACTTTATATTCTTTATAGCGATTATTATAAGATTCAAGTACTCTCATTAACCCATTAACTATTAACAAAACAAAGATAAAAATAATTGCATAAGAATAGTTTTGATATTCAGTTTTTATTATAAAGTAATAAGATCCGTAACCAATTGCAAATATTAAACTCAATACAATTGTAATAAGAAAAGATAATTTTATAAGTGGAAATAGCCTTTTTTTATTTGGCTCAGTAACAATTGCAATATCATATCTCGCGCATATGATACCTCCAAATATACCTTCAGCAGTTAATATTAATGCATATACTCCCAGCTCTTCTGGAGAATATATTCTTGTTAATAGTGGAGCTACTAATATAGTTAAAGCTTGTGCAAATATTGAACCCGTTATTAATGTTATAATTGACTTATAAAATCCTTCATTAAAAATCTTTTTAATTTTATTCATAATAGTACTTTTCTTCCTGTATTATTGAGCGAATATTCGAGTAATATTTTTTTGATAAAGAAATATCACTTAATTGACTAACCGTCTGTTTAGCGTTATGTTTAATTCTCATTTGTTCATTAGGACTCAAATTCATTACTTTGTAAATTGTCTGATAAATGGCATTTTCATTAGTAGACTCCGTCAAGAATCCATTCTCACCATCTAATATTATCCCATCAATACCTTGTCCCCTTGTAGCTATTACAATACAGCCTGCTGCCATAGCTTCTAAATACACAAGCCCTAATGTTTCTTTAATACTAACCATAATAAAAATATCTTGATCTTGCATTATTTTAAAAGTTTTATTTCTACTTACTCTACCTACAAATTTAATTCTTTCAGATATGCCTAAATCTAAAGATAAGTTTTTAATATTTTCCTTTTCTTCTCCCTCACCTACAATAGTGAAAGAATATGCTAAACTTTTATTAATTTCTTTTAAGGCCAAAACAGATTTAGCAACATTTTTATTACTATCTAACCTACCAGCGTACATCAGTTTAATATCTTCTTTTGTGTTATAAGTAGAATTAGATAATTTTACTTTTAAATATTCCTCTGGTATGCCTGATAAACACATAAATGACTTATTCTTAGTTCCTATTAGTTTTTCAAATTCCTTTTTAATAATATATGATCTAAAACCTATAGCATCATATTTTTCAAAGTATTCTTTCCAAAAAGGTAGAGAATATCTATTCTTAATATTCTTAATATCAAATGAATGAATTATAGCTATTTTCTTAGGAAGTATATCCATATTTATCATTAAATCCTTATAATAACTAGGAAAATGTACTACCCCTATTTCAGGACTAAATTGTTCATTTTCAAAATATTCAAATAAAATCTCGGCATATTTTTTATTAAAATACGATAGAGTTTTTATAGATTTAGGTAGCAGTAGCAGATACTCTAAAAAAAGAATATGGTTTCCGTAATCATCTTTGTATAGGTAGTTTTTATAGTTCGATTTTACTGGCAACACTTTTAGAATTTGTCTCCATGCATCTTTAAATCCATGCATAAATGAATGTACTATAAGAATATCATTAGAATTAGTAAACTCTTTCAATAAGTAATATACTGCCTTTGTATCCTCAAACAAGTCATCTCTATGTTTTATTGGATAAAATGGTGTAATTATAGTAATTCTATTCTTCTTATTTTTTTCCATTTAAATCTAACCTTCTTAAAATTTTTGCGGGGTTACCTGCAATTATACAGTGGCCATCTGGAAAACTCTTAGTGACTACTGATCCAGCTCCGACAATAGTTCCTTCTCCTAAATATGTCCCAGGTAGTATAGTAGAGTTCATACCTATCCAACATCCTTTTCCTATAGTAATTTCCTTTGCTTCCTCATGTTTTTCTAGGTCACCAATTTTATGATTTTGTGTAATTAATCCCACATTAGGAGCAATATATGTTCCTTCACCTATAATAATTTTCCCTTGAAAACTTTGGTAATAGCAACCAAAATTTTGAAAGTTATTCATGTCATTAGGGCTAAATATAATATTACGATGATCCCCCACATTATTTCTATGTGATACAGGAAAAGGAATTTTTCTATTATACCCAATTATTTTTTGCATAATAATACAACGCCAGCACCACCGCCAACCTTTTGAAGAATTATCAAACCAACGACCTTTTAAATATTTTTTATCATAAACGAATGACATAATTATTCTAGATATTACTATAAAAAGTTTGATGAGTATATTCTTCAATTATAATTTCTCCTTTCCATATTCCCAATAAATTTACTATTGTTTAATTCTTTTATTCTCAATCTTTTTTTTTCTAACATATAAATATAAATTATTATTACAAGTAATAGTACAACATCTAGTCTATTTCGCATTATCGCAGATAAATCAGAGTTGTTAAGTATACCTATCATTGAAAAAGAAATTCTATAAAGTAGAATAGTTATAGCGATATTACCTTTAAAAAAATAAAATACTTTATCTAACATACGAAGAAGTCGTCCTATCACAAAACACATTGGTAATAATGAAATATATCCGAATTGATAAAAATTGAAAGTCAAAAAATCAACTGGTATTCCTCCAGTAGTATTTACTCCTAAAAAAGCACCATAAGCCTCTGTATTAAAAGTAGATACTGAGGTAATTGCCTCTTTACTCAAGCCAAATAAACTTAATAGCGAACTTGGTATCATTGTAAATGGCCATATAACATAATCATACATATACCGAAATCCAGAGAAGTCTATTAACTCATATCTTAATGAAAAATTAGCAAATGGATAACTGAATTCTTTTAAAAACTGACTAATATAATTCTCACTTTGCTCTATTTCATAATACCCATAAGCTAAATATTGAAATATTGCATCTAAATAAGAAAGTAAAAATAAACCTAAGCCGAATAAAAGCACTAAACCAAACATTCCTCTTTTTTTAATTTTACCAATCACAAAAAAGAATGGTAAAAAGAAAATTATAAGGGGAGCTCTTCCTTGATTATATAATAGATATAAAACTGCAAAAAATAATGATATAAAAAACATGAATATCATTATTTTATCTTTTTTCATACGATATAAAAACAAATACAAATAAGGCGGAATTAAAATTACCACCGAGAGTGTAATTAGTTGTAAATAACTAGAGTTAATATATTCAGTAGGTGATTTATCTAAGCCTCTAGTCATAGAACCTAAAGCTAAATAGTTCTTCAAAGAACCAACTTCAATGATTAGCAATACTATACTAAGTATACCAACTAGAAATATAGTATTTGTAATTAGTTTAACTCTTTTATATAATAAATTGTTATCTATTAAACTTCTTTTATAGGCTTCCTTGAATTCAATGTTACCTGTAGACTTAAATCTTATATGATACGATGTAATAATTATAAGTAAACAAATAGAACTGATTAAGAAATTAAAGAAGATTTCACTATCACTCATCCTATTTAAAAGAATTGTAAACAGTGAAGTATTATCTCTATAAGATTTGAAGAATGTTTGAATAAACGGTACCAAAAAATAAAATATAGAGAATGTTAAAACAAAAATACTTAATCCATTAAAACCATATTTAGATATAATTTTTTTTACAAATAAGTATATAAGAACAAATATGCAAATATAAATTATAAAAGCCGAATAAGAAAATATACTTTCAATTACCATAATTAACTCCAATCAAAACATAAATATTAAAGATTAAATCCATAGCTCTTTTTAAACATTCGGCGATATCCTAAATGAGTGAAATACTTAAAGATATCAATCAAACTAACATCCTCGTTTTTAACCATGCTATATCCTGCTTTAAAATCTCTGATGGTTAATACTTTATAACGAAATAATTGAAGATTAATTATCTTATAAAATTTTACTTTCTCTACTTCTGATAGTTCATCTATTTGTAATTTAAATGTAGATAAATAATGATTTGTGATTTTATCCATATTAAAAAATCTTTTAGTAGAGTGCCTATGATAAATAAGTCCCATTTCATCAACATAAGCCAATTTATATTTTTTTAATAACCTCACAGTAAACTCAATATCTTGATTTCTTTGAAAGCTTTCATCAAACCCGCCTAACTCATTAAATACTTCTCTACGTAACATTAAGTTTGAACCAGCCTGAATAAACAAATTTCTACAAAGTTCATCAAAATATAAATTACCTTCCTTTTTTTCAGCACAAACTGTATCAATCTTCCCATTTTTTAATCTTTTATATTTTGTGTAGCAAGCACCCCAACTACTATCTAGTTTTTCTAACCTATTAACCTGCGCTTCTACTTTACTTGGTAAGAACTCATCATCATCATCCAACAACATAATATATTCTCCTTTGGAGTTTTGAAAAGCTGTATTTCTAGCTGCTGATCCATTCTTATTATACTCATGTTTAATATATTTCACTTTTGAATTTTTTTTATATCCTAGCATTACCCCCTCAGTTTCTAACCTTTCATCTGTATTAGGATTATTATCGTCTACAACTATGACTTCAATATTAGTATAAGTCTGATTTAATACAGAATCAATTGCCCTTGATAGTGTTAGAGGTCTTTGGTAAGTAGGAATTAAAATACTAACTAATTTAGTTTTCATCCTATATCACATCATTTCAAGTTATTATTTTATTTTTCCAATCATATTTAAATACATGTTAACAATTATTTTTCGATCAAATTCTTTTTCTGCTTTCCTTCTTCCTGAAACTCCCATCGATTTTTGAGCCTCAAAATCTAACTCTAAAAATTGTTCAACCTTAGCTATCAAGTCTTGACTATTTTCTTGTTCTACTATAAAACCATTAACTTTATCATCAACAATCTCACGGCAACCACTTCTATTAGTAGTTATAATTGGTCTTCCTGCTGCAGCACTTTCTAATAACACATTAGACATTCCTTCAGGATAATAACTTGGATGGATCGTACAATGTATATCTTTCAAAATTTCTCTAATATCTTCTATTATATTGTGATTTATTATAATTCCTTTTTTTTGATATTCGTCTAATTTATTCTTATAATTCTCTTCATTGAATCCACAAACATGAAATCTTGTTTGCGGGTATTTATCTCTTATAAACTTTGCTGTTTCTAAATATTCATCAATCCCTTTTTGTTTCATTATTCTTGATATAAAAACAAAGTCAACCGTCTTTTGAACAGGGTAATCTAATATTCTAAAATAATCTAGATTTACACCAGAACCTGGTAAGAGAATATGCTTATTAGTAGCAATTCTATTTCTCTTAAAGAAATTCATGTTTTCTTCATTTTGAAAGAATAATGTGTTCACTTTCTTTAAGGAAAATTTATATAACATAGTTGTAATCTTCTGCATCAGCCCACCATTTTCAACAGCTGTACCTAAACCAGTAATATTAGCAATATACGGGACGTCTAACAAGCTACATGCTATGCCCCCATAAACATTTGGTTTAATAGTGTAAGTTAAAACTACATTGGGATTAATTTCCCTAATTATTTTTTTATAATGTAAAATTAATCTAATATCAGTAACAGGATTTTTCCCCCTTCTACTTACAGACGTGTCAACAATCTTGCAACCCATACTTTCAAATTTTGTTATATATTTATCAACTGGAGAGGATATGTATACCTCATATTCTTCCTCTAATAATCTCTCAATTAACTCTCTCCTAAAATTGTATAAACCCATTCCGAAGTTAGCAAGAATCAATACTCTCATGTTGAAATTCTCCTTGTAGGTACACCTACATATGTACCGCTTTCTTTTATATTTTCTTTTACAAATGAATTGGCTCCGATAATACATTCTTTTGTAATGTCTACATTGTTATTAACAATAGATCCTATACCAAGCCAAGAACTTTTTCCAATTATTACAGTTCCTGCTAAATGTACTCCCGGAGAAATATGAACAAAGTCACCAATACAATTGTCGTGATCTATAGTTGCACCGGTATTGATAATGCATCCCTTACCAATCTTTGTACAACTATTAATTACTGTACCTGCCATCACTACTGATCCTTTTCCAATGTTTACATTGAAACCTATTACAGCATCAGGATGAATCAAGGTTGCTACTGTTGCGTCAAGAAACTCTAATTGATTATAAATATTCTCCCTAACATTATTATTACCTATCCCAACAACGATTTGATAATCATTAATATAATTTACAAAATCACTGGAAATTCCAATTACTTTTAGACCTATACAATTGTTAATTGATTGATTATCATCCAAAAATGCAATTTCATCCCATTGATTCATTTTTTTAGCGATATCCGCTATTACTTTACCATGACCACTAGCACCAATAATCAACAATTTTTTATTACTCATTATAAAACTTTTCCTTTTCATTCCCTTGAAATGGTTCAATCGTAGCAGTAGTTTCAGAATTTATACCTTCACGTATAAAGACCTTTTTAAAAGTTAAAAAAAATACCTTGCAATCTAATAAAAAGCTAATATTATCAACATATTGAACATCAAAATCAAACTTTTGTTTCCAAACTATTGCATTTCTACCATTTATTTGGGCTAAACCAGATAAGCCTGGCCTAACCTCATGTCTTCTCTTTTGTTGCTCATTATATAATGGGAGATATCGAATTAATAAAGGGCGTGGACCAATAATAGACATATCACCTTTTACAATATTAATCAATTCGGGTAATTCATCTAATGAAGTTGATCTTAAAAATTTACCAAATCTACATAACCTATCACTATCAGGAAGTAGTTCACCATGTTCATCTTTTGCATTTGTCATTGTCCGAAACTTATACATCGTAAATATTCTCTCGTCTAACCCAGGTCTCTCTTGTTTAAATAAAACAGGAGAACCTAACTTTAATCTAACCAGAATGGTAACTATTAGCAGTATTGGACTTAATATAACGATTGCAATAGACGATAGAATAAAGTCTAGAAGTCTCTTGACATACTTTTGGTATACACCTTTTGTATCTTGATTCATTATTTCCCCCACCCCCCTTTAATTATATCAACCACTTTACCTAGTTCTTCATCCGTCATCTTAGTATCGCTTGGCAAGCAAACACCATTCTCGAACAATTTCTCTGAGACCCCTTCTCCAATAAAATCATATTTTTCAAAGAATGGTTGCATATGCATGGGTTTCCAAACCGGTCTTGACTCAATATTTTCAAATTCCAATGCATTAAATATATCAATCGGTCTAACACTTCCAGTTAATTGTATAGAACTCAGCCAGTAATTTGGGTTATCCCACTCATTTTCTGGCATAAATTTAATACCTTCCAATTGTCCTAACTCACTTTTATAAAAATCATATATGTACTTTTTCTTTTCTACTCGTTTATCTAATACTTTGAGTTGTCCTCTTCCAATTCCTGCAGATATATTACTCATTCTATAATTATAACCTAACTCACTGTGCTGATAATGACGTGCTTGGTCTCGAGATTGTGTAGCCCAAAAACGCGTTTTCGCAATTTTTTCTCGATTGTTAGAAACAAGCATCCCACCACCAGAAGTGGTGATAATCTTATTTCCATTAAATGAGAAGATGCCGTAATCGCCAAAAGTCCCTGTATGCTTACCTTTATAGTAAGTACCTAAAGACTCTGCAGCATCTTCTATTACAGCTACATTATGCTTATTACAAACTTCCATAACTCTATCCATATCAGCAGATAAGCCATACAAATGAACAACAATAACTGCTTTAACTCCTGGATATTTTCTAAAAGCTTCTTCTAATGCTTCAGGGTCCATATTCCATGATTTTTCATCACTATCAATAAATACAGGTGTTGCGTTTTGATAAATAATTGGATTGGCACTTGCTGAAAAAGTAAGTGTAGTACAAAAAACAATATCTCCTTCACCCACCCCTGCAGCTTTCAAGGCCAAGTGAATTGCTGCAGTTCCAGAAGAAAGGGCTGCAGCAGATTTTATTCCTACTTTATTTGCAAGTTCTATTTCAAATTGATTAACGTTTTCTCCAAGTGGAGCAATCCAATTTGTATCAAAAGCTTCTTTCACATATTCTTGTTCATATCCTTCATCACTCATATGAGGTGATGATAAAAATATCCGCTCTCTCATGGTTGCATACACCCTTCTATCTAATAATTCGTTTTTATCGCTTTTTCTGTAACTTTCTCTTCCAAATAACTAAACAACTCATCTTTTATTTCGGCATTTTCCAATGCTAAATCAATAGTAGTTTTCACAAAACCTAATTTTTCTCCTACGTCATATCGTTTTCCCAGGAAATCATAGGCATATACTGGTTGAATCTCATTCAACATCTGAATCGCATCCGTTAGTTGGATCTCCCCACCAGCACCAATTTGTTGCTTGTCAAGGAATTGGAAAATCTCTGGATTAAATACGTATCTTCCCATAATTGCTAGATTTGAAGGTGCAGTTCCTTGGGCTGGTTTTTCTACAAAGTGATTAACCTTATAACGACGCCCTTCGATCATACTTGGATCTACAATTCCGTAACGATGCGTTTCCGTATCAGGTACCTGTTGGACACCAACAACCGAGCTTTGCGTTTCTTCATACTGCTCGATTAACTGTCGAAGTCCCGGTGTATCTGCACGGACTATGTCGTCCCCAAGCAAGACAGCAAAGGGTTCGTTTCCAATAAATTTACGCGCACACCATACAGCATGTCCTAAACCTTTTGGTTCTTTTTGCCTTATGTAGTGAAGGTCTACACTAGAAGCGTGATTAACCTTATCTAGTAAATCAAACTTCTCTTTCTTTACTAGATTATCTTCTAGTTCAAAATTATGATCGAAATGATCCTCGATTGCACGCTTTCCTTTACCTGTAACGATAATAATATCTTCAATACCAGATTCAATTGCTTCTTCAACAATGTATTGAATTGTTGGTTTATCAACAATTGGCAGCATTTCTTTTGGCATTGCTTTTGTTGCAGGTAAGAAACGCGTCCCTAGCCCCGCAGCGGGAATAATTGCTTTTTTTATAGTTCTCATTTTTATTGCCTCCAAAAATATATTCTTATAACTTATAATAGTTACTCTTTTCCACGAATTCCGACGGAATAGCATTGCGGGTATCAAAAATTAAATTAGTATTTTCGGCGATTGTCTTATAATCAAAACTGTTATGATCTGTTGTAATTAAAACTAAATCTGCTTCACTTAATATCTCATTCGTAATGTTAGCATTAGTTGAATATTCTTTTTCTAGTAAAGTAAACTTTTGAACATTTGGATCTATGACATTCCAATTTGCTTTTGCACGCTCTAATTGTTCCAGAATTGAAATAACAGGAGATTCACGAAAGTCATCAATATCTTTTTTGTATGCTACACCTAATACTAAGATATTAGATCCATTTAACGCTTTACCTTCTTTATTTAATAAATCCATACACCTATTAATGACATAATCAGGCATTAAATTATTTATTTCACCAGCAGTTTCAATTAATTTAGTATGGTAATTAAACTCTCTGGCTTTCCAGGTTAAATACCATGGATCAATAGGTATACAATGACCACCCAAACCTGGGCCTGGATAAAATGGCATGAACCCATATGGCTTAGTCGCAGCTGCATCTATAACTTCCCATACATCAATCCCCATTTTATTACATAATATCGCCATTTCATTTGCTAAACCTATATTTATATTTCTAAACGTATTCTCTAATATTTTTTCCATTTCAGCTACTGCAGGAGTTGATACTTCGTGTATATCTGCTTGTAAAACATTTCGATACATAGTTGCAGCTACCTTCGTACAACTCTTCGTTATACCTCCAACTACTTTCGGAGTATTAGCAGTGTTAAATTGTTTATTGCCAGGATCAACGCGTTCTGGAGAATATGCTAAGAAAAAATCTTCTCCACATTTCAAACCTGACTCTTCCAGTAAAGGTTTAAGTACTTCCTCCGTAGTACCTGGATATGTTGTACTCTCAAGCACCACCAACATTCCTTTATGTAGGTATTGTGAAATCTTAGCAGTTGCACTTTCAACATAGGAAATATCAGCTTGTTTGTGTATATCTAAAGGAGTTGGAACACATATAACTACGACATCAACATTATTTATTAAAGAATAATCATTAGTTGCATAAAATTTATCTTTATTAATTACTTGAATTAACTCTTCGTCATTAACATCACCTATATAATTTATACCCTGTGCCAGTTTTTCAATCTTTTCCAGTTGTACATCAAATCCAATAACTTTATAGCCAGCTTTCGCTTTTTCTACGGCTAAAGGGAGCCCTACGTATCCTAAACCAACAACACCAAGCGTTGCTGATTTATTATTAATTTTCTCAGTTAATCTGTCAGCTAATGAATTTTTAAATTCTACTGTGTTTATAGTCATTTCTTACCCCTCATCATATGAATCATAATTTATATGAACTGTTTAAAATTTAAGCCTTCATCGTCTCCAAAATTCGACGCTCTGCAAAGACAATATTCATCATTTCATCTTTTAAGGTTTGTGTATTGAACCCTTCAAAATGGATTAATAGGTTCGTAATCAATTGCTGGTCTACTTCTACCGTTTTTCCAATGTATATCTTTTCATACACCTGTTCAGGGAACACTTCATCCTCACCTAGTAATTCCTCGAACATTTTCTCTCCAGGTCGGATTCCTGTATATTTAATTTCAATTTCGTCTTCGTTATATCCAGATAAGCGAATCAAATTTCGAGCGAGGTCGGCAATTTTCACTGGATTTCCCATATCAAGCACAAAGATTTCTCCGCCTCTTGCCAAGGTCCCTGCTTGTACTACCAATCGAGATGCTTCTGGAATAGTCATAAAGTACCGAGTCATCTCTGGGTGAGTAACCGTAATAGGTCCCCCTTGTTCCATCTGCTTCTTAAAGAGCGGGATCACACTTCCTCGACTACCCAGTACATTTCCAAATCTCACTGCGACAAATTTCGTACTGCTCCGCGATGCTAAGTCTTGTACGACCATTTCTGCTATCCGTTTGCTTGCCCCCATTACATTGGTTGGGTTCACTGCTTTATCGGTAGATACCATGACGAATGTGCTGACGCCAAATGCATCGGCTGCTTCTGCGACATTTTTCGTACCGATAATGTTATTCTTAATCGCCTCATGCGGGTTATATTCCATCAGTGGAACATGTTTATGTGCAGCCGCATGATACACAACTGCTGGATGATGTTCTTGCATAATTTGATACATGCGATCTCGGTCTTGAACATCGCCAATAAGTGGGACAATTTCAATCTCAGAATCCTTATAGTTGGTTCTTAATTCCATATCAATGTTATAAATGCTAAATTCTCCATGCCCAACTAGTAAAATCTTCTGAGGTTTAAATCGCATCACTTGTCGACAAACTTCTGACCCAATCGAACCGCCAGCACCTGTTACCATAACCGTATTTTCTGTCACATATTCCGATATTGCTTGAATGTCTAGTTTCACAGGTTCTCTTCCTAAGAGATCCTCTACTTCTACATTCTTCAAATGACTGACCGATACTTTACCAGTCATTAAGTCTTCTATTTTCGGTATCATTTGAACCTTTGCTTCCGTCTCTCCACAAAGCTCAACAATTCTCTTAAGTTCACCGTTTCTTAATGATGGAATCGCAATTACAATATGTTCAATTTTGAAATCCTTTACTTTTTCGGGAATGTCACTTGCTCTGCCAACAACAGGAAGATTATATACTTCCATCTTCTGTTTCGCTATATCATCATCTATAAATGCAACTGGGTAGATTTCTGATTGATGTTCATTCTGAAGTTGCCTTGCAATCATTGCTCCTGCAGATCCTGCACCAATAATAAGCGTGCGTTTTTGATTTGCATTCTGCTTAATATAGCGATCTCGGACAACTCTCCACATAAATCGAGATCCACCGATTAATACAATATGTAATAACCATGTGATTACTAGTGCTCTCCGGTAAATCATTCCATTTGCGATTAATTGCACAACTGCAACTGATAAAACAGTTAGTGTCACTGCTTGTACAATCGCTAATAATTCTCTTACACTCGCATATGCCCATACTTTGTTATATAACTTATAAATAAATGCATAAATATGATGGAATACGAGCAACGCAAGTGCACTTAAGCCTAATTCTTCAAATAGTAATATCTCCGGATAGGATGGATAAACAACCCAAAACGAGATAAAAATTGCCGTGCTGACAATTGCCGAATCAAGAAGAATAAGCAATGCTAATCTTTGCTTATATGACATGTATGTACACTCCATTCTAAGAAACTATAAGATAACACTATATTCATTATTTTCCTTATCGATAAAAGAGTCAGAAATCAGATTATTTAAATATTCTACCATGTTTTTCCTGCCCTTTATATGCAACTTTCGATATAGATTACTTACGTGGATCTTCACAGTTCCTTCTGTAATGCCTAATTCAATCGCAATGTTAAGATTTCTTAATCCGTCTTTTACATGATAAGCGACATACGCTTCCCTGATACTAATGTCAATTCCATTCTCAGATAACCTTTGATAGAAAATGTCAAAATTTGTTTGTTTTAAATCCTTCACTCGTTCTAACAGTCCTTTATGAATAGAAATCGGTAAATAAAAATAATCTTTTTGTAAGTGGTCGATAGCTTGTTTCAATTCCTTTTTGTCAATCTGTGACTTCTCAAAGATACTATCTACCTGGCATTCAATCATGGCATACATTTCTGTTTGCTTGATGGTCGGAACAAAGAAAATAACCTTGAAATCAGGTCGTTCTTCTTTTAATTCGTTTACTTTCTTTAATACATCTTCCTTTGGAAGCGACTCCAAATCAAATATGAAAACATGCGGTCTGGAGTTTAGGTTCATAATCCCTATTTTCCTATCCCAAGACAAAAATTCTACTGCTTCACTATCCAATAGTTTATGTATATATTGCTCCTCTTCATTACCAATACTTACATACACAACCTTTAACATATTTATTCCGCCTCATCTCGTAATCATCTAATCAAAAGATGTATATATATCATACTATAGACCCAAAAATAAAATTAGTGACTTTTTGTCATAAAAAGTCACTTTTAGAAAAATATTCCTCTGATTGGAAAACCTTATTTAAATATTCAATTGTTTTCGAGCGATTATGGATATGAAGTTTATTATAGATTTCACTAATGTAATTTTTTACTGTTCCTTCACCAAGAAATAATTTTGAAGCTATTTGATGATTATTGTGGTTTGTCATTAACAGGAATGCAATGTCTACTTCCCGCTTGGTAAAGTGAATACCATGTTGTTTAATCTTTTCTTGAAATAGTTCCTTTTTATCAATGACAACTTCTTTTAATTGTTCAGAAACTACATTCTTTACTTCAAAAGGAAAGACAGTAGCTCCGGCTTTCACAATACGAAGTGTCTCTATACTTTGTTTGATAAATAAATCATAAGGGATGACTGCATCAAGTCCGATAAGCATCCCCTGTAGTAATTGGTCTTTATTTGGTGTGATGTAGATGAGGATTACCTTGCTATCAGGTAATAGTTGTTTCATATTTTTTGCTTTTTGAAGTGTATGTTTATCTATATATTCTTCATATAAGATAACAATATCAGGATTTGCTTGTTTGAATGATTCGTCAAACTCTATCAGTTTAAGAGATTCATCTTGATTTAAGTAATTTTTCAAGTTAACTTGATCGTTGGTCTTTTCCTCGGCTAATAATACTTTCATGCTAAATTACCCCTTTAATCCAGTATGCGCTTCCCCCCAGAATTGCATATGAATAAATCCTGATGTAAGTAAAACATTCCCTATAATTCTTTTTTCAGAGAGTTTTTGTGTCTATGGTGTTAAAAGAGCCCTAAAAATTTCTTTTTCTTTGGTTGCGTTGGTTCCATTCGGTTTACATTATGATTATCTACAAGTAACTGTGCATTTTCTTGGAGCATATATACATAATCATTTCCAAATTTACTATGCACATGATCAAATGCTTCAGCCATGACGAATTTACGAGATTTTATATTATGAGCATCCGATGCAATAAAATGTGTCTGATTACATTCGATGAGTTGATGAGCATATTTCTGCACATCTTTACCAAACTTCCCAATTAGGCTCGCTGCAGTAAGTTGCGTAAGTGCACCATTCTTCACAAAATTGTATAGCTTGTCTGGATGTTCTATCAGCTCTTGATTACGTTCTGGATGGACAATAACTGGCGTATACCCTTTCAATTGAATATCAAATAACATTTGTTTTGCATAACGTGGCACACTAGCTGACGGAAATTCGACAAATAGATACTTTGAATAATTAATTGGCAATAAATCATCTGAATCTATCTCCATCATCATATCGCCATTAATTCTCGTTTCTTGTCCTGGTAAAACCTCCACTGGAATTTGGTGATCAGAAATTAATTGATTTAATATATCCACATTGTGAATAATGGAAGATTTGTCATTAAAGTATGAACCATTTCGGTGATGTGGTGTCGCGACAATGGTAGAAATACCTTGCGAAGCCGCTTGTTTTGCCATGGCAATGCTATCTTCTTCCGTTTTTGCACCATCATCAATGCCAGGTAAAATATGTGTATGAATATCTATCACAGTTGAAAAACCTTCCTTTCTATATATTAATCTATCAAATATCAATTATTCGAATTATTTAACTATTCAAGCGTATTATACGTTAGTTTTCTGAGGAATACAATAAATAACCTAATATTTCGTATGTCTTTCGGTATAAAACACAATTAACAATAGGTAAAATTTACCACTGTTCTATACTAGCAAAATTACTCACAATTATCTACGTTTTTTCAGTAATAGAAAAGTCATAGATTTTATCTTCCAATCGCATGATTTTAGATAAATGACAAAGTTTATCATCATGTATAAATTAGTATTGTATCCAGACAACGAAAAGAAGAGCGCATCCTAACTTCGCTGCGCTCTTTTAGTTATTTAACTTCCATAGTAATAATAGTAATTTGCATCTTTCTTATCACGATCATTTAATACTGCACCGAGTACATTTGCGTTTACGGATTGTAGTGCTTCCATCGCTCGATTAGCTGCATCGTTTTCCGTTTGTTTACTTCTCACGACAAGAATCGTGCCGTCAACAAAGTTTGACATTACTTGTGCGTCTGTCACCGCAAGTACAGGTGGCATATCAAAAATGACAATATCATAGGATTGCTTCGCTTCTTCAATAAAAAATTGCATACGTTTTGAACCAAGTAATTCCGAAGGGTTAGGAGGGATTGGACCACAAGAAATTAAATCCAAATTCTCTACATCACTAGATTCTACGGCATCTCTTAACGAAGTCTCACCTACAAGAATATTGCTGAGTCCTCGAAGATTATCCAAGCGGAAAGTGTAATGTATGGTTGGTTTACGTAAATCAGCGTCTACTAATAACACACGTTTTCCTTGCTGAGCGTAAACAATCGCCAAATTCGCTGTCGTCATTGATTTCCCTTCGGAAGGGCCAGCAGAAGTAAGTAATATACTTCTTAAATCAGAGTC